>DATKPK010000182.1:0-46336 GCA_035524095.1 Binataceae bacterium (SeqCode) | reverse complement strand
GATTGAGCTCCTCTTCGCGCAGCGCTTCATCCTCCTTGGGCCGCGCGCGCAGTGCGTTCTCGGCCCCGAGCAGGAAACGATCGCGCCAGTCCTCGACCTCAGCGATCTTCAACCCGTGCCGCCGCGCCGCTTCCGCCGCCGCCGTCTCACCTTTGAGCAAGCTGATTACCAATGCCGCACGACGCTTGGCCGTCCAGCGCTGGACTTCTTCCGGCCTTTGATCGTCTGCCATTTGCCCACCTCACGGTTTCTTCGACCCTTGTACTATTGGTGGCTCGATCTCGGAAGGGAGCAGGATACGTGAACGCTCCGATGCCTCCGCTAAACCCTTCCATTTTGAAATCGTTCTGCACATAGTCGGTTCCCGCGATTGGACTACATCTGGAAGCAAGCGAGCTCCTGATCCAGCGGCGCAGTGCAGGAACGAAAATAAATAAATCCTTCGAGTGCTGATTATTTCTAGGATACAGCGTTAGAATCGTCGTGTAGCGCAATTGCTCGGGCTGCTCGATGGACAGCCATTCCGTGTACCACGAATTGAGCCCGTTGTTCTGATTAGCAGGCGCTCCCGGGTCGGTGTTGTAGGAAAGCTGGCGGAATACGTATGAGAAGCGATCGCAGCTGATATAGCTTTGACTAGTCTCTGAGCAGGTCGTAATCGGATTTCGCTCGGTGCCCGATAATACGTTGGGGGTGTACGCAAACCACGCGTAGGCAAGTAGTTTATAACCTTTGTCGGGATCCTGAGGATAAGGAAACGGTAGCCCACCTTTATAATTTTCAATGTCAGTATGCCCCGTTCGTGAGATGCACAATACGAACAGCGCTGCTATATCGGCGTGTCGCGTCCTCATGACCCTTCGGCAGACTATATGTAGCGGTAGGCCCAACATCAATTTCGATGTCTCGCGGCATTTTCCAGGGATAATTACCCTCGAACAATTGCACCATCCCGACCGGCATGTATTGCTGGTACCGAACCCAGTTGCTCATATCGATCGTAGTGCCTGAGGGGATGCCTGCTTCTGCGTTCACCGTGGGTTGCGAGGGCGCGGTTTCCGGTTTTACTAACGGTGGATTCAATACAATTTGATTGTTTGCAGGTGCTGGCTTCGTCTGAATTCTTCGCGACACTGAAGGTGATGTAGTTTGATTTGACGCTTGCCTGGGTATGACTCTGAGAGCCACCTCAACCGCATGCACTAAAGGCTCTTGAGCGGCCGCCTTGCGGAGCCGCTCGAGGTCAGCGGGGGTGGGAACGAATGTGATCCGCGCTCCTCAACGAGGCCCGCTATGCGGTTGCTATAGACACCGCCCGCGAGAAGCGCGAGTAGATCGTGCTCGGTGAGGGTCCGCGGCTGAGCGGCGTTTAGAGGCTACGCTGGGGCGAAAAGAAGGAATAACAAGACGATCTTCAGCAGTTGTTTTTTCATGGCAGTCCCAACTTCGGAAATATCGAGTTGGTGATCGGCCACAACGGGACGTTCCAGCAAAAGCCGGGCGTGACCGTAGCACGCCCCTTATCAACGTCGAGATCAGCCTCGTCGCGAACCGTTCACCAATAGATCCGGGGTGTTGCGCCTGTTGCGAGCGTTATACCCGTCGTTTTTAAGTGAGACCCTTCTGTCATATCCGCCGCAATCTGTAATAACAAAAAGCTAATAAAAGTTAAATCATTTTCATAAGGCTGTACAGAGCTTACGAATGACGAGATGACGAGGAGGTTCAGGAAGCGGGAAGCAGATGGACGCGACGCGCTTCCCGTCGAGCCGCCAGCGGATTCGGGAGGACCCAGGGCGGGAGACCGACGGCAGCGATCAGACCGCTGCCGAGGGCATTTCCGAGATTGGAAAGAGCTAAAATGTTTTCAGGTGAAGGGAAGGCTAGCGGAGGCGTTGAATCATACTGCCGGTATGGTGCAGAACCGCGTGAGGTTTTGCTCACCTGTCAGAGGGAACCGGCGAACACCTCACGCAGTCGTGGCGATGGCGTTCCTTGCTTCCTAGAAGAACACAAAGGATCGGACCACGACGTTCTTCCGGCAAGGAGCATCCTCAGGCGCGGTAGGGTCGACACAAGCACTATGGAAAGACCAGCGTGAGACGGACCCGTCGGTGACCGAGTCGTAACACTTAAGCATCGAGACCTCAGTCGATTTCTGCTGAGGGAACCAGTACCACTCGTGGTTCGGGCGATAGGTGAAACGAGTGGTCTCGCCGACGCGATCGTCATAAATACGGTAGTTGGTGATATAGGGCTGATCGGCGAAAGAGGGCCACGCGCAGAGCACGAAGGGGTATTGCCCAACAGTCTCCATCGGTTTGGCGAGATTGATTGACATGAATCGCCGCGACATCTTCGCGTCGGCTTGCTCTTCAGTGTAGTGCTGCTGGCGCCCGAAGTTGCGCAGGTTTTTTGTGAGAAGCTCGCGGCAGCGTACACGCCCACTATTGTCGTTTAGGTCGTTGTGTACAATGTTGGCGTAGTTCGCGTTCACACCAGGATTCTTCTTGTCCTGGTCTTCTGTGCGGTCGCCCTTGTAGTCCTTGTCAAAGACATCGTGGTTATACACGAGCGCATCGGCCGCGCCCGGGAAAAACTCCAGGAGAAGTTTCTCGATCTCCGGGTAATACACGCGCTCTACCTCTGCCGCATCGTAGAAATTTTTGCACTTGGATTCGCAGTACGCGAGCGCTACCCCCAGCTTGTCCATGCACTGCGGGCTGGTGGGCGAGAGCCCAGGATAGTACTCCTGCATTCGCCGGGCATCGCGCAATACCTGCGGGAAGTAGAGGGCGCGGCGTCCAACCTCCTGCTCATCCTCTCGCAACGCCTTTGCCTCGGCCTGCCGAGCGGGGTCGTGCCACAGGGCGTTGGATGGAACGATGGAATAGGACGGCTCCTCATGCACGGTATAACGCAACGGCAACGCAACTCCGCCTTGAGGGGCTTTGATGTTATTCGCGCGAATATAGTCCATGCACTCCAGGTACGTTCGAAACCCGATGCCCCACTTCGTCTGGATCGGGCCAGGAGGAGCGCTCTCGAGCATTTTGATAAGCGCGTGCCCATTCCCCTCAGCAAGCAGGCGAAGCGCAGCCTCCATCGCGGTGGCGGTTCCCGCATCTCCGTCTCGGTCGAAAGACATGTAGGACAGGCCGCCGTTCGCGGCGATCGGTGGAGGTTGCCCTTTTGTGAGTTGCAGATCAGGCACGTAAGCCGGCGAAACTCTTCCTGCAGCTCCCGAAACGTGGTTCTCGATATCCTTGACGCGGTCCATAACGTGCCCTCCGGTAAAGATAATCGACCGTGGCATAAAGAGCTTTTAGTTGCAAAGGCGCAAACGTCTCCCGATCGTCTTGGGGATCGAGAGTCGTCTCGAAAGCGAGGCGCCGTGGGATGCCATCAGTCACAGTCCCGAACGGCCAGAATCTTCACCCGACGAGGAGGTAATACGGCAGTTGCAGAGGCTACGTCGCCGAGACGTCACCGGAAAGTTCAGACGTGGGTTGCGCTTGAAGCGGGTCCGAGCCAATGCCTCCTTATCAGACATCGACGATTGTGGAGGACAGGACGGTCTCGTATCATTCGCTGATGTGCTCAGCCATCGGCAAAGTTCACAAAGAATTTCATGTGGAGCACAACGATCACGTTTGTTCATGAGACTGTCCGACCATCCCCTTAGCTTCAAATAAATCGATCACCATAATGCTTTCCCATTTCCAAGCAGTTGTCTTGGGCCTGCTCCAAGGTGTGTCGGAGCTGTTTCCGATTTCGAGCTTAGGTCATACCGTGATACTGCCTGGCCTTCTTGGTTGGGCGATTGATCAGAATGCGAATGACTTTCTCACTTTCGTCGTGGCAACTCATTTCGCAACGGCACTGGTTCTACTTCTTGTTTATCGTGAAGATTGGGCGAGGATCGTATCGGGGCTATTAGGGTTAATCGGGGGGCGCGACTCCCATCCTACAAATCGCTACGCAAAATTAGGGATGCTATTGATCGTCGGTACCATTCCTGCGGGCGCTATCGGGTTCCTGTTGCAGAAACGGTTGGAGAGATTATTTATCTCTCCTGCGAGTGCGGCCTGCTTTCTTACCTTGAATGGTGGACTGCTATATGCGGCAGAATGCTTGAGAAGAAAGGCGAGGTCGAGCGAAGGGCTTGCCGGCATCGATCAGCACGTTGCTGCCAAGATGTGTTGGTGGCAGGCAGTGAAGGTCGGAATAGCGCAGATTCTTGCATTATTGCCTGGCTTTTCGAGAACCGGCTCGGCGATCGCCGGCGGCCTCCTGGTCGGTCTTTCCCATGAAGAAGCGCTCAGATTTTCGTTTCTTCTGGCCACACCCATAATTGGAGCGGCGGCGCTCTTGAAGTTGCCGATGCTTATCCACTCGGGGAGTGCTGATGCAATAGAGAATGCTCTGGCCGGCGGAGTCTCTGCGGCTGTAACGGCATTCGCTTCGATCAAGATTTTGACGAGATACTTCCAGACCAAAACTCTCACTCCCTTCGCGATCTATTGTGCCGCCGTCGGATCCCTCAGCCTGATCATTTTATGGAAATGATCGCCTTAATCCTTATCCATTGTTTTTATCATTCTCGCATCGTAGCGCGGGCTGCCCCAAGTCTCGCTTGCGGACTGTACAGATGCGAATCGAGACCGCTGTGCGTAAACTCTGAGACCGTGGTTCCAGAGTCTGCGAACTGATCCCCGACGAGCTCCAAATCGGCGGCGCGAAGCATCCCGTTCTCGTCTGGCTGAAAGATGTCAGCGAGCCTTAATCTCATGCCGATCCAGTACCAACGGCTTACCGTCCATACCTACGGTCTCCCTCGGTTTTTGAAGCCAAATAGGTTGCGCGGCGTCTCACTAGCATGCAGGAGCAGACTAAGGCCTCACGAATCGAAGAATCGGCGATGAATATCAATTCGCCGGTAACCGACGCCGAACCCCCAAGCGCCAATTCTGACCGGTTTGATCGCCTCTTTTGGAAGCGCCTGTCGCGATTGATCTGGCCTTATTGGGCGTCCGAAAGGCGCGCCAAGGCAGCTTTACTAATAACAATCATGACATTGCTGAGTCTCGGCACAGTCGGGATGCAGGCGGTTTTCAGCTATGTATCGCGCGACGTCATGAATGCGCTGCAGGCAAAGGATGCTGCCCGTTTTCATCACCTATTGATGTTGTTCGTCCTTTGGATCGTGCTGTTTGTGCCGATAGCCGCGTTTTATCCGTACATAAGCGGATTGCTCGGGATTGATTGGCGCGACTGGATGACGGAAACATTCGCGCGAAACATGCTGCGGCACAACGCCCTCGACCGCATCATGCGCGACCATAAAGTCGATAATCCCGACCAACGGATCAGCGAAGACATCAACCGCTTCACTGCTGGTGCGCTCAACTACTCGATGACGGTGTTGCAGGCGATCGTAACGGCGCTGACGTTCTTTGGCATCCTATGGGCAATCTCGCGATCGCTCGCCGTTTCTTTGATCGGCTATTCACTGATAGGCACCTGGTTGGCGACTGTCATTGGCCGCCGCTTGGTAGTGATCAATTTCAATCAGCAACGGTTCGAGGCTGACTATCGGTTCGCTTTGGTCCACGCCCGCGACAATGCCGAAGCGATTGCTCTGTACGACGGCGCAGTCGACGAGGCTCAGCAACTACGGCGGCGCTTTGCCCACGTGATTGATAATTTCGAACAGCTCCTGCTCTGGCAGCGTCATTTGACCCTTTTCACTGCGGCCTTCGACAATGCTGCCGGCCTGGTGCCATACTTCGTCCTAGCTGCGGCGTATTTTTCAGGCCGCTTCCAACTGGGTGAATTCACTCAGGCGGCCTATGCCTTTTCCGTGCTGCAGAGCTCGCTCGCGTTAATCGTCGATCAATTCCAGGCACTGACCGACTATGCATCCGTAGTCAATCGGCTGGCGGCCTTCGAGGAGGCCTGCAAAAGTGCTGCGAGCGAGCCAAGCGATGACAGACGCCAAATCGAACTGGTCGAGGATGATGCGCGGATTGCGCTGGAAAACGTCACCCTGACCACACCGGATTGCACACGCGTCCTGCAGCAGAATCTCTCGCTTGCGGTCGCTGAGGGCGACACACTTCTGCTTACCGGTCCGACGGGCGTCGGCAAAACCTCATTGATGCGAGCTATAGCGGGGCTTTGGAGCTTCGGTAGCGGGAGAATCCAGCGGCCGTCAGTCGATGAGATTATGTTCATGCCGCAAAACCCTTATCTGATCCTAGGTTCGATTCGCCATCAGATCCAATATCCGCGTTCCAGCGAGATGAGCGACACAGCTCTGCTGGAGGTGCTTGGGGAAGTCGATCTCGCTCATCTGCCCGAACAGTTTGGCGGCCTCGACGCCGAATTAAACTGGGCAGACGTTTTATCGGGCGGGGAACAGCAGCGGCTAGCCTTCGCTCGGCTCCTGCTCCACCGGCCGCGCTTCGCGATTCTCGACGAGGCCACAAGTGCGCTCGACGTTGACTCTGAAGAGCGCTTGTATGGGCAACTTGCCCGCCGCCCAATGGCGTTCATCAGCATTGGGCACCGGCCGAGCTTACGCAAATTCCACAACCGGGTATTGGATTTATCAGCCGCGCCCCCAATCGAAGCCAACAACCGCGCCCCCAGCGCTTTGCTGCGGGGCTAATCAGTGGATATTTACGCCGCTGGACGGAGCGGTTAGAGTCGGAGACCCAAACTGACCACGATTTGTACATGTGACAAGGAGATTCTGTGATGGCTCAAGAACGACAGGGCGCGGTTACGATGCGCGGCAATCCGATGACGCTTGTCGGCCCCGAAATCAAGGTCGGCGACCACGCGCCGGACTTCACGCTGGTTGGCGCCGGTCTCAAGGCGGTTAACTCAAGCGACTTCAAGGGCAAAGTCAAAATCATCGCGACGATTCCGTCCGTTGATACCCCTGTATGCGACGCCGAAACTCGCCGCTTTAACGAAGAAGCCGCCAAGCTGCCGGGCGATGTGCAAGTGCTGGTGGTATCGCTCGACTTGCCGTTCGCGCAGGCTCGGTGGTGTGGGGCAGCCGGTGTCGACAAGGTGACGACACTCAGCGATTATCGCGGTGCCAAGGCGGGCGAAGCCTACGGCACGCTAATCAAGGAACTCCATCTGCTGGCGCGCGCCGTCTTTGTCGTCGACAAAAACGACAAGGTGACCTACGCCGAATACGTCAAGGAAGTCGCCAGCCAGCCGAATTTCGAGGCCGTCCTCGAAGCCGCCCGCAAGGCTGCGGCCTGAATCGAATCCTCGCTCGGGGCGAAGCCAGCTTCGCCCCACTTCCTGCGCTCCCAACGGTACGCATTTGCGATCCAACCACGCTAAGGGCAAGCCGTCCCATTTGCGCCGCCATGCGCTCCCCGATACCTACCGTCGGGGTCTTTACGAAGCGATCTTTCGCCGCCGTGACATTCGCCATTTTCGCCCAGATCCAGTGCCCGACGAGATCCTAGCGCGCATGATCGTCGCTGCCCATCACTCGGCCAGCGTTGGCTTCACACAGCCGTGGGATTTCATCATCGTGCGAGACTTGGATCGACGCAGCAAAGTCCAAACAATCTTCGCAGAGGAACGGGCGAGGAATGCGGGACAATTCATCGGCGCGCGCCGGCAAAAGTTTCTGAGCCTCAAGCTCGAAGGCATCCTCGAGGCCCCGCTCAACCTCATCATCACCTGCGAGCCTGACCGCGATGGCCTCGCGATCCTTGGGAAAACCAGTATCCGCGAGGTCGAGATTTATTCGGCCTGCCTCGCCGTGGGGAACTTATGGCTTGCGGCGCGTGCAGAGGGCGTCGGCGTCGGCTGGGTCAGCATCCTCCGCAACGAGGACATCCGACAAATTTTTGCGATCCCAGAACACGTGATCCCTATCGCTTACCTGTGCGTTGGCTATACGGACGATTTCCCAGCCCAGCCGCTTCTTCAAAGCGCCGAATGGGCCTCGCGCATTCCGCCACGATCGCTCATTCATTTTGAGTCGTGGGCGCAGCGCGATGATCTGGCCGCGGCCGACGGCCGTCCGTCGCTCGCCGAGCTGGTGCAGGGTCCCGCCATCTGGCGTGATCTGTTTCCAGATTGGCATCTTGACAGCTCGACCGCTGAGGCTAATGGCTCGGCGGCCGCATCGCCTCAGCACGATTCTCATTCGCTCGGTGCAGTGCCGTCAAAACCCTGACGCCGCCTCAGATGAGCCTCCTCGAAACTACCCTCGGAGCTATCGCGCGTCCCGACGCGGCCGCCGCCAGCGCCGCCACCCACCGCCTCGACTCACTGACCAAGCCACGCGGGAGCTTGGGCTATCTCGAAACGGTAGCCGAGCGCTACGCTGCGATTCGCCATGATCCTTCAGCCCGATCTGGCCGTGCAGCCGTCACGCTCTTCGCAGCCGACCATGGGATCGTGGACGAAGGCGTCAGCGCCTATCCGCAAGCCGTCACCTTGGAGATGCTGCGCAATATCGCGGCTGGCGGCGCAGCCATCAGCGTGCTGACTCGCCGCTTCGGCTATGACCTGGTCGTCACCGATGTCGGCGTTGCCGCTGACAGCGGTTCTGCCCCGTTACCGCGCGTAATTTACCAGCGCATCGGTCCCGGCACTCGCAACTTCCTTCATGGCCCTGCGATGAACCTCGACGAGGCCCGCACTGCGGTCGAAGCGGGCATCACCACACTTAACCAACTCGTGGGTAACGGCGTCACCCTCGTCGGTATCGGCGAGATGGGTATTGGCAACAGCACCTCTGCTGCCGCGATTCTGAGCGCCACCACGGGCATCAAGCCCGCTGATATAGTTGGACGCGGGACCGGTCTCGATGACGCTGGCCTCCGTCGCAAAGCCGAGGTTGTAACCGCCGCTTTGGAACTCCATCGCGACAGTCTTGGCGATGGTCTCTCTATCCTCGGCGCTGTCGGCGGTTTTGAAATCGCAGCAATGGCGGGGGTATGCCTTGCCGGCGCCGCCTGCCGCATCCCCGTCATGGTTGACGGCTACATCGCCGCTGCTGCCGCGGCCGTCGCCGACCGCTTGTCTCCGGGCATCCGAGACCACCTGTTTTTCGGCCATCGAGGCGCTGAAGGCGGCCACACACGCGTTCTCGATTTATGGGGTGTCCGCCCCCTGCTCGACCTCGAAATGCGCTTGGGCGAGGGGTCCGGCGCCGCGCTCGCGATGAACCTGATTCAGAGCGCGCTTGCCCTCTACGCTGAGATGGCGACGTTTGCTAGCGCCAGCGTCTCGGAAAAAACTCGATGAGCGACTCGGACGAACCGGGCATATCGCGCACCTATTCCATCGCGCGCCGCTTGCTCCAAATCCGCCTCGCCGCCAGCTTTCTGACGATTCTCCCGATCGGTCCCGGTGCTCTCGCTAGTCCCGAAGACCAAGCTGCCGCCTTTGGATGGTTCCCGCTTGTCGGCTTTGCCCTCGGCCTCGTTCTTTGCGCTGAAGATCGTATTCTCGCCGGGCTTTTCGCCCCGCTGCTTCGGTCATCGCTGATTGTCATGACGCTCGCGATCGTCACCGGCGCGCTCCATCTCGACGGCCTCGCCGACACCGCCGATGCGCTTGGCGCTCGCGCCGATCACGAGCGCGCACTCGCCATCCTTCGGGATAGCCATATCGGAACCTTTGGCAGTGTCGCACTGATTTTCGTGATTGGTCTCAAAATAGCGGCCCTCGCGAACGCGCACGGATGGCAGCGTTACGCCGCGATATACGCGGCTCCTGGTCTCGCGCGATGGGCCATGACCGGCATCGGTTACGGCCTCGAATACCTGCGCGAGCAAGGTGCCGGGATCCCCCTTCTTAAGCGCGGCGCCGCTCGGAGCTTGCGCGTTGCGACAATCATCGCAGTTATCGCAATGGTTCCGTTGCTCGGGCGCTGCGCGGTACGCGCAGCGCTAACTGCGGTCGTGATTACGCTAGGATTACGCGGATTCTACCGCCGATGGCTCGGCGGTATCACTGGCGACCTAATCGGCGCGGCGGGTGAGATGGTCGAGACTGCTGTGCTGATCGCACTCGCGAGTTGAGCCATTTTCGTACGCCCAACCCTAAGGCTCGAACTACTTTCGAACTTTCTACAGAAAAACTGCGGGAAAGGCTGGCGAGGCTGAAAAACTACATCGCGGAGGCACGCCGCCGCCGCTGTTCCTTCCGGCGCCGACGCTGAGCCTCGGAACGCTTACGCTTACGGCGAACACTGGGCTTTTCATAGAAAGCCCTTTTCTTCATCTCCTTAAACACTCCCTCTTTGGCAAGCTTGCGCTTCAATGCGCGCATCGCCTGGTCAAGGGAACCTTCGACCCTGATTTCCATAACCCTCCGCTTGGCGTCAAATTAGACCCCTGAGGATAGGTCCGCCTCCTCAAAGTGTCAACCTCAGCCATTTGCCTCCAGCTTGACATCAACGGTCTCACGGGCTTAGCAGAAGAAGAGCGCTTGGATAGCCGCAAGAAGGGAAGGGGCTTCGCATGCCGCATGATCTGATTATCCGCAACGGAACCATCGTCGACGGTACGGGTGCATCTCCGCGCGAAGCCGATCTCGCCATAGACGGCGGGCGAATCAGCGCGATCGATGCCCGCGGAACGATTAACGGTAACGCGGAGCGCGTCATCGACGCCAAGGGCCTCGTTGTTTCGCCGGGCTTCATCGATCCCCATACACATTACGACGCGCAGATCTGCTGGGATCCTCTCGTCTCTTGCTCCTCATGGCACGGCGTCACTTCCGTGATCATGGGCAACTGCGGTGTTGGCCTCGCACCGTGCAGGCCCACTGAACGCGATATCGCGACTTGGAATCTGGTTCACGTCGAGGCCATCCCTTATGAAGTCTTGAATGAAGGACTGACTTGGGATTGGGAGACCTTTCCACAATACATGGACGCGGCTGAGCGCCGCGGTGTTGGGATCAACGTTGGATTCCTCGCCGCACTCTCGCCCTTTCGGCAATGGGTGATGGGCGACGAGGCGATGAAACGGGCCGCATCGGCAGACGAGACCGCACAAATCCGCGCGTTGTTGCATCAGGCGATCGGCGCCGGAGCGTTCGGCTTTTCGCTGACAGTGATGCCGCAGCATCTCGGCTATAAGGCGCAGCCGCTCGCCTGCCGCCTAGCCAGTAACGATGAACTGCGTTCCTATGCCGGTGTCCTGAATGACTATCAGCGCGGCATCATCGAAATTGCGCTGACTAAACAGCCGAGCACTGTCTCTGACAAGGAATATGCGTTGCTGGATTTGCTTTCCAGCGCCAGCGGCCGCCCGGTGACCTGGCTCAACCTGCGTGATCGCGACGATCAACCGAACGCCTGGCTCGAAACACTCGAAAAGATTGCGCCGCTGCTCGCTCGCGGATGCGTACCGCAAGTCGCCGCGCGCCCTTTGATAGTCGAATTCAACCTGCGCAATCCATTCCTGTTTGCGAGCATGAACTCGATGAAGCCGGTCTTCAGCGACAAATCCACTGACGCACAGAAGGGCGTCTATGCAGATCCTGATTTCCGCCGCGTCTTTAGTGAAGAGTTGAAGCGCCGTGCAGTTCTTGACGATCTCTGGAATCGCGCCACGATTAAAGAAGCGGTCTCGCCGGCGCTCAAGCCGCTCGAATGGCGAACGGTCGCCGAAGTTGCGAGCGTTCGAGGGGCAGATCCACTCGATACGTTCTTCGATCTGGCAATCGAAGATGATCTCAATCTCGTCTATATGATGCCGCTGCTGGATATCAACGAGGAGCGCGTCGCGCGCAAATTCAGCGACCCCCGCACAATGATCGGCATTTCGGACGGCGGCGCGCATGTCGATATGCTCTGCAACGCCGGTTATCCCACGTACTTGATCGGGACTTTCGTGCGCGAGAACCATGCGCTCTCATTGGAGCACGCGATTAAGCGCATCACATCAGAGCCCGCCGCCTTCTTCGGCATGAGCAATCGCGGTGTTTTGAACCCTGGAATGGCCGCCGATATCGCAATCTTCGATTTTGATCGAATCGCTTGTCCCGAGCGGCCGGAAATCCGCTTTGATCTTCCCGGCGGTGGCCGCCGTCTCGTCACTGAAGCGCAAGGTGTCAAATATACTATCGTCAACGGCAGCGTCTTATTTGAAGACGGTCAGCATAGCGGCGCCCTGCCCGGACGCGTGCTGCGCTCGGGTACGTCTTTGAGTTGAAGCAGCCTGTTAACAGGAGTTTCACGATGACGAAGCTGAAAGTCATGTCGGCGGATTCTCATATGACTGAACCCGGCGATCTGTGGGTTCGGCGACTCGACGCCCGCTTCCGTGAGCAGGCGCCACGCGTCGTCAAAAACGACAAAAGCAGTGGGCCGGCATATCTTTTTGTCGGACCAGGCATTCATCCGATGTCGGTCGCGGCAGGATTTGCTGCCGGCAAGAGCGGCCAGGAATTGCGCGATCACATGAATCATGGCTACGAAGCGGCGCGTCCTAGCGGCTGGGATCCGGTCGAGCGGCTGAAAGATCAAGACCTCGACGGCGTCGTCGCCGAAGTGCTCTATTCGACGCTGGGCATCGTTCTGTTCAATCTGAAGGATCGCGAGCTTCAGCGGGCCTGCCTGCGTGTCTACAACGACTGGCTCGCCGAGTTCTGCGCGCATGCGCCAAAACGTTTGATCGGGATTGGCCTTTACTCACTCGCTGATCTACCGGACGTCTCAGAGATCGATCGCTGCGCGAAACTCGGTTTGAAGGGCCTGCTCGTTCTCGCGTCCGGCAACACTGACGTAGCTTACAGTGATTCGAGCTTCGACCCGCTCTGGCGCGCCGCCATCGAGGCGAACATGCCTATCTCGCTGCACAAGCCGCTGGTTTCTGGCATGCCGTTGACGCCCGCGATGCCCACTGCCGCCGATATGCAAATTCACATCATTCACGTTGTCGAGCAATGCATCACGCGGCTGGTATATGGCGGTGTCTTCGAACGCTTTCCTGAACTAAAAATCGTATCCGCTGAAAACGACGTCGGCTGGATTCCGAACTGGGTTAATCGGCTCGATCACGTCAATTCCAAGATCGCCGCAGCGAAGCGTCTACCACTCAAGCCCAGTAATTATGTCAAGCGCAACGTCTGGGCGACCTTTCAGGACGACGCGCTTGGACCAGCCACGTGGAAATTCTTTGGCGCAGACAATTATATGTGGGCTTCAGACTTTCCTCACGCCGATTCCACTTTCCCGAACTCACTCGAGACCATCGAGCAGAATTTCGACGGTGTTCCGGAAGCAATCACTAAAAAGATAGTGCTTGAGAATGCCACTCGATTATATGGATTGGACCTCAACTAGCGTCCTTGCAACATTGCCGACGCGATCATCTTTTATCGCCAGCATGCGAACATCATCTCTAGTGAGCGAGAGGCCGATTCCATGTTCATAATGCGCTTCACCGAACGGGCTTACATCGCGTACACAGAAGCCGACGTCAAGAACAGCTTTCGCAGTTCGGTTCGACTTACATTTCCGAATACTCACTTTAATCCTGAACTTGGAGCTGACCTCTATAACGAATATCTCGACGAATACCAATTCTGCGAAGAGGTCGGTTTCGACGGTCTGATGCTCAATGAGCATCACAACACACCGACCTGCATGGGCGCGGCGATGAATCTCGAAGCGGCGATCCTTGCTCGCATCACCAAGCGCCCGAAAATAGTCTTGCTCGGCAATCCACTGCCGATCTTCGAGAACCCACTGCGACTCGCCGAAGAATTGGCCGAGATCGATATGATTTCACGCGGACGGCTGGTCTCGGGTTTCGTTCGCGGTACCGGCATCGAGAGCTGGGCGACTAATACCAACCCGGTCCATAATCGGGAGCGCTTCGAGGAGGCGCACGACCTAATAATCAAGACCTGGACGACTCCCGGCCCTTTCAGATGGGAAGGCAAACACTATCATTTTCGTGTAGTCAATCCGTTCGAGCGGCCGCTACAGCGCCCGCATCCTCCCATATGGATCCCCGGTATTGGCAGCCCGGAAACACTCGAATGGAGCGCGCGTCATCATTACCCATATATCTACTTGGAAACCGATCCTCAGGTGACCGTGCAGATGACCGAGCTTTACGGCAAGGCCGCCGCTGAGACCGGTTATGTTCCAGGCCCGCAAAACTTCGGCTATCTATGGCGTATTCACGTGCAGGATACGGACGAAAAAGCATTCGAGGTTGGCAAGGGCTTCCTGGTGGGTAACGCTGGTATCGGACGTGTTCCGATGCCCGGCGATTTCATGGCGCCGCCGGGCTACAACTCACGCGAAGGCAGCAAGCGTATCCTTGAGCAGTACAAGCATGCGCTCAAGCCCGACGCATTGTATGGTGGTGTCGACGCCGCGGGATGGGATGCGGTCGTCAATAGTAATCGCGTCGTTGTTGGAAGTCCCAAGACCGTGATCAAGAAAATTCGCGAAGGTCTGAGGATTTTGCGGCCGGGCATTCTTGGCATGTGGACCAATGACGGCACGATTAGCCATCAAGATACGATGCGCTGCCTTCAACTTATGAAAGATGAGGTTTTGCCGGCCGTCCGCGAAATGGGTAAGGAACTCGATCTGCCGGGACCGTTCGAGCAAGCGCCATGATACCTGTGATAGGTTCTTTGTCCGCGCCCTCATATCAATCAACTCGCAGCGGAGATTTCTCATGGCGTCGGCTGAGTATCGCGAATGCACCGTTAACGTTGGTGACACCTCAATTCATTATCTAGTTGGCGGAAGCGGGACTCCGGTCGTCGTGCTGCATGGCTTCGACGGTAATCCCGGATGGCTGCCTGTCTACGATGAACTCGCGCGGCGTTTTACTGTCTACGCGCCAACTCATCCAGGCTTCGCCGGTTCCGAGCGGCCGCCATGGCTGGAGAGCTTTGTCGATTTGTCACGCTTCTATCTGTGGATTCTCCAGGAACTAGACTTGACTTGGACAACGCTTCTCGGCTTTTCTATCGGCGGATGGCTCGCTGCAGAAATTGCAGCAATGTCGCCCGCTACCGTCGAGCGTTTAATTCTAGTCGACGCGATGGGTATCAAGCCTCGCGAAGGCGAGATTGCCGACATCTTTCTACACGGATCGGAAGGAACTCGCCGCCTCGCGATCTTGGACCCGAAACAGGTTCCAAATTACGAATTACTATTCGGACGCAAACCATCGACCGAAGAACGCGAAGCTACTGCAATCAATCGCGAGGCAGCGATCCGTTACTGCTGGAAGCCCTACATGCACGATCCGGCACTCCCATTCCTTCTCCCACGCCTGCACAAGGTGCCTTCCCTGATAGTATGGGGGAAGGAAGATCGGATTGTTCCGCTCGAATCTGCCGAACTCTATCGACGCGCCCTTCGTGATGCCAAACTAGAATTGATCGAGCGTTGTGGCCACCTGCCGCATCTTGAACGGCCGGCGGAATTCCTCCGCGTTGTCAACGATTTCTTAGTTTGACGTCTTCCGGTCGACTTCGTTGGAATTGACAGCCCGTCGATCCAGGATATCTGACTAATACCAGCTCTTTCGGAGGTCCCAGCGATGCCATCAGCTAGACTTAACGGAATTGATTTCTACTACGAGACTCATGGCGAAGGGCCTGCACTCGTGTTCGCGCACGGCGGTGGAGGAAATCATATGAGCTGGTGGCAGCAGGTGCCAGAACTATCTAAACATTACCGCTGCGTCACTTTCGATCATCGCAGCTTCGGCTATTCGCGGGATCTTCCTGAAGGCCCGGGCCCCGGCGCTTTCGTCGAGGATCTGCGCCAACTGCTCGACCATCTGGGTATCGAGCGCGCGGCTTTGGCCGGACAGTCAATGGGCGGTTGGACTGTACTTGGTTTCGCCGCGGCTTATCCCGATCGTGCCAGCGCCTTGGTTCTTTGCGATACTACCGCCGGGATGGACGACCCCGAAGTGACGCGCGCGCAAGCGGCCCTGCGTGAGAGCCGCAAGGGTGCCAATCTTGCCAATATTCTGACCCGCGCTTACGCGCCTAGTTTCCCTGAGCGCGATCCGCGCCGCCATTTCCTTTATCAGCAAATCTCCGGGCTCAACCAGCATGTTACGCCAACGCTTCTGAAAGCGCTGATGGGTGCAAAGCAGAGTGTCGAACCGATTATTCGCAACCGTATTCCGACGATGCTGATCGTCGGCGATGAGGATGCGCTGGTCGCACCATCGATCATGGAACTGATGGCGAAACGATTAAACTCGCGTCTGGTTACGATTCGTGGCTCAGGCCATTCCGCTTACTTCGAACAACCGGAAGAATTCAACCGCCTACTCAGGAGCTTCCTACGTGAGGCCGGCGTAGCGTGAGGCTCGCCACTTCCCGGTAGGGTTCAGCCAGCTTTGATTAGCTGAGCAACGGTGACTAATTGGAACGGCCGCAAAGCCGATCTATCACGTCGAGGATTAGCGCCGGACCCGCATCAAAAGCATCACGCGGGATACTTTCATTTGGCTGATGGGCTTGGTCGAATTCCCCGGGGCCGCAGATTAGCGTCTCGATCCCTTCGAGCGCGAACCAGCCGCCGTCAGTCCAATACAGTGCACCCTCCGTCACAGTAGCTCCAGTCGCTGCGAAGAGAGCTTTCTCTAGCGACGTACCGGCGGGCGCAATCATCGGCGGAAGCACTAGCGGTGCACTGATTCTGATCATGGCGCGATGTTCCGGCGAGCCGTAATCATGCGGATCTATTTCTTCAATCAGTTGCGCAATCTCATTGTAGAGCTTCATCGGATCAGCATTCGGCAAAGATCGATAACTAACTTTAAGCGTGCACTCCTCAGCGATCATATTATGCGCGAGCCCACCGCTGATCACTCCAAAATTCATCACGTCATAAGGCGCATCAGGAAACAGAGCCGCTAGCTCAGCGTCACGTTCCAAGCGTCGCTTAGCCTGTAAACCGCCCAACGCATTGATCACCTTGCCCATCACAGCAATCGCGTTGACGCCCTGCTCAGGCAACCCGCTATGGCCCCCGCGCCCGCTGACTGTGATGCTCAAGGTTGCGATGCTTTTTTGCGCGCGAATCACGCGATTGGAACTGGGCTCACCGATCCAGGCGAGGCGTGGGGTTGGCAGGTCGCCAAGCAGATGCGGCAACTCGGGGGCTACCCGTTTCGCACCTTCACCGCCAATCTCTTCGTTTGCCGTGAAGAGAAACACCAGTGGACGCCGCAGGCGGGATTGATCAAGCACACGCGCTACTTCGACGCTTTGCGCGAGAAAGCCTTTCATATCTGCTACACCGCGCCCGTAAATACGCTCGTCAGCAACCTCCAAGTTCAGCGGATCGCGCGCCCATCCGGGCTGGCCCTCAAACGGCACCGTATCGATATGCCCGGAAATGATCAGTCCATCAGGCTCAGGCGGACCGCTCCAAGCTACTAGATTCGCCTGACGCATGCCGTCAATCTCAATCTGATGCAGTGCGCATTTGAAGCCTTGATCGTCTAGTTGATCGGCCAGATACTCTGCCGCCGGGACATTACTCATTGTGCTGACGGTATTTAATCGAGTCAGCCGTTCAAGAACTTCGTATCGATATGCCTGGCTCATGATGCTCACGGGTCCTTGGTAACTACGAGACCGCTGCCACGCAGCATCGGCGATCCGTCGATCGCGCAAACCGCGGCGGCATCTGCTACCTGCCGCTGCTCTGCTCGTCCAGTAACTTGCCTCACCGCTTCCGCGATATGCCCCATTCCGTGCATGCGCCCTTCGCTGAGACTACCGCCGAAAGTATTGACCGGCATCTCACCTTCAAGCGCGATCCGACCATCCTGCACGAATGAACCACCTTCACCTTGCGCACAAAACCCCGCAGCTTCGAGCCAATAGAGAGTGGAGGGATTGAAGCCGTCGTAGAGTTGCGCGGCATCCATGTCTTTAGGACCGAGCCCTGCCGACGACCATAGTTTAGACGCGAGCGAACCACCGCATGCCATATAGTCATCGAGTGCGTAATGAAATAAGGTGCGTCGCACTGCGGTATTCTGCCCATATCCAGCTATATATGCAGGGGGATTGCGCAAGTCGCGCGCCCGTTCTGCAGTAGTGAGTATCAATGCGACACAGCCGTCGATCGGCACATCGCAGTCGAACAGGCAGAGCGGCTCGGCAATCCAGCGCGAATTGAAATAATCGTCGCGGCTCATTGGCTGTTCGTAAAAGAATGCGCGCGGATTCAGATTGGCGTTGCGGCGGCTGTTTAGCGCCAGCGCAGCTAGCGCCTCGCGGGTGGCCCCGTACCGATGCATATAATGCTGCCACGCGAGCGCATGCCATTGGATAATCGTGTTGCAGCCATAAGGTGCCATGAACTGCGCCTCACCTGACGCGCGCGGTGGTTCGGCCGTCTTCGGGCCGCTGCCAGTTGAGGCCCGAGGCTGCGGCCGATGGAGCGCGCGCCAGACTAATACATAATCGCAAGCCTCCGCCAGCAGGGCATGAATCCCTTCGATCAGCGGACTCGCGATCATACCGGTCTCGATCTGCGCGTACCATCGGATATCCGGCGCAAGCGGCAGATGATTGATTATGTAGACGACACTGACAACGTCTTCGCCATCGCGGCTGCCTGCTCCAGCAAATGGACTCTCGGGGTAGGTAGTCAATCCATCGATTTGATGCGGGTCCAGGCCGGCATCCGTGATCGCTGCGCGGCAAGCGTCAACCGCTAGCAGTCCAAGCGGTTTCTCCGGGCGGCGCGTAATCGCCGAATAGCCAATTCCCGCGATTGCAGTTTTTCCCCGGCCTTGCCACATCAGCCTGCCCTCCCCGCGTTGGGCAGGAAATCGCAAATGCTCTCTTCGATTATATCTGGATAATTCATATGACCCGGAATTGCGGAATAACTAAATCAGCGCCGCGATTCTCAAAACACACTTCAACCGGCGCACCGACGCGAATGCGCTCACGTTCACTAATTGGCAGATTCGACACTATCAATAGCATTGGTTGTTCGGCCAACTCGACGACTATGTTGATAAACGGTGCTTCATGCTCGAAACCAGCGACATCCCGCTGGTGCATCACCGTGAAGCTATAGATCGATCCACGTCCGCTGACTGCTTGAAATTCCAGCCGCTGTGACAAGCACCCGTCGCAAAAGGGGCGCGGCGGATGATTATAGTAATTACAATCGGAACAGCGCTGAATTACTAACTTATGGGCGCGCGCGCCGTTCCATAATGGGGCACTCAGCTGATCTACGACTGGCGCAGGTTTCGGACGTTCTTCGCTCATATCATTTGCATCCGCGTATCAAGTTGCCGACCATCCACTGTCCACTGGATAAATCGCGCCGGTTATAATGCGGGCCTCATCCGAGGCGAGAAACAAGGCCATGTTCGCGATATCCTCAGGTACGCCCATCCCTAACATATGATGCTCGTCCATCCTCGCTAGCCGCGGATCAGCAGCGAGAAACTTCTTTACACGCTCAGTCTGAATCGCGCCGGGAGCGATCGCATTCGCGCGTACGTTATGTTTCGCATAATTAGCTGCGAGGGAACGGGTCAGCGCAAGGACGCCACCCTTGGCCGCTGTATAGGCATCGCGTCCCTTGATGCCTGCCAGCGCCACATAAGAAGTCGTATTGATCACGGCGCCGCCGCCCGCCTTAATCAATTCGGGAATACCGTATTTGCAGGTAACGAAGGTCCCAAAGAGATCGACTTTAATTGTCCGCCAGAATTCGTCGAGCGAAACCTTCGTGACCGGCCCATCCTGTGCAGTCGAGCCGCCGGCATTGTTGTAGATCACATTGATCTTGCCGAAAGCCTCGACTGTAGCTGCGATCGCGCGTTCGACACTGGCGGCGTCGGTCACATCAGTTGACATTAACCGCGCCTCGCCGCCGGCCTGCCGCACCAATGCAACGGTTTCCTCGCCGCCTTCACGCGAGATTTCCGCGACCGCCACTTGCGCTCCTTCACGGGCAAAAAGTATGGCGCCTGCTCGGCCAATCCCTGAGCCGGAACCTGTGATAAAGGCGACCTTCCCGTCGAGCCTTCCCATATCCCTTCTCCTCCGTGGCAAGTATCGAGTCATCATCAACTTTCTCCATCAGACATATTGGAGAAGCGTCGATGACCAATCTTTGCACAATCAGCTACTATGAGGCTTGTAGCACATAGAGGGTTACTCGCAACCCGGGGATACGCGAGTCTGCGAGTTGGGGCCATCTATTGAGCCGGGCTCAGCGTAGATTCGACGGGTCGAGACGGTCGCGCAGATGGTCACCGAGGAAGTTGAACGCCATCACCGCAATCGAAATGAACACGCCGGGTATCATCACCCACGGATAGTGCTCAAGGTTTTGCGGATCCATCGCCTGCGAGAGGAGGTTGCCCCAACTCGCCGCCGGCTCTTGAATACCCAGGCCCAGCAGCGAGAGTGCGCTTTCTCCGAGGATATAACCCGGTATCGACAGCGACGCGTTGACCGCCGCGAAGCCGAGCACTGACGGAATGATATGCCGCGCCAGCAGCCGGGCGCGCGAGCCGCCGAGTGCACGCCCCGCTTCCACAAACGCCGCTGATCTTATAGATGCGGACATACCGCGAATTACCCGTGCAAAGCCCGCCCAGCTTATGAACGACATGATAGCAACGATCATAAAAAAAGTTGCGACAGGACTCATGCCAGACGGAATCACTGCAGCCAGCGCGAGCAGAAAATAGAACGACGGCAGTGACATCTCGATTTCGCACAGCCGCATAATCAGATTGTCAGTGGTGCCTCCGACTAGACCGGAAAAGGCCCCCACGCCGATCCCAAGCGAAAAGCTAATTGCCACTCCGACCAGCCCGATAAACATACTGACGCGGGCTCCATAGACGATCCGCGAGAACAGATCACGTCCCAGTGCTTCGCTACCAAGGAAGAAGTATGGTTCGTCCGCGGATTCCGTGGTGAACAAATGGCCCCGATAGAACAAGCGGATAAAGGTTTTGTGGCTGCGATCCTCCACGTACTCGCGGGTCAGCGGATCGGCTAGCCGCATCGGATAAGCGAACAGCCAGCCGTGGTGACGTTCGGCGGCGGCGTTTAAATGAAGCCGCATTGGCGGACAATCCGGCAGTTGGCGATATTGCCGCGCTGGATCATAAGGCGCGATTACCGGCGACGCGACAGCAAACAGATAAAAGATCGTGAGCACAAGGACCGCTGCGCGCGCGGTCCACGGCGCCATATGCCATTCATTCGCCACACCAGATGCGAATCGCCGCGCGCCCTCAAACCTGCGCGAATCGGAAGGTGGCGCCACCTCCGGCTGAACAGGCCTGGGAAGTGCGCTCATTCAGCCGCCAGCGTCGCGAAGTCCACCCGCGGATCGACTGCAACAAGCGCGATATCCGCAAGCAGATTGCCGATTAGCAATAATACGGTGCCCGTCAGTACCGAGCCCATCACCAGTGGGACATCGAGCGATCGCACAGCATTCAGCAGTAGTAAGCCGAGTCCTTGCAGATTCATGACAGCTTCAACCAGCGCCGCGCCGCCGAGTAGATCCGCGAGGCTATAGCCGGCGATCGTCACAAATGGGTTCAACGCGTTGCGCAACACATGCTTGAACATCACGACTCGTTCCGGCAGGCCCTTGGCACGCGCAGTCCGCACGAAATCGGCATTGCGGATCTCAAGAATCTGCGAGCGCATCAGGCGCATCAGCGAAGCCATTCCGGCGAGGCCCAGCACGAGGGCTGGTAAAATCAAATGATTGAAGCGATCAGCGACTTTGCTAGCCGCATCGAGCGATGCGTAGTCCGGTGAGAAGCTGCCGCCGACCGGAAACCGTCCACTCCACAGAGCAAAGTCCATCGCGAGAAAGGCAAGGAAAAAAGCCGGCACTGACATTCCGAGGAATGAAGCGAACGACAGGACGCGATCGAGCACGGAGTTCTGACGCACCGCAACGACTACACCGATCGGAATAGCCATTACCCATGACAAGAGCATGCTCGCCACTGCCAGAATTACAGTATTGACCGCGCGCGATCCGATCAGCGAGATCACATTGACTCGATAAGCCAACGAGACGCCGAGATTTAGATGCATCACTTCCCACAACCATCGGATGTAGCGAATCAAGAGTGGCTGGTCGAGTCCGAACTCCGCTTCCATCTGCTTGATTACGGCGGGTGAGATATGGGGGTCGAGCGCCAAACTGCTTACGAAATTACCCGGCACCAGCGACATTGCGGCAAACGAAATAAAGGTAATACCGACTATCAGCGGCATCATTATGAGTATTCGCCTGATTAGAAACCGCGCCATTGTTTCACTGGCCACCGCATCACTGCGGATCGCCTATTGCTGGCGGAATTGGATATATTCGGGCTGATACGTACCCCATACAGTAGGGTAATAGTTCTCTAGCGTGTTCCGATATGCAATGTAGCGGGTCTGCAAGACCGTTTCGATTATTGGAAGCTGGTCGTGAAGTATCTGCTGAATCCTCCAGTAGTAAGGCGCCCGCTGCTCGGGCTCCATCACCATCGTACCTTTATCCATCAGATGGTCGATTTCGGCTTCCCATGGTGTCGCGGGCTTGGGCTGAGACGGATTCCAAATATGGAGATTGCCCGATGAGCGGAGGAAATCGGCGCCGTCGTTCGGTTCGATTCCACCGGTAAAGCCGATCAACACAGAGTCCCAATCAAAAGTGGAATCGAGCGCTTTGACCAGGGTAATAAATTCTAGGGGCCGGTAATTGACTGTAATCCCAAGTGCCGCCAGGTCCTGCTTGAAGATCGCACACATCTGATCGCGTAAGGGTACGCCGGCATTGGTCGTAAGATTAAACACCAGCGGATGGCCTTGCGGGTCGCCACGCACGCCTGGTCGCAGCATTTTGTAGCCCGCCTCATCGAGTAACTGAGCGGCGAGTTTCAAATCATAATCATAATCTTTCAGATTTGGATTATAGAAAATCTTGTTGGCAGGTGACACATCCGAGAGGGAAGGCACCCCAAGTCCGTGAAAGCATAGATTGATCATTCCCTGTTTGTCGACGGCATGCGCCAGTGCCCGCATGAAGTTCAGGTCGGTGAACCACTTGTACTTAGGACTGGTCACGCCGTTGCGAATATAATGGCGCGGATTGCGATTGAACGCGAAAAACAGCGAACCGGTGTCGATACCGATTTTATCGACTTTGATGTTGAGTTTTGACGCTTGATCCATCAGCGTCTGGACTTCTTCCGGGCGCGGACTATATTCGTCCGTCATACCGCTGAGAAATCGGAGATACTGAGCATTCTCATCCGGTACGATCAATACTACTTGTCCGCGCAACCGTGGCAACTTGCCCCCATTTGGATCGTGCATCCAATAGTCGGGATTCCGCACAAATGACAACTGCTGCCCCGGAATGTAACGCTGCATCCGGTACATGCCGAGTGCGATCAGTTTGTCCGGCGGAGTGTTGATGTCCCAAGTGCGCGTGAACGTCCTCGAAGCCAGGTCATGTTCCAGAGTATGCGCCGGTATGATTGGAAAGCCGATAGAATATAACAATGGCGCAAATGGACGCGGCAAGTGCATCACGACCGTGTAGTCGTCAGGCGCGTCAGCTTGAATTGGTTTACCATCGACGAGCATCGAAGACACTTCGATGTTAGGGACACGCGGGTCATAGATCGAGCGCATGGTGAACAGTACATCGCGCGCAGTAAAGGGCACGCCGTCGGACCATCTGACGTCGTGACGCAGATGGAACGTGATCGTCTTGCCGCCGTCGGTGATGTTCCAACTCTGCGCGAGATCGGGTTCCGGCTTGGTGCTGCGCGGATCGATCTTGACCAAACCCTCGAAAAGGTCGCTGATCGCCGCTCCCGACGCCGAATCCGTAACGAGAACGGGATTGAAGGTTCGAGGGTCGCTGTTGGTCGACCCATAGAGAATCTGCGCAGCCGCATGATCTGCGCTGGGCCGATTGACGTGACACCCCGCCACAGCGATCACAAGCAGCGCCATAAGTGGCGCGGACCATCGAGGCGGGGAGAGAGTTCTGAGCCAATCCACCAGATTCAAGCCGCGACACCGGACGCCGCTGCAACATCGCTCCAGTCAGTTAGCGGGTGACGAACGTGTATCAGCCAAGCCGAGGGTGAGCCTGCGCGTTTCGTCTCCGGGCGCAAGCGTAAAGGTTGAGTCCTCGATATCCCCGTCAAGAATCGGCTGCTCATAGCGGAATTTTACCGATGCGCCGGTCGTCGGGAACGATGCCGCCACTTGGTAAGGAAACATGATCGCGCTGCCGCCCCCCGTGGCGCGATAGTCACTGTAATGTACTTCGTAGCTTTCACGGCCGCTAGCCAAGGTTTGCCGCAAACTCGTCAGATTATCATTCGCATCAAACGTCAAATAGTCAGTCACCGCATTAGGCTCGCGATACATCAGGTAGGGCTCATTCTCTGCCGTCATGCCGTACTGATTCGGGGCAAACGCGAGCATCGAGGTGTCCGGCGTCAGGCCCATTAGCATGCGGACAGTGTCCTGCGGCGCCATCGGAATCCGGGCGTAGCGATCGAGCGCTTCGGCGGTCGCTGGTCCCTGCATCAAGGTGTTTTTGGAAGGATCGAAGATTGCGACTTGGCCACCATCCGCTGCAACCACCAACGCAACACCGATAGGCGACATCACGTCGACCCGGACGCTAGCCGGACGCTCCGCTACAATCCGTTCACGCACCTTCACGTGCTCGCCGCCACCGATGTATTCCATAATTGCCGAGGTTTGCAGCGAATGAATCTGCTTATCGCGCCGCGCCAATCCAAGCCCGAGTTGAGTCGCATTCTCCGACTGCGCTGCCGGCATCTCGGGTTGCAGGCCACATCCCGCAGCGCCTAGCGCCAACAGGAAGGCCAACGTAGCCGGCCAGATTGACACACGAAGGTGTGTCACGCGCCTACGGCCGCGCCTGTTGCGTGTCATTCTCGGAAGCTGCAATCTTGGTTTTCAGCCGCTCGATTTGATCTGCGTCCTGGGCTTTCTTGAGCGCGTCCTCGTACTGATTCCGCGCATCACGGCTTTTGCCGATCCGGTTGTAGGCGTCACCCAAATGTTCCGTGATGGTCGGGTCGTCGCCCGATAGATTCACCGCACGTTCCAGTTCGCCAACCGCCTTCTGATATTGCCCCTTCTTGTAATAGACCCAGCCAAGGCTATCGACATAGAAGCCGTCCTGGGGCTCGATTTTAAGCGCGCGCTTTACCAGTTTTTCGGCTTCATCCAGATTGGTTCCTGATTCCGCATAAGTGTAGCCAAGATAGTTCAGTGCAGGGGCGTTGGCTGGATTGATCTCGATAGCCTTTTGCATCGCCTCGATACTTTTGTGCTTCTGACCGTTGGCGTCGTACAGTGCGCCGAGCGTGAAGTAAAACTTGTCGTTGCGCGGCTCAAGCTGGACCATTCGTTCGGCTAGTGCGATCGCGTCGGTATTGTCCTTCTTTTCCTGATAGACGCCCACCAGATATCCCATGATCTCGGTATCATCCGGCTTGAGGGCAAGCGCCTGCTTCAGGTTGGCGATCGCTTTATCGTAGTCGGCTTCTTTGTCATAGAGGTAGGCCAGTTGCAGCCGCGCCTCCACGTAATGCTCGTCGCCGCTCGGAATTGCTTCGAACTGACTGATCGCCCGATCGTTGTCATCCAGTTCCGAATAGACCGTCCCCAGATAGTATCGCACCCGATAGTTATTCGGTTCGGCGCCCAGTACCAGGTTCAACTCAGTCGCAGCCTCGTCAAAGTCGCCGCGTTCAAAGAACAACAGGCCGATTTTGGTACGGGTATCAGATGGATTTGTCTCAATCTGTTCCTGATGGAGTTGCTGGCGCGCGATCGCCTCGTCGACCGTCTTGTCCCCGGCGTACAATTGGGCGAGCCGTTTATGCACGTCGTCGTCAGTCGGATCGATCTGCAGAACCTGCTGATAGAGTGCGATAGCCTCCTGATAGCGTCCCTGCAATTCCCGCAGGACCGCTAAGTCCAGCAGCACCAACTGCGACTGCGGGTTCAGCTGCAAAGCCTGCTGATAGTAACCGTCCGCCGCCGGATAGTTATTCGCCAAGACCATCACACGGCCGGCGTAGTAGTAACCGAGGAATGATTTGGGATCGAGCGCTATCAGTTGCTTGAATGCACCTTCGGCCTTGTTGTAATCGCCGCCCTTGGCATATTGCGTCCCGAGGAAGAGGTAAGCCTCCTGATTCTTGGGGTCTAGTGCGACTACAGCTTGATATTGCTGTTGTGCGTCTTCCTGATTACCGAGCGCATCATCGATCCCCGCCGCAAGCAGCCGCGGACGCACGTAATGCGGATCAAGCGCGATCGCTTGACGGCACTGCTCGAGGGCATCCTTTAACCTGCCATTGCCAACATACAGGGTCGCGAGCTGAACCCGCAGGGCGGGGTTATTGGGATCGTATTTAACAACGTCCTCGTATTCTTTGAGCGCCTTGGCACGGTCGCCGTCTTGGGTGGCGACCTGCGCCTTCAGGTATGCACCCATGGCATACGCCGCTGGCGGTATATCAACCGCAGGCATACCTCCAAACGGACTGCCACCTGCGCTCACCGCCTGAATTGGCTCGTTATTGGAGTGGACGCTCGAACAACCGGCCAGCGTTGCTAGCGCAATAGTTAGCGTTAGCAGCGCCCATTGGGCACAACACTTCATACTGGATGGGAACCTTGCGGCTTAACGCCGATAACAGCTAGCATTGCGACCCGCCATCGTCAATCTGGCTAGATTTCAGCTGTGCCATCGCTATTTCAGGGACATTCCGAATGTTTAGTGTTGCGCCTGCCAGGCTTACGGCGCAATCCCCAGGCGCTTCGGGTGAATTCCAGTGAATCCCCTGATGATGGTCTCTCCTGCGAGCGATTTGCCCATGGAGACGGAAGCCCCAAGCCTCGTCTGGCGAGTTTCGCTAACTTCGTCCTCATTTGTTCATTATACCGTTCGGATGGCCGCAAAGAATGTCCCTGAGATCGACCACTACCGATAGTGGAAGACATCGCCTCGGCATCGCCGGGCTTATCGCCGTAATGTATCTGATCGTCAGCGGCGGCCCTTACGGAATTGAGGACGCAGTACGAATAGCCGGCGCCCGCCTGACCCTCATCCTTTGCGCCCTCGTACCGCTCACGCTCAGTCTCCCAACTGCACTAATGGCCTCTGAGCTGACAGCACTGATTCCGCAGGAGGGTGGCTTCTATCTATGGGTCAAAGAGGCGCTCGGACCCTTTGCCGGCTTTCTCGAAGCCTACCTGACAGTCCTCTACACTGCCGTTGACATGGCGATTTATCCTGTCCTGTTCGCGACCTACCTAGGCTTCGCGATCCCCCTGGGAACGACCGGCCAAATCGCGGTCGCCGCGGCTCTCGTGTGGTTCTCTGGGCTCCTTAATATTCTCGGCATCCGGCCAGTCGGCGATACCTCCGTCGTCCTGACGCTGATCGCGCTAGCCCCGTTCATCCTGTTCGTGATTCTCGGGATGCCACGTCTCTTCAACTGGCGGCTTCCGCTGCAGCCTATCTCTCACAATGACTTCATGGGGGCCCTCGGCGGCGGCCTGATCGTCGTCATCTGGAATTATTGCGGATGGGAAAACTTGAGTATCGTGGCCGGAGAGATAGAGGCGCCACGCCACAACTATTTGCGCGCGATCCTTATCACGCTGCCGATTGCGATAGCCGGATATCTCTTGCCCCTTGGTATCGCGCTGAGCGGCGCCAGCTCCACGGCTCAGTGGCAATTAGGACATTTCGCGGATGAAGGCTACCGTCTGGGTGGTGCCGCTCTGAGCCGGTTTATCGTGATGGGCGGCGCGGTCTCAGCCTTCGCGATGTTCGAAGCCGGTCTTTTATGGGTTTCGCGTGTGCCTTTTGTGCTCGCGGGCGAGCGGTACTTGCCCACCGGCCTGACTCGGCTGTCCAAAACCACCGCCACGCCCGTCCGCTCCATCCTGATCTGCTGTGTCGTTTTCACGCTGCTGGTGCCACTCGGCTTCGTCGCACTCGTCGTACTAGACGTTTTCTTTTATATGGGCGCGCTGGTGCTCGAGATGGCCGCGCTAGTTCGGCTTCGGAGAATGCGTCCTGACCGGCACGAACGCTTCGTGGTCCCTGGCGGACCGTTGACCCTTGCCCTTGTCGTAGCCGCCCCAATCCTCACTTGGGTCGCGACGTTCGGTCTTGCTCTGTCCCAGGATGAGGGGAAGGGCGATCTGATTCTCGCCGCTGCTCTGGCGCTCGCCGCCTTCCCAGTCTATCGATTGCTAAGATGGCGTTACGGCGGCCCGCCATCTGTTTCGCTTC
Organism: Binataceae bacterium (SeqCode); assembly: GCA_035524095.1. Taxonomy (GTDB): domain Bacteria; phylum Desulfobacterota; class Binatia; order Binatales; family Binataceae; genus DATJUF01. The sequence continues at coordinate 17,952 of DATKPK010000182.1, read as the reverse complement.
GCCAACCGCCGATAGCAAGTAACGCGCCGCCCTGAATGACGAGGGCAGTCGGCTACTTGTTGCCGCCTGCGGAACGGGACGGCTTGGCCGCCCCTTTCGCCCCATTCAATGGCGGCTTGTTGTAAAGGTCCAGGAACGCGAACGCAGCAATCGTCAAGGCGTGGGTGATCTTGCCGCTCGCGATCATTCCCTTGATTTCCTTCAGTGGCACCAGTACGACTTCCGTCTCTTCCGAGCCATCCGGATTATGGCGGGGCGCGGCGACGAGTTTCACGTTACGCGCGAGAAAAGAATAACAGAAATTTGGCTGAATCGCCGGGTTCGGATGGACGCGGCCCAATGCAACGATGTCGTCTGAATCGTAACCGCTTTCCTCGCGCATCTCGCGGCGCCCGGCGTGGCCCGGAGTCTCGTCTGTGCTGTCGACCATTCCACCCGGCACTTCGACCGTAAAAGCGCTGATACCGTGACGGAACTGGCGAACCATCACGACATCGCGGCGTGGCGTCAATGGGATTATGTTTACCCAATCCGTTGGGTTGATGATGAAAAAATCTTTCTCGCCGCGCCTTGGATGAGCCGATCGGCGTTTGTGCAGGTCGAAGATCGGAGTGGAGAAAACTCGCTCATTACCGATCGTGCGCCACTTGCGCGGCTTCACGATCCAGCCTCGGCGGACTCAATCATCGTCATATTACGAATCACGTTCTCACGCAGAGGGCTGCAGCTGACTTGATCGCCAGACGCCGATCAAAAGAGCCGCCGATATTCGATCGCGGGACAGCGATCCAATACGACCGTGAGTCCTGCCTTTTGCGCGGTCTCTGCGGCATCTTCGTCGATCACTCCGAGTTGACCCCACAGGACTTTCGCACCTTTGGCCACCGCTTCTTCAGCGATCGCCGGCAGGTATTCCGATCGGCGGAAAACGTCCACGAGCTCGACTGGCTCTGGAATGGACGCGAGATCGGGATAGCAGCGCTCGCCTAGGCTATCGCGCAAGGCTTCCGGCCCTAGTTGCGGATTGACCGGGATTACACGAAAACCCTTCGACTTGAGCAATTGGGCAATTCTCAGGCTGTCGCGATCGGGGTTATCCGAGCATCCCACCACCGCTACCGTAGTCGGGCGTGACAGAATCGCCTTGATCGTCTCGTCCCGGGGATTGCTAAAACTCATACCGTCTCTCACTTATGGCCAGCGAATCTCGCTCTAGCTGGCCTCAGCTTCTGTCAAAATCCGTTCGACTACCAGCGGAATCAGCCGGGTGATTTCCTCACGGCAAACCGAAAAAGCCTCGTGCCCCTGCTCGAAGGGGTCTGCAATATCACCGTATTCGCCTGCGAATCCGCGCAGCGTATGAACTTCGAGCGACGAGGCAACCGTGAATCTCTCAGCCAGTTCGCGCTTCTGTGCTTCCGTCATCGCGATTACGACATCGGCCGCTTCGAGTAATTCGGGATGGCGCTTCAAATCCGTCGAGGTTGCTTCTTCTCCGATATCTATCCCGATATCCCTCAGCGCCATCCGGGTATCGAGCGAGACGAGCGCTCCGTCGCGAGCGTAAGGTGCGATTCCCGCAGATTGCACTCGCACGTCCCGCTCGGCGCCCCAGCGGCCCAACTCGCGCCGCATCAGATGCTCAGCCATCACACTGCGGGCTGTATTCGCGGCGCAAATCAACAGCACCGAACGAAAGCGCGGCCGTCCGCCGGCCGCGCCGCTCCCGTTTTTGACAACGCTCACTAATCAGACCGCGCCGGAAAAAACCTGCCCCAGAGTCTCTTTGCCCGTCAATCCTTTGGCCAGTTCTTCCTTTACGCGCTTGCCGAGTTCGGCCGCATCCCAAATCTTGAGCGGTCCGGTCTGCGCGACCTTGGCGACACTATGCCAACCCTTCATCAGCCATACTGTACCGAGGCCGACCCGGAAGACTTCGCCGTGCACATCCTTCGCATCGTCGCTCGCGAGCCATGCGACCAACGGCGGCACATGCGCCGGACTAAACCTGTCAACTTCGCCCTCTTTAGGTGTCGGCATTGTTGCTGCAGTCTGCGGTGTCGCGTCGATCGTCAGCCGCGTACGCGCGACTGGCGCAATCGCGTTGGCAGTCACGCCATAGCGCGCCAATTCGCGGTCCACGATAATCGCAAACGTCGCGACGGCGGCCTTTGCCGTCCCATAATTGCTCTGGCCCGCATTGCCGAGTACGCCCGAATCTGAGCTCGTATTGATCAGGCGGCCGTTTAGCAGATTCCCGGTCTTATGCTGCTCGCGCCAGTAGGACGAAGCATGCCGCGCGAGATTGAACGTACCTTTTAGATGAACGGCGAGGACCGCATCGAAATCGTCCTCACTCATGTTGAAAATCATCCGGTCACGCAGGATACCGGCGTTGTTGACGACAATATTGAGCTTGCCAAAATTGTCGATCGCACATTCGACGATCCGCTTGGCCGATTTGAAATCGCTAACGCTCTCGTAGTTGGCGACCGCTTCGCCGCCAGCCGAGCGGATTTCCTTTACAACTTCTTCGGCCGGTGATCGCGATTGTCCGGTACCGTCGAAATGCCCGCCCAAGTCGTTGACCACCACTCGCGCGCCCAGCTTGGCCAGCAATAGCGCCTCTTCGCGACCTATTCCGCGCCCTGCACCGGTTACTACCGCGACTTTGCCATCTAGTAATGCCATCGAAATGCTTCCTCTTTTAATCCTTGGCCGATTCTATTCTCCGGCCGAATTTAGTATAGCGGCGTGCAATGTTCCAATCCCTGGCTGTCGCACGCCATTCTGGATGGAATACGAGCCCGGTTTGGCCGTGCAAAGTTTCGGCGGTTTTGATGCGCCTTACCGTGGTTCTGGATAGACTTGCGCACGGTTCAAAGTCAAGATTCCCGCGAAGATACTTGTTTACGAGATGACTCTCGGCTCAGTCTGCGAACAGAGAGCCTAAAAATCTCAGTTGGGCCGAGCTTCTAAGGGATTGTACGGGTAACCTATGCGGTTGGAGTTTGCGAGCTAGCCGCCTGAAAGCAATGTTGTTTGAATCTCGGCCGGTTGAAGGGGCAGGTCAGTTGAACTCTTACGATGTGGCAGATAACCGCAAGCTTCCTGCTCCTAATACGACGCGATTTCCCCTGCTGCGCTCGTCGTGGCTCTTTGACGCGCCTCGTTTTCGCTCTGCCGATTATGTTTACTCTATCCGGATGCTGGATGATCCGCGCTCATCACCTCGCGAACAGTATCGAATCGGATGCTCCGCTGAACAACTGCATCCGTAATACCGGCGTCGAACCGATAGAACTTGCGTCATGTATCCGCCATAGCCCCAACAAGCGGGCTGCCAACGTTTGCGAACCGCCCGCGCAGGAGGCCGCGGTCCAGGCCTGTATCCGCGATTGCCCCACGCACATCTTCCGCGCCACTGTCTGCGCCCAGCCTGCCAGTTGACCGCTGCCCCGAAAGCCTGGTGTTTCAAGCGGAGTTTCTGGACGTGGATTGAGTCATCGGTTACTAACTTCCGCTCCGCGCCCCATTCGCGCAAAATACAGCTTGACAGCACAGCCCGTTTCAGACCAATTGAGCAGGCTTGGAGCGGGCGCGGTGCCAAAGAATTTCAGTCTTTTCAGGTACGGATTGAATGCAGAATCAGTTCAGCATTATCGCCATGATCGAGCAGGGCTGGTACGCCACCGGCCCCTTGCTTCTCATCTCGGTTATCTGTGTCACGATCATAATCGAACGAATTTGGACCCTATGGGGCATCAGCCGCCGCGCTGCCACCGCTGCTGACGCCGCCATCGGCCCTCTGCGTCAAGGCAAATTCAAAGAAGCTCTCGAGCGCGTCCAAACGCGTCCAGGTCCGGGCGAGCGCATTTTTCAGGAATTGATCACTGAAGCGGAATCGGCTGACCGTAATCGCCTCGAAGAAGTTGATGAGGAGCGCCGCTTTGCCGAACTCGTGCGACTGCGCGGACCTATTTGGGTGCTCGCGACCTCCGGCGCCTCTGCCCCGTTCATCGGCCTGTTCGGCACCGTCGTCGGTATTCTGGTCGCATTTCAGTCGATGGCTATCATGGGCACTGGCGGTTTCTCAGTCGTAGCCGCCGGCATCTCCGAGGCTCTGATCTCGACTGCGCTCGGCCTCGCCGTCGCTATCATCGCCGTCATTTTCTATAATTACTTCTCGCAGAAGATCGAGCGCATCAACGCCACGATTCATATCTGCGCGTCCCGGCTGATCGACGCTGCGCTTCAGGGCAAGGTCGCCAATGGCCTTTAACGCGCCCTCGGGCAGTGGCGGCGGGATGTTCTGGGAAATCAACATCACGCCGCTGACTGATATCTTTCTCGTCCTGCTGATTATTTTTATGGTCACTGCGTCGGTCGCTGTCGAATCCGCCACTCACGTCGATCTTCCTGAAGCTCAGAACACCAGTCCGGAGAACAAGGGCGTCATCGTCACTTACACTGCAAATCACGAAATTTTCGTCAATGCCAAGGACGTTCCGGAAGTGGAGCTTGAGCCCGAGCTGCACGACGCGTTGAGCCGCGTCGATCAGAAGATTGTGATCTTCCAGGGCGACCGCACGGTGATTCTCGGCGATATGGTCCGGATTCTCGATACCGCCAAGGCCGCCGGCGCTGACTCAATCGCCATCGCCGCGCGCCGCGTTAGCGGGCCCGTCCCATCCAGCGCGTCCGGCGGCTCGGGCGCGTAGCCAAGGTTATCATCGATGGCGATTCAGGCGGGCAATGAGCAAGGCGGACTGTTTGCGTCGATCAACATCACACCACTCACTGATATCTTTCTTGTCCTGCTGATCATCTTCATGGTCGCGACGGCGGTCACGATTGAATCAGCCGCTCACGTCGATTTGCCGAAAATGCAGTCCTCGGCCTCGACCGAACCCAAAGGCGTGACCGTCACCTATACAGCAGCACACCAGATTCTCGTAAATCAAAAGCCGGTCAGCGAAAATGATTTCGTACCGGTACTAAAAGACGCGCTCAGCCATACCACTGACAAACTCGTGGTTTTCGATGGCGACCGCACTGTGATTCTTGGTGACATGGTCCGCATCCTTGATATCGCCAAGGGCGCGGGTGCAACGCAGGTCGCGTTAGCCGTTTCCGCCGGCTCTTCCTCCGAGAGTGATGAAGAAGAACCTGTGGCGGCCGGCGTCGCACCGGTTCCGGAGCCGGATGCGGCAGAGCCGGGCGCTGAGCCGGTCGCGCCCGCTCAAGGCGGGATGCCGTGATTCAAGGCGCCTCCATGAATATCATCGTCCAGCCGCACGTATATTCGATGTGGCTATTGCCGCGCACGTGTGAACACAGGCCGTGCGGGCTCCATCGATGAGCTTCACTAGCTTACTGATTCTGCTCGGCATCTCGATCCTGCTTCTGGCAGTGATCCTGTTCTTCCTGATCTATTCCCGCCAGACCGTCTACACCGTTACCGAGGACGGCGAGCAGATTACCGATCGCCGCACTTGGCGCGACGCCTTGCGCTTCATGGCAGGTCCGTTGCCAATTTCGATCAGCATCCACGTTGCGGTTATTCTGTTCTTGCTATGGGGGGTACACGTCGTCGCCGGACCGAGCTTTATCCCGGTTCGCTTCCAATCGGGCGGCGGGGGGAATAGCAATCATAAGGGTGACGAACTGAAATCCCTCAACATGCCCGAGATGCCGATGCCGGAGATGGCCGCGCCAGTTCCGATCAACCGCCCGATCGTCGCCGTGCATGGCAGCGAGGAGGCGATCGCTTCCGCCAACCATTACGTGCGAGAGGCGAGCGGCGGGATAGGCTTTGGTGGTGGGCGTGGCGGTGGTATCGGCACCGGCTATGGGCAAGGAGTCGGCGAAGGGTTTGGCGGCTTTATCGGCGGTCTGCGTCGTTCTGGGCTGGATGTCACCATCGTCATCGACGGCACTGGCTCGATGAAGCGCATCATCGACGATGTGAAGAATCGGATGCGCCAGCTCGTACTTTCGATCCACCGGCTGGTTCCCACCGCGCGAATTGGCATCGTGGTGTTCGGCGGACGCGGCGAGTCGATTCAGGTTCAGCCTCTTACCGTCTCGCCCGACAAGCTGCTCTATTTCCTAAACAATATTACCGCTCATGACGGCGGCGAATGGCAGGAAGATACTCTCGGCGCTGTCCGCACGGCGGTAGACGATATGGGTTGGCGGCCCTCAGCAAAAAAAGTCATCGTCCTGGTCGGCGATACACCCCCGTTTAACGAAGACTTTCAGCCGGTCTTGCAAGAGATTCGCCGTTTCAAAGAGGAAAACGGCACCTTCAACACCGTTGACGTCACGGTTGAGGAGCATGAGGCCTTCGACCGCGAATGGGCCAAGGACACCGGTGACACCAGTCTGATCAACAGTGCCCTTCCCGAGTTCTATACGGAAACCCAGCACTCCTATCAGTGGATGGCACTAACCGGCGGCGGCTCGTGGCGCAGCCTCACCAAGGATCAGCAAATCAACCAGCAAGTGCTGATCCTCGCCTTTGGCTCCCAATGGCAAAGAGAGGTCTCTGCTTTCGGACGCGGCATCAGCAACGCCAGCGACCCTTGATGGCGTCAATGAACGGGTCGATGCATCGACGGCTCGTGCAAAAACTGCAGACAGACTCGTCGCGTCGGCATATTCGCATCGGTTTAATCCGTCTGCTGATAGCCGCGCTGACGGTATTGCTCGCAGGATGGTTGGGCGCGGGATCCGCGGTCAGTACCGAGCTATCCATCCCGACGCTTCCACCGCCCGATGGACGCCTGCATGACGCCCGCTTCGGCGCCACCGCCACACGCCTCCAGAATGGCGCGGTCTTAATCGCCGGAGGTGTCGCGCTTGACACGACCGCGTCCGCCGTCGCCGAGCTTTACGACCCGGTTCGTGGCGGCTTCGTCCTGACGGGTGGGTTGTTGACCGGCCGAGCCTACCATACGGCGACGCTGCTCCCCGATGGCAAGGTTCTGATCGCCGGGGGTGTCGGCTCTGACGGCCGTCCGGTGCGCGCTTCGGAACTTTACGATCCCGTCAGCGGATCCTTCGTCCCAACCGGCAATCTGATCGCGCCCCGCTTCGACCACACTGCTACCGCCCTTGCCAACGGCAAAGTGCTGATTTCCGGAGGTGACGTGACGACTGCCATCGTCACCAATATCGACTCTGCTGAACTCTACGATCCAGCTACCGGTCTTTTCAGCGCAACTGGCCGAGTTAAACGCTATTACGATCCCGAATCCAACGTTTTCTGGAAGCAGGGCACTATGAATGCCGTCCGCGCCAAACACAGCGCCACGCTGCTCCGCGACGGCCGAGTTCTCATCGCGGGTGGCGGCGACGCCTCGGCCAACGCTCAAGCGTCTGCTGAGATCTATGATCCCACGACTGGTAAGTTCACGACGATCGCGCCGATGAACTCGCCGCGCAAAGAGCAGAACGCGATTCTCCTCGCCAATGGCGACGTACTTCTTATTGGGGGCGTCGACGCTGCCGGGCAAGTCCTCGCGACCGCCGAACTCTTCGACCCTTCCACCGATCGTTTCACTCCCACCATAGCGGCTTTTCCTGGTAGCGGCGCTAATATGTCGACTGGCCGCTACGAAAGCTCTTCGACGCTGCTGCCGGACGGGCGAGTGCTCATCGCCGGCGGCAGCGATTCTCATAACATCCTCAACACCGCAGAGCTTTATGACCCATCACGTGGCTCGTTTATCTGTATCGGCGGTGCCGCGTCCGGCGGCGGATGCAATCAAAGCATGCTCACAGCGCGGAACCTCGCCAGCGCCGCGGTCCTCGTCAATGGTGAAGTGTTGATTGCGGGTGGCATCGGCCTGAATGGGATGCTCAGTGAGGCGGAGGTTTACAACCCCTCCGCCGGCACCTTCGCCTCAGTCGCCGATCTCCTCAAAGCTCGTGGCGGAACTCAATAGTTCAGGAAAATTGGCTGAGGGGACGATCGCTGGTTAATCAAAAACGCTGTTGGTTATAGTTCGCGGCGGCCGGTAAGCGCACTGCTCAGCGTTGCAGAATCGCTGTATTCGAGATCACCGCCCGCTGGCAGGCCTCGCGCCAGACGTGTCGTCTTAACTCCAAGCGGCTTGAGTAGCCGCGCCAGGTAGAGCGCGGTGGCTTCGCCCTCGACTGTCGCGTTGGTCGCGACGATTACTTCACGCACGCTTTCGGGCTCGCGCATCCGATTCAACAACTCTCGCATCTTAAGATCGTCGGGCCCGACCCCGTCGAGCGGAGCAAGTGCGCCATGCAGAACGTGATAAACGCCGCTATAGCTTCGTGCGCGCTCGATTGCCATCAGGTCAGCCGGGCCTTCGACAACGCAAATCAGATCGTGCTCGCGCGCTGGATCGCCACAAATTGCGCATCGGATTGAATCTGACAGGGCGTAGCATTCGGCGCACAAGCCGACGCGCTCCTTCATTTCTAGGAGTGCCTCGGCCAGTGCGATCACATCATCGCGTGAGCGATTTAGCAGGTTGAAAGCGAGCCGCGAAGCCGTTTTCTCGCCAATTCCCGGCAGGCGCGCGAGTTCCTTGACCAGCCGTAACATGGCTGGAGGCAGGCCGTCGCTGCGCTTTATATTGTCGGCCATCCGCGACGGTAATCTACGCTATTTATTCGCTTCCGCCAAACATCCCCGGCAGTTTCATTCCACCCAGCGGCGAGAGTTTGCTCATTTCCTTCGCAACCATTTCCTGCGCGCGCCGCAACGCACCATTGACCGCCGCCGCGATCAAGTCTTCGAGCATCGCCTTGTCGTTGGCGGCAATGAGCGAGGGTTCGATCTCAATCCGCCGTACCTGCAATGCGCCGTCAACGGTTACGCGCACCATCCCGCCGCCAGAGTCGCCCTCGACCGTGCGCATCGCTAGTTCTTCTTGTGCTTGTTTGAGCTTTTCCTGTAACGCTTGGGCCTGCTGTAACAGTGACGATAGATCCATTTGTGCCATTGCTGATGCTCCTTCACGCCGCTGACGCCAACGTTGTTAGCGCTTGGCCAACTGCCCCGCTCCATCGCCCCCGAAATTTACAGGTTGACCCGCAGGCAGCGGACGGACTTCCACCAGCCGCGCCTGAAATTCAGTGAAGAGCCGCTGCGCTACAGGATCGGCGATTACCGCTTGCTTGAGTTCCGCCTGAGCAAGCGCCGAAGGCTTAGCATTAATATCGTCATTCGCGACTACGCTGTCTTTGGCTGCCGCAAATGCCGCCTTGAACGACCCGGGTGGCTTGGGCTGAAATCCCGTGGCACCGTTCGGGCCGCCCTTCGTGCCTGGATCATCAGGCGCCGCATCGTTGGCGGTATCAGCGGCTTTATCCAGCTCCCCCTGCCCCGCCTTCGATTCGAGATTGGCCGCGCCGGTTCCGTTCGACAATCCAATCGCAGAAGATCCAGCGACTGTTGCCGCCATCGCGGCCATTTCGACTCGAATCTTGCGGCCGTACATCTCGCTCGCCAGATTCGAAATCACGTTGCGATTATCGCTCAGGTAGCGGACGTAAATGTCGTTACGCGGCGTGACTGTCAGCCGATCGTCGCTAAGCTGCAGGATTGCCCCCTGCTCCATGAAACCCGCCAGCGCTGCCCGCCGATCGCGGATGAAAACCCGCAGTTCGGGCAGATCCTGTGGCCCTGCTATGTTCTTGCGCGGCGCGTCCGCCTTGACCTCGCCTTCGACTCTGATCTGACGGCCGGCGGTCGCCGCCAGCCGCGCTTCGGCGAGGATCGGGGTTGCACCGGTCACCAGAGTTTCCGCCTCTGCCGTTGATTCCAAGGTCGAGGTTGCCCGGCTCGATGTGCTCGTTGGCGGCGCTGATGCCGTCCCCGGCTTGGGTGGAATTTGCGGAGGAATCTCTGATGATGGTGTCGAAGATCCGCCACCGTTCGGCACGATTGCCCCCGTCCGTGCGTTCCCGATCGCCTTCAACAACTCGTCGGCATCGACCACTTGCGCCAACGACGCCATCCGAATCACCGCCATCTCCAGCAGTAGGTCAGGATATGGCGAGCGGATAATCTGCTCTTGCGCATCGGCCATCAGCTTGAACAGACGCATAAGGTCACGCCCGCTCGGCGCCGACGCCAGCCGCCGCAACTCGGCGGTTTCCTGATCGGGCAAATCTACCAGCGGACTCTGCACGCCATTGCTATCAGGCAGCTTCGCGATCGCGAGGTTACGCAGCGTTTCGAGCAGATCGCGTCCGAGCGCTTCCAGATTGGCTCCGCGCTCGTGCAATTCCCGGACGGTCCGTAGGGCTGACGCGGCATCTTTGTTTATGATCGCCTCGGCCAGCGCGATCACCCGCGTGCGGCTCGCGACACCCAGGATCCCTGCGACGTCACCCTCCGCGACCTTGCCGTCGAGCGACGCAAGCGCCGTCTCCAGCATCCGCTCGGCATCACGCATACTGCCACCGGCCTCGCGTGCGATAAGGCGCAGCGCCGCCTCATCCGATTCGGCCTGCTCGAATGACGCGAGTTGTTTCAACCGATCGAAAATCGTCGCGAATGGTATCCTGCGAAAGTCATAACGCTGTAGCCGCGAGAGGATCGTCTCGGGCATTTTCTGTGGCTCGGTCGTCGCGAGGATAAACTTGACGTGCGCAGGTGGCTCTTCCAGCGTCTTGAGCAGGGCATTGAACGCCTGATCGGTCAGCTGATGAGCCTCGTCGATAATGTAGATCTTGAAGCGGTCGCGCGCTGGCCGGTAGCTAAGGTTTTCGATAATCGCTCGCGCATCGTCGATCTTGCGATACGTCGCACCGTCAATCTCAACCACGTCAAGAGATGACCCCGCGCGGATCTCGACACAGGCCGGGCATTCTCCGCATGGGTCGGCAGTCGGTCCGCTATGGCAATTGAGGCAGCGAGCGAGGATGCGGGCGGCTGTCGTCTTGCCGACTCCTCGAATTCCCGTGAAGAGAAAGGCGTGCGCGATCCGGCCACCGCTGAGCGCCTTGGCCAGCGTTCGCGTTACGTGCTCCTGCCCAACCAATTCGGCAAAACGTTCCGGGCGCCACTTCCGCGCTAGTACTAGATGGGATGATGAGAGCGTCGCTGCCATGCGCTACCCGCGTTGAGCTAATGCCGCAAAATCGTTCGTCATCAACCGCGTCAATCCCCGTATCAAGAATCACTTTATAAAGAACGCCCGTCGATGATAGCCAGGCACCCCTGCGGCACAGGAGCGACAGCCGGTACCGTTGCTTCCTTCCGGACCTGGCGGGGTTCGCGGCCTGCCCTTGCGCAGGACCCGGCTATCAGCGGCGGGCGCAGCCGTCCTATTAGATTAGCACAGACGCCGCCTTGCAACCCCGCCCCCGATTCATTGATGACCAAGACTGCGACTACAGCATGACGATTGATCCTCATACTATACTTGTGGAAGCTTGATGGCTCTAATGGAGCATTTTTGTCTGAGCAAGATCTGAGGAGCAGAAATGGAATTCGGCATCTGTGTTGATACGCATATCGATAAATGGGACCTGGTTCGCTATGCCGAGGAATTAGGCTACGAGCGTGCCTGGATTCCCGATTCGCAGATGATCTGGTCCGACTGCTATGCTGTGATGGCGCTGGCGGCGCAAGCTACCAAGCGTATCAAGATTGGCACTGGCGTTTCGATTCCAGGTACACGTATCGCGCCTGTCACCGCTCATTCGATTGCGACTATCAACCGCATTGCGCCCGGACGCATCTTTCTCGGGATCGGCACCGGCCACACCGCGATGCGCGTGATGGGCCAGGAGCCGATGCCTATCAAGGAATTCCGCGAATATCTGCGCGTCACTCGCGCCCTGCTCGGCGGCGAGGCTGTCGAGTACACCTATCACGGCCGCACCCGCGAGATTCAGTTCCTCCATCAGGATCGCCACTTCATCGACCTCGAACACCCGATTCCAATCTACGTCGCCGCCAACGGCCCTAAAGCATGTGAAGCGACCGGTGCGTTCGGCGACGGCTGGGTTACTGCTGGTGGCTCGCCCGAGGAAACTCGCGCAAAAATGGCCCTTATCAAGGAAGGCGCGCGCAAAGCTGGCCGCACCCTGCCAAATCCCTTCCTCAGTACCGTTCTCCTCAGCGGGTGCGTGCTGCGACCGGGCGAAAAACTCACCGACGAGCGCGTAATCGAGGAGACCGGCTCATGGGTCACCGCCATCCTTCATTTCGCCTACGAAATCTGGTCCCAGTTGGGCAAAAAGGACGATTACATTCCGCCCGCGTTCGCCAATATCTGGGCCCAATATCTCGATCGCGTTAACGATATGTCCTTGCCGCCTGACGCGCGCTTCCGGCAAATTCATGATGGACATTGCACCTTCCTACAACCGGGCGAGCGCAAGTTTGTAACGCCTGAGGCGATTAAGGGCACCTGTCTCGTCGGCACGCCGGAGGAGATCGCAGAACAACTTCGCGTGATGGAACGGGGCGGCATCGACGGTATCAGTCTGCTACCGCCTGCCGAATATCAGCGCAAGGTCTTCCGCGATTTTTCCGAACTGGTGATGCCGCTGGTGCGATGATTAAGTTGATCCGGTGAGCTGCTGATTCGTTATGATATTGTTGCCACGTGGCCTCGGCGAGCCTGGACTGTAATCTCGGATCACAATGGACGCAGGCAAAACCATCGTCGGCCTTATTCAGATGACTTGCGGCGAAGCGCCGGCCGTTAATCTCGAAAAGGCCGAGGCCCGCATCGAGGAAGCCGCCGCACGTGGCGCCACCGTCGTCTGCCTTCAAGAACTCTATCGCTCACGCTACTTCTGCCAGACTGAAGAGAATGCGGCTTTCGATCTGGCTGAGCCTGTGCCGGGAGCCACAACCGAACGCCTTCGCCGAGTCGCGGCTGCACGTAAAATCGTCGTGATCGCGCCTATTTTTGAGCGGCGCGCACCCGGCGTCTATCACAATTCAGCCGTCGTCATCGACGAGAGCGGCAAGGTCGCCGGGCTATACCGCAAGATGCATATCCCCGACGACCCCGGCTATTACGAAAAGTTCTATTTCACGCCGGGCGATCTCGACTTCATCGCCCATCCTACCAGTCGCGGTTCGCTCGGTGTGTTGATTTGCTGGGATCAATGGTTCCCGGAAGCGGCACGCCTCACCGCGCTGAGCGGCGCGCAAATCCTCTTCTATCCAACCGCCATAGGATGGACCGCCGATATGGACCCTGCCATGCGCAAGCGGCTGCAAAGCGGATGGGAAACCGTGCAACGCGCCCACGCGATAACTAACGGGGTCTTTGTCGTCGCGGTAAACCGCGTCGGCGCTGAAGGTGGAATCGAATTCTGGGGTAACTCGTTCGTCGCCGATCCCTTCGGCGAAGTGCTCGCGCGCGCCAACTCGTCGCGAGAAGAAACGCTGATCGTCGAATGCGACCTCAACCTGATCGAAGAGACGCGCCGTAACTGGCCCTTTCTCCGCGACCGCCGTATAGACGCTTACAGCGATTTGACGCGACGCTTTCGTAACTAACCGTTTAGCTCTCACGTGCCAATCTCTGACGCCAACCGCCAGCTCGCTGGCTATCGGATGCCTGCCGAATGGGAGCCGCACGAGGCCACCTATATTGTTTGGCCGCACAACCTCGATACGTGGCCGGGTAAATTCGAGCCGATTCCGATGGCCTTCGCGCAAATCGCCGCCGCGATAGGCACTTGCGAGCCGGTACGCATCCTCCTGCGCGACCGCGCCGAGTCGGCTGAAGTTCGTGAGCTGATCACTGAGGCCGTCGCCTCAATGATCGGTAAAGGCGAAACTGAACACGCGATCGAATATGCCGAAGTACCCACTAACGATTCCTGGATTCGCGACCATGGGCCGATTTTCGTTAATCGTATCCTTAACGCCCCCGGCTCGGGACCTGCTCAAATCGCCCTCGACTGGCGCTTCAATTCATGGGGTGAAAAATACGGCGGGTTCGACCTCGACGACGTCGTTCCACATCGGCTTGGTGCACTCTACGGCTTCGACGTAATTGAACCCGGCATCGTCCTCGAAGGCGGCTCGATTGACGTTAACGGCGCCGGTTCCCTGCTTACCACCGAGTCCTGCCTGCTCAACCCGAATCGCAATCCTCATCTGAGTCGCGCTGAGATAGAGGAATATCTGCGTGCCTATCTCGGCGTCAGTCAGGTGCTATGGCTCGGCGACGGCATCGCCGGTGACGACACTGACGGTCATGTCGACGACCTCGCGCGCTTCGTCACGCCTCGGACAATCGTCACGGTCGTCGAGGAAGATCCGTCGGACGCCAACTACAAAGTCCTGCAGGACAATCTCGAACGTCTGCGCATGATGCGCGATCCCGGCGAGCGCCTCTTCCAAATCGAAACCCTGCCGATGCCACCCGCTCAATACTTCGACGGCACCCGCCTGCCCGCCTCGTATGCGAACTTCTATATCGCCAATGGCGGCATCGTTGTCCCGATCTTCGGTTGCGAGGCCGACACCGAGGCCGTCGCGACTCTCACGCGGCTCTTCCCAGGCCGCCAAATCATCGGCGTGCCCTCCGCTGATCTGGTTTGGGGTCTTGGCGCAATCCATTGTCTCACCCAGCAACATCCGCTGCCTTACCCCGGATGAGTCTCGACGATCAGCCCCTGCTCGCTCAACTCTTTCAAGCGCTCCGCCGAATAACCACATAAATCACGCAGCGTTTCACTCGTATGCTCGCCCAGCGCTGCCGCCGGCCCCGGAATTTCCGGTGGTGTCTTGGCAAACTTATGTGGCGACTTGAGCAGCATTAATTCGTTGCCATCGCGCGTCGTCTGCTTTGCCACCATCCGCTCGCTCAGAATGGGATCCTGCGCAAACTGCCCCACCGATCTGAGACGCGCCGCGGGCAAGCGCAATTCATCAGCCAGAATCCGCTCAATCGTGTCGTCATCTGGCAGCGTCGCAAACCATTCCTCGATAATCTGCTTCAGCGCTTCCTGATTCTGCACCCGTCCGGTCGCGCTGTGAAAATCTTCCAGCGCGATCAGGTCTTCGCGCCCCATCCGCTTGAGCATCGCCTCCCATTGCGGATCGGTGAAGATGCCGATACCGATATAGCCTTCCTTGCCACGAAACACGCCGTACGGGAACGCGCCCGTCCGTTGAGTCCCACCGCGCTGCGGATCGACTTCGCCGTTCGTCGCACTGAAGGCCGCCAATTGCCAGTCATGCGAATTGAAAACGCAATCGATCAGCGCCACATCGATATATTGGCCTTCGCCGGTACGCTCGCGATGAAACAAAGCGGCGGAAATTGCGCCAAAAGCATTTACTGCCGTCATGTGGTCTGCGATCGCCGACGCCGGGTAGACCGGATGACCGTCCGGCTCGCCCAGCATATGCAGTAGTCCAGCCGCTGCCAGCGCAACTAGATCATTGCCAATCCGTTCCGCATGCGGGCTGGTCTGGCCATAAGTGGAAACTGAGCACATCACGATTTGCGGATTCACCGCTGCGATATCGTCATAGCCGAGGCCGTAGCGCTTCAGCACGCCGGGCGTAAGATTCTCGAAAAATACGTCGGCCTTGCGCGCGAGGTCGCGGACGATCGCGGCACCTTCCGGCCGCTTGTAATCAATACAGACGCAGTGCTTGCCCCGGTTATGCATCGCGAAATAGGCGCCAGGGTTCCCACGCCGCCCATCGCTCGGACTCATCCGCAACCGCCGGCTGCCCTCGCCGTGCGGCGGCAACTCGACTTTGATTACTTCAGCGCCGAGGTCTGCGAAGAGGCGCGTTGCTACCGGTCCGGCCAGATATTGGGTCAGGTCTACAATCCGAATACCTTCAAAAATCTTCTGATACGCCGGCATCTTACAACCTCACTTAATGACGTTCCTCATCGCCGTCCACCACGGCCGGCACCATTAACACAAGTCCCCGCCCCCGCGTTAACGTCGCGCGCCGACTACGATTTTTCGCAAGGGCATTCGTTTCGTTCGACGAGCGCTAGACAACCACCGTCGCCGGGTCAATTTATTTAGTTGGCAGCGTCACGAGCGAACTCGATAACGGGCCTGCTCCCATCTGCACACCGTAATCGCGTGAGCTGAAGACCAAAGATAGTAAAGTGTAGAGGAACCACCGGACAAGAAGGATGGGCACGAAAAACTTCATAGCCGCTCTCGCAGCTTTCATAGTTTTTGTAGCCGATTCTCTCTGTCCCGCGCTCATCATAGATGAACGGCGAAACCTAGTTACGAAAAACCAAGTTGCGAATCGCTCCCGGCTTGCGCGCCCGCCCCCATGGCACGATCCGCACCATTCGTTTCTAAATAAATGCTTCAATAACTCGCTTCGTCAAATTTGGATTTGCGACGGACAGCGATTTAGTCGGTCTAAATAGTTGTTGCCACCTTCGTTCCGCAAAACGGGCGAGGGAAAACAGGAAAGTGCTTTTTGCGCGCCGAGCTAATCGTTGCGTAGAAGACGCTGTAGTGTTGGATTCAAGCGTGTTGCCAGCCTAGATATATTCGTAGACAGATTGCATAACGTTTTCATGCGAAAATGGCCTCTTTCGTTTTGTCCTGACTAATATAAAAACCGAAGCGGAAGAGACAATTTCGACTCTTTGTCCCCCAACTGGTCTGCGAACCTCGTACCATTCCTTTTCGTCTGTTACATCTGCTAAAAATACCTGGGTTTCCTCATAACCATTGCGCTCGGAGTAGAGAGAAAAAATAGTTCTGGGGAAAACTGCCAGAAACCATGTCCACACAGATTGTTTGCCGGCAGGACGTGAATGATCTGGCCATCAAGCGCGCATAGCTTCGACATGTTCGCTAGCGCTTATGGCACATTGTAGATGTGCTCGAGGCAGCCACCGTCAAGAATTGTATCATAGGTCGAGTCAATCAATATGGGGCGATTCATGTCTGCGATATGAGAGGCCCCTTCGTAATTTGAGGTATCAAATGAATCGACTGCTGTCGCTCCAAACTGCTCCTGTAAAAACGTCTCGCAGTAACTCCCATAGTCACGGTCGTGCTTAAACCCCATGATATCTTTTAGCTTGGTGGCGGGTACGTGCAGGCCGGCGCGCCTATTGTGGCGACCCGTCCCAGCGGCTTTCTCTTGGACGCGAAATTCAAGAACTTTAGCGTGTGAGTGTCGATGCCCATCCGATTCCAATCCCCAAATATACCAGCACAATTCTATAACAGGGATTTCCTTTTTACTCTCCGATTTCAGCTAGGCTTGTAGAACAAACGGCCGCCCTCGGCAAGGATTCGCCGATTTTTCGTCCAAGGGTGCTACCGGAGGTGCCAGTTTTCGCATCTAGTGGGCATGCCACGCTTGGAAATGCATCTTGTTTTGAATGGACCTGCACACGCTTCTCCCTTCGCCCAGTGTCGTCATTGAAATTTGCTCCGCTTTGCGCTCGCCTTATCCCGCCGGCTACGGCAGCGCCGCGATCTTCCGCAGCATGCCGGCAAACAGCCGCCGCGACAGATGGCTCTCCGCCAGCACCAACCAGGAGTTGCGCGCATGCCGGATGAGCCGTCCGCCGGTCTTAGCCAACCGCTGCTGCAACCTGGTGAGCGACCCCTTCCCGATCGGCGCGGGCAGCGCCAGCCGTCGCAGCACCAGTTGGAAACTGACAATCAATCAGTCGCGCGAGGAAATCGAAGATCTGACAGAACAATCGCCGTCTCTGCGCAATGTCCTAGACGAACCGTTCGCGAGCGGAAAACCCTATTCCCGCGCCCTTCGCAACGCGACCGTCGAAACCGAAGGTAAGATCACATTCCGCTGCAATCCCCGTGGACTCTGGACCAGTTGCTAGACCCTGACTTCCTACCTGAATGACCGCCGCCCCACGCTTGCTGCTCTACGCCATCGGGTCTAATGGTGCTAAAACTACCAACGGCGATTTTGCCGTGGAGATTGCTATGGTGCGCCGTGCCAAACCC
>DATKPK010000181.1:0-7554 GCA_035524095.1 Binataceae bacterium (SeqCode) | reverse complement strand
GACAACCGAGATAGACACTGAGAAGGAAATGTAACGCCGACTGTCGGCCTCCCAGCCAAAAGCTGCGTCCTCGGGAAGTGGGCGATAAAAGTTAGCCATCGCTTCCAAGGCGGTGTGCTCGATCGGGGCCGCAGTCAAACGGGCGACCTGCCGTGAATTTGCGTTCGATAACGACCTCTACCTTCAGGAATCAGCTGGTCGGTGACCCGGCTCAAATTCCAAGCAAGCTCAGTCACGGTGATCGCGTTTTTCATCACGGAGCTCGGATTTCATCAGATTTTCGCGCCTCACGTTTGATGAAGAGCTGGCTATGTTTCGAGATATCGTGATCTGCTTCCTTAGTTGGGCTGGGGTTCACTTGTCTGTGAGCGGGATGACAAGGTTGGTGGCGTTGTGAGGGAGGACGAAGAAAACCAGCAGCTCGGCAGGAACCGTCTGACTGGCATTTTTTGAAACCCTGTGTTCTTGCATCGGCTGCTCCGACCACGCTTGCCCTTCGGTGTAGGTCTTGGGTGGTTCGTTATCGAGTGCAGATATAACGGCGCCCTTCAGTACGTAGGCATAGGTGAATCCCGGATGTTCATGCGCGGGCGTACTACCGCCAGGAGGATAGGTGACGGTTATCACGACCACATCCATGCCGGGCTTTTCAGGCAAAGGCTGGCGCGATATCTGATGAACGATCCCGGCGCCGGGATCGGCAGCCCTGGCGGCAGCAACTACAAAGAACATTACCATCACTGGTGACACTACTAACATCGCGACCTGTGCTTTGAATCGCATCATATCCTCGTTGCAAATCGAATTAGTTAGTTAAACTGAACGGTACTGA
The DNA here is from genome assembly GCA_035524095.1 of Binataceae bacterium (SeqCode). Lineage (GTDB taxonomy): Bacteria > Desulfobacterota > Binatia > Binatales > Binataceae > DATJUF01. The sequence continues at coordinate 6,722 of DATKPK010000181.1, read as the reverse complement.
ACTAGTCACTGACTTTTTCACGATCGGACAAACCGCGCACGAACGGCTCAGGTCTGGAGCCATTCGAGCGGACGCGGACGGAAATTGAGTTGATCTCGGGCTTTCTGGTTGGAGGCGCCGCGCAGCCGCATCGCATAATATACGCTGTCGGCACCCAGGGTTGTTAGTGCTTCCTGCTCGGTGATATGAGGCGGTTCTGGGGCTCCGCAAGCTCGTGCGAAGGCCGGCAGCCATAGGCACTGCGGGCTCGGGTGGTCATCAACGATATTGTATGGCCCAGGAGCACATTCGAGAGCCGCAACAGTGGCGGATGCGGCATCCTCGATATGGACAAAATTAGATACGCCCGGCCCGGCACCTATGATCGGTATCTGGCGCTGGCGCACTTGATCGCCCATATCGCCGCTGGTTGTGTACCAAGTCCCCGGTCCGTAGAAGAACCCGTAACGCATCGCGACGCAGTCTATATCTGTGGTGCGAAAGGCAGCCGATTCGAGTTCGGCGTAGACGCGAGCACTCGCAGCGACGCCGGGTGAAGCATCAACAGCCAAGGGCGAAGATTCGTCGGCCAGCCCGGGACCGGGCGCATACCAGAATCCGGAAGCTTGCAAAACGTAGCGTCGGACACCGTTGTCGCGCATGGCTGCCAGGAGGTTGACGTTGCCTTCCCTGCGAACCCTGCTGTCGCGTTCCGCGGCGGCCTTCATCTCGGCTGGAGTGTAATGGCGGGGCAATGAGGTCAGTTCATTGATCACGGCATCAGGGCGGAGTTGCGCGATCGCGGTTCGGACGGAACCCGCATCGAGGGCATCGCCGATCACAGCTTCCGCACCCATTTCGGCTAACGCGCCGACAGACCCCGCCGAACGCACAAGACCAAACACGCTGTGCCCGTGCTGTTTCAGACTGAGAATCAATGGGCGGCCTATCGTACCCGTTGCTCCTGCCAGCAAGACTTTCATCTCGAACCTCTGGTGTTACAAAACCGGTGCTATTCCAGCATTACGAATAATAGGGCCTAGACGTAAGAGGTCAACCGCACATCTGATGACAATTCGCAGACTCGGTCGCGGCGCCTATCCACACGATGAATTCCCCGCGAGAATGACGAGATATGAAAAGAGGTCTCGATGGGAGGCGAGACCTCTTGGTGCCGGTTGATCGCGAGCCGATTAGCGTGTCATGCGAATATCGGCCGCAGTTATCAAAGTAAGGATTAGTTGACGGTCCAGACGTCGCCGCGTTAGAGCAGCGCCTTGAGATCGCCTTCGCCCTGCTTCGCACGGTTATCTTGGAGCTGCTGATTGATCGCACCGTCGTAGATCGGACGACTGGTACCCGCTTCGAGATGAAGACTTGGCGTATCATCGCAGGCTTCGAGCGGCGGGAGTACCGGGTTACAGCCGGAGTGTGAACGGTACTATTCACGCTGCGGATGTGCTGTTCCCGAAGGTAATTCGGGAGGTATCCGACGCGACGATCCGGGATATCAAGGGATTCGCAGATTCTCTTTAGTTCTGAGGACTCCGACAAAACGAAGCGTAGGCTTCGACATAGCTCCGACTGAGTACTGAGCTCTCTTCTCTTCTGGCAACCGCAGGCGCTAGCCAGCGCATGCGGTTGCCAGATGCATAATCACTGAAGTCGGCAGAAAGAAAACCGCGCCTAGTAGGAGCGGCGCACGCCCCGTGGTGCTGGAGCGTCCTAAGCATGACGGGAATCAGGTCCCAGCTTTCTAAACCGGTCAAAACGGGGTCGGCAGATATATTTCAACAGAAATAACAGGGGACTTTCCACAGTGTTTGCCTCCCGCTTGTTCTTGCTTAAGCGTGGTACAAACTTAAGGATTGAAAATAGCTTTAATTAGCTCTTGCTAGGTCTTGGCCAGTTAATCTCTTGTTGAGCGAAATGGGCAGCACCAAAATCGTAAACCGCCTACCTATAGTTATCCTCTAGCTTATAAACACTATAGGTAGATGGAGGGACTTGATTAGCCAGTGCGTCGGGGTACTTTGAAATTGTGGATAACGTTTAGAGGCTGCGGGTTGAGGCAGCGGTCAAAAGGATTCTTATGGCTCATAACTTGGAAACAGTGATGTTTGGTGTAGCCCAACTAGCTACCGCATTGCTCAGCGCTCTTCGCAGGACAATGTATGAAGAGCCAAACAATGGAGGTGAACAGCAGGGGATACGCTGCACGTTTAACCACTGCACGATCATCATCCATAAATAAATTCCTGAAACAGGGATGGCTCCCTCGAACCATCCCGTACAATTCAGTGAAGAATCAGGCCGCTGTTTACCGCCGGTATCCATTTTTTTCATCGCTAGGTACCACGTGTCGCTCACGCGAAAGTCGCATTAGAAAAAGCAACAACAATATTGTCGACTTAGTTATTAAGATCTTGCCTGCAATAGTCGTATTGTTGGGTCTTGTAGCAAGCAAGCTGTCAGCTAATCGATCGCAGAGCTATACCTATTTGCTATTAACTATCGCTTGCCTGACCTTTATAGAGATTGAACTCTATAGGGTTCATAAACTTCGTCATTCCGACACTTTTGAGCTTCCAAGGCTGCTTCTCTCGGGGGCATTCGGTCTTTTCTTTGCGACGGGAGCGCTATATTGCGCATTCACCGAATTCGTAGCTGAGGTTCACTTCGATTACCGCGAGATGGTCGATCCTCAACAACCATTTTCTACAAAATTCTCCGCCACAAATAACGGCGATACGTTGCATTATGTTTTTTGGCTATGCAGAGAGAACGGTGGTCAATTTGCTAATGGGTTGAAAGTGCGACCGTTTGAGGCTTCGGGATTTCTCAGTTGGCAATTTAATCACGACGATACTACTGATTTGGGATGTGTAGCACCGATGAGTCCCAACAATCCATTGATTTATGCGAATGTGGAGGTCGGCCTCATATTCTATTCGACATTTAAGCATAATATGGAAGGCAGGTGCGCCCACTTCGTTGCTTACCCTGAAGGGACCGCAGTTGCTTGGACGCAACACCTAAACCCTGATCAGGATTGCCAAGACATTTTGACCGAGATGTCATTTGCATTGCCGCCGAGATGATGTTCGCGATGCAAGGATGAAAGAGGCTCGGCGGGATAACTCTCGCCGAGCCTCTTGAGCGCGTACTACCGAAGTTTAGTTGACGGTCCAGACGTCGCCGCGATGCAGCAGCGCCTTGAGGTCGCCTTCGCCCTGCTTCGCGCGATTATCTTCGAGCTGCTGATTGATCGCACCGTCGTAAGTCGGGCGGCTGGCCGCATAGAAGACACCGAGCGGAGTCGGCATCGGCGGCTCGAAGTTGGCGAGCATAAACGCGAGCGACTGATTGGTCTCGTCGTGGACGAGGAGATCCTTCTCGGTCACGCCGTTGCCCAAGGCAACGACCTCGGCGCGCTGGCCATTCATACGAATGCCCTTGTCGGAATTCTTGCCAAAGATGAGCGGTTCGCCGTGACGCAGGACCAACTGGTGGTCGGCCTTGATCTGCTTGTCGCTGACATCGTCAAAGGCGCCGTCATTGAAGATGTTGCAGTTTTGCAGAATCTCAATGAAGGAAGCGCCACGATGAGCGTGGGCACGCTTGACCATATCGCCAAGGTGCTTCACCTCAACGTCAACGGTACGGGCAACGAAAGTGGCATGGACGCCGAGAGCGACGGTGATCGGGTTGAAGGGGAAATCGATGGAACCGACTGGAGTAGATTTGGTGACCTTGCCGACCTCGGAGGTTGGCGAATACTGCCCTTTGGTTAAGCCGTAGATGCGGTTGTTAAAGAGCATGATTTTGAGATCGACGTTGCGGCGGAGAGCGTGAATCAGGTGATTGCCGCCGATGGAAAGACCGTCGCCGTCACCGGTCACGACCCATACGTCGAGGTCAGGGCGCGAGACCTTCAGCCCGGTGGCGAAGGCGGGGGCGCGTCCATGGATCGTGTGGAAGCCATAGGTGTTCATATAGTAGGGGAAGCGGCTGGAGCAGCCGATGCCTGAGATGAACACGACATTTTCACGCGGCACTCCGAGTTCAGGCATCACGCGCTGGACCTGGGCCAGAATCGCGTAATCACCGCATCCGGGGCACCAGCGAACTTCCTGGTCGGAGACGAAATCCTTGCGGGTTAGAGCGGTAGCCATGTCTAATCAGCCCTCCAGGGCGCGCGTAATGCGGTTGGTGAGTTCGCTGACCTTGAACGGGCGGCCCTGGACCTTGTTGCAGCCGATGGCATCGATCAGGTAGTCGGCGCGGACAATTTTAAGGAGTTGGCCCATGTTCATTTCGGCGACCATCACCTTTTTGAACTTGCGGAGCTGATCACCGAGATCGGCGGGCAGCGGATTCAGGTAGCGCAGATGGATGTGCGACACGCTTTTGCCCTTATCGCGCATCTGCTTGACCGCCTCGCGCAGAGAGCCGTAGGTGGAACCCCAGCCGAGGACAGCGATGTCGCCACCGTCGGGGTCGCCAAAGATTTCCGTCGGGGGAATTTCGCGAGCGATACCAGCGATTTTGCGCGCGCGCAGACGAACCATCTGTTCGTTATTGGCGGGCGAGTAGCTGACATTACCGGTGCGATCCTCGGTGGAGAGTCCGCCGATGCGATGCTCGAGGCCGGGGGTGCCGGGGATTGCCCAGGGGCGCGCGAGAGTATCTTCATCGCGAATATAAGGCATGAAGCCTTCGGGATCGGTACGGAAATTGACAGGAATCGGCGGCAGCTTGTCGGTATCGGGGAGTAGCCATGGCTCGGAGCCGTTGGCGAGCTGGCCGTCGGTAAGGAGTATGACCGGCGTCATATATTTGATCGCGATGCGCACGGCTTCGTAGGCCGCATTGAAACAATCGGCCGGCGTAATCGCGCAGATGACCGGAATCGGGGATTCACCGTGACGACCGTACATCGCCATCAAGAGGTCGGCCTGCTCAGGCTTGGTCGGCATCCCGGTGGACGGTCCGGCGCGCTGAATATCGGTGATGACCAGCGGCAATTCGGTCTTGACGGCAAGGCCGATCGCCTCAGCCTTGAGATTCATGCCGGGGCCGGAAGTGGTAGTGATACCGATCGCACCGCCGAAAGCTGCGCCGATGGCAGAACTGACGCCAGCAATCTCGTCCTCGGCCTGGAAAGTGTAGACCGGGAAATTCTTGAAGCTGGAGAGATCGTGCAGGACGTCGCTAGCTGGCGTAATCGGATAGGAACCGAGGAAGAGTGGACGGCCGGATTTGACCGAGGCGGCGACGAAGCCGAGGGCGGTCGCGGTATTGCCGGTGATGTTGCGATAGACGCCCGGGACGATACGAGCCGGCCCTACTTCGTAGGACGACTTGAACATCTCGGTGGTCTCGCCGTAGTTGTAGCCGGCTTTAAGGGCGATCAAGTTAGCGTTAAGCAGCTCGGGCGTACGTTTGAAACGGCCCTCGAGCCAGCGCTCCGTGCTCGCGATGGGACGTTGATAGAGCCAAGAGAGCATCCCAAGGACGAACAGATTGCGGCATCGAAAGACTGCACGGTTGTTGAGGCCGGTATCGTGCAGTGCGCGAGTCGTGAGCTTGGTCACGTCGACGGGATAGACTTGATATTTATCGAGTGAATGGTCGTTGAGCGGGTTGGCGGTATAGCCAGCCTTCTTGAGATTGCCGTCGTTGAAGGCCTCGCGGTCGACAATGAGGACGCCATTGGCCGGAAGATCGTCGAGATTGGCTTTAAGGGCGGCGGGATTCATTGCAACCAGAACGTTAGGCTCGTCGCCGGCGGTGAAGACCTCGCGGCTCGAGAAATTGAGTTGGAAGCCGCTGACGCCAGCCAAAGTACCAGCAGGCGCGCGGATTTCGGCAGGAAAATCGGGCAGTGTCGCGATATCATTACCGGCCAGAGCTGATTCGGCCGTGAATTGCATCCCGGCCAACTGCATACCGTCGCCAGAGTCACCGGCGAAGCGGATGACAACGCTGTCGCGGCGGTTGCCGGTCTTGGCGGGGGAACCACCGCCGGCGAGACCTGAGGAATCAGCGGCACTTCCGGCCGCCTCAGGTGGTAAAGCCATGATCAATCACCATTCCTTGAATTGTTGTGGGCGTAAATCGATAGGTTCCGAACTGCGCTGAGGTTCCGGTAGCCCTGATGACGTTGAGCGTGAAGCAGGGCCGATAACAGTAATATCAGAAATGAACTATAACTAATGACCCTCAAGAGATAAAGGGCTGGCGACAGGCATATCGGGGAAAATCATTCAAGATGGATTATGAAATACGGAAGGAATCGAATTCGTCGAGGAAAGGCTGCCATTGCTCGCTGACGTGGTCAACGCGGGCATCCGGTGGTCCGTGTTGCGCCCATTCGGTGAAGGATTTGAGAGCATCGACAGGGCCTTCAGCAACAATCTCGACGGTGTGATCAGGCCGGTTGCAGGCATACCCGGTGAGGGCAAGTTTCCCGGCGTGAGTGGCCGCGGCGGCGCGGAAATAGACGCCCTGGACGCGACCGAAAATAATCAGTCGGAGACGAGCGCGGTCTTGGCCTGAATGGCTCATGACGAAGTTTCGAGAAGAGCCTTAAAGGCTGCTTCGTCGAGGGTTTTGACGCCGAGTTCGGTGGCCTTGCGGAGTTTGGAGCCTGGATCGGCGCCGGCGACAACGAAATCGGTCTTGCGGCTGACGGCAGAGGTCACACGTCCACCGGAAGCAAGGATGCGTTGTTCAGCTTC
>DATKPK010000180.1:0-93416 GCA_035524095.1 Binataceae bacterium (SeqCode) | reverse complement strand
TGGAGATCAGCGTGAGGAGACGGTTACCGAGATAGTGCCAATAGAACATCACGCGATGCGGTCCGCCGAGGAAACGCGAGCCGTAGACCATATCGGCACGGCCGTCCTGCAGCGGCTTTAATACCGTCAAGTAATCTTGTGGGTCATATTCCAGATCGGCATCTTGCACGATCACGAACTCGTTGCGGGCCGCGGCGAAGCCGAGGCGGAGAGCCGCGCCTTTGCCGCGATTCACCGCATGGAAAAAGCATCGGACAGTCGGATCTTCAAGCTTTTGCAGATACTCGCGGGTGCCGTCAGTGGAGGCATCATCGACCACGATGATCTCATGCTCGAACCCGCATGCCTGCACTCGCGCAATCACCTCGCCGATAGTCGCCACTTCGTTGTAGGCGGGTATCACGACCGAGATGGCGGGTCCCATCAAGGACGCTCCCGACGGCGACTTTCGGACGGGTCGGCGCGCATCGCGGGAACCGGCGCAAGACCGCCATCGCGTTTCAGCCGCCGGTCGAGCATCGCGGCGAGACGCCGGGTTAGTACACGACGGGCAGACGGACTCTTCAGCTCAGCGTAACCGTTAAGGACGCGGAGCCGATCGGTTCGGCTGAGATGAGGCAGCGCGAAGCGTCCGAGTTGCACCAGATTGCGTAGCCGCGGCCGCTGTCCCATCAGAATTGAGATGCGCCGCGTCCGCTCATTGTCGATCAAGGCGAAACGAATCGGTTCGCCGCGGATAAAGAATATATTGAAGGGGGTCAAGTCACCGTGGACGAAGCCGCATCGATGGAACCGCGCGAGTTCGCGGCCGAACCCTCGCAAAAGTGCGCGTTTGCGTGCCAACGGACCGGCGAGACGGGCGAGCGCGCGCAAAGGCCCGTCGCCTTCGGCTTGCTCCGTAATAACCAGTTCGGCGCCAGCGTGATTAGTGGCGCGCAGCAGCACCGAAGGGGCGCTGAAACCCGAGTCGTTGAGCGCTTGCGTGATTCGTTCAATATGCGCGCCGCGCGAGCCTTTGGCGATCCGCTTGAGCCATGCGATACCTCGCGGCGCTTCCATCAATTTGATGAAGATGCCGAATCCAGCGGTTCCACCGACGGTTGCTGCCCAGGTATCGGCGTAACGGGAGCGATGGTGCGGCGCGCCCATCCGGCCTGCGATCGCTGTGCGCGCCAACCCGATCAATTCCTCGCGCAACGTCGGAGCCAGCTCATTTTGCGGCACGTGGAGCCGCCAGTTAGTATCGCCGTGGGAAGTAACTCCACAGCCGTCAACGCTATGATTTAATAGGCCCATCAACGAGCCGCCACGACAGCGCGTTGCAATTCAAAACCCTTTTCGGCCCCGCGATGGGCCATCGCCCAGCGGACTTTCCGAGCGACTTCGAGGGGGTCAATCCGGCGCATGCATTCCCGTCCGACCGGACAATCGCGCAGGTAGCAGGGATGGCAAGGGATTTCTCCACGAATGACGAAGCGATCGTTGCCCCAAGGGGCAGAGCGTTCGGGCGCCGTTGCGCCCCACAACGAAACGATCGGACAGCCGACTGCGGCGGCGATATGCATTGGACCGGAGTCTGGCCCGAAGGCGGCGTCGCATTCGCCAAAAATCCCGATCAGGTCGCGCAATCCAGTCCGGCCGGCCAGATTGGTGACGGCAAGTGGACCAAGTTCCTTGACAACCTGATCGGCCAAAGCGGTTTCCTCGGAACCTCCGACGAGAACAGGATGGAAAGCCCGGCCATCCTTCGGCTGAGCCAGTTCGCGGAGCGTTGCCGCGATCATCTCGGGAAAATAGAGGCGGCTGGGCCATGATGATCCGAGGATGACGGCCAGGCGAGGGCGTGGAGCATCTGCGATCGGTTGGCAAGCTCGCGCGTGCTCTTCCGATGGCAGGGCGAGACCGAACGCTATCGGAACGGGTGCGATCCCGAGCGCGTCGCCGAACGCCTGGTACTGCATCAGCTTCAAGCGCATCCGCGGCTGCGGCTCGATATGACGGGTCGCAAATCGATAGTTGAACTCTTTGGTATTGATGCGGGCGAAGCCGAGGCGCTCCGGCGCGCGCGTTATGCGTGAGATGATCCCGCTTTTCAAATGGCGTTGGAGGTCGAGCGTGAGGTCGAATCGGCCCTGTCGGATGCGCCGCAGAAAGCCAAAAAACGACCACGGCGCGTGGCGGCGATCATAGATAATCAACTCGTCGAGCCAAGGATGCTGCTCCAGAATCGGGGAAGATTTTGGCTCGACGGCCCACGCGATGTGTGCGTCGGGAAACGCCTGCCGCAGCCGTCCGAGCATCGGCAGGGCGCGAACGACATCGCCGATAGCGCCAAGCAGAATGATTAGAATCTTGCGCGGAGTGGACTTCTCAGGTTGAGCGTCCGGGTTCATCTGTTATGGGCGAGGCAGCGCAGCCTGCTGTACTTCGCGTGGAGATCACCGCAGGTGGTAGCCTGACAAATACCGCCGAATAAATTGAGACGAGGAAGGTACCGCGCCTGCGCTAATCCCAATCGAGCGCGCCCCTTTGCCAGGCGTAGATCAGGCCGACCGCCAGAATCCCGATATAGACCAGCACCTCGAGAAACCCGAACATGCCGAGTTGCCGTAGTTCCACCGCCCAGGGATAGAGAAACACTACTTCGACGTCGAAGACGAGGAAGAGAATCGCGGTGAGGTAGAAGCGCACCGAATAGCGCGCCCAGGCACTCCCGCTGGGCGGATTTCCACATTCAAAGGCCTCGCCCTTGATCGCAGTATGGACCCGGCTCGGGCCGATCAAGCGGTTGATCGTCACCATCGTGCCGACCACCAGGCCGGTTAGTATTAGAACCACCGCGATCGGAAACCAGGTCGTAATTCCTTCGTTCATAGCTGCCAAAGGCGCCGCATGGCGTGCCGCGCGTCTGCACTATTTCTACACGATTCGAACGGCGCGTGTGAAGCTGGCCCCGCTAAATCGCGGTTGCCATGAATCGGTTGCTGGCCGCCCGCTGCTGCAGACACGCCGTTGCTGGGCGAGTCCTCCGTTCGCGTAGCAATGGAAATAAGAGATGATCAAGACATTGTTGGGAAATTTAAGAATCAATTTGGCATATTTAGATTGACAGTAGTCCTTGTTGCGTCTTATTAAGCGATTGGAAAGTAAATGGATCGGAGATCTTCTAACTCTCGGGAGGTTTGGATGGATATTCGGAAATCGTCGCTTATCACAACGATCGCAGCAGCGGGGCTGATGTTCGTAGCCGGAAACGCGATGGCCTACACGGCCAAGCCAATCTATGTTAGGGGGAGCGCCGCAGGCAGTTTCGTGAACACGACCTTTGCGTTTGAGGAAGGTCCGGATAGCCTCGCTACCGAACTAGGCTACGACAATCTCGGCGGCCAGTCGCTGTCACAGGTTATCACCGAGTATTACGATGCAGATGAAACTTGCACTGCCACTGACGGAACCATAGGTGAGGTATTCTATCTGCACGAGGGCTATGCCGTGATCAGTTATGCGATAGGTGGGCAACTTTATACGTTCGCAGACGAGGGGTCTGAATGTGCGAGTCTAACCACTGGCGTGTTCAGTGGATCTGGCCCCTTTTATATCATCGGAGGTAGTGGCAGGTTTGCTGACGCCTCCGGGACGGCTGAAACTAATTTTAGCGGCCAATTTCTGGATACGCCAGCAGAGGGCTTCTTCGGATCGGTGCAGCAAACCAACTACGGCACTGTTACGCCGTAACTATTGATCGCGATACTCAAAAGCCACGGGCGCCGATGCCCGTGGCTTTCCGAAAAATCCGCACTGAGGCAACCTGCGAAATCTAGCGGCCGCGAATCAGCGCCTCGCCTTCGCGTTCGAGGGACTCACGGAATGATGGATGGCTAATCGCGGCCATACGCCGGACCCGCTCGTCGAGCGGCTGTCCGCGTAAATCGGCGACGCCAAATTCGGTCGCAACCAAATCCGCATCGCCACGGGCTGTGGTAATGATTCCGCTTGCGATGCGCGGCACGATGCGGCTGGCAGTGCCGTTGCGCGCGGTCGCGGGGAGAGCAATCACGGAACGGCCACGCTCGGCGAGTTGCGCCCCGCGGATGAAATCACCCTGGCCGCCGAGTCCGCCAATATAGGAATCGCCGGCTATTTCGGCGTTGACCTGGCCGGTAAGGTCGACTTCGATAGCTGAGTTGAGCGCGAAAAAGCGGTCGAGCCGCGCGAGCACTTCCGCTCGGTGCGTATGCTTCCAGGGACAAATCCGGATGGCAGGGTTTTGATGAGCGAACTCATACAACACGTTAGTGCCCAGCAGCGCCCCAGTAATGGTGAGGCCGGTGTCGATGGGCTTGCGCGCGTTGGTGATCACTCCGCTTCGAATCAGCTCGGCGACGCGGTCATTAATCAGCCCTGAATGGAAGCCGAGGTCACGGCGGTCGCCAAGGCTCGCCATCACGGCGTCGGGAATCGCACCGACGCCAATCTGAATGGTGGTGCCGTCCTCGATGTAGTTACCGAGATGGCGTGCAATCGCTTCCTCGACCGGCCCGATCGGTTGCGGCTTGGCGTAGGGCGGGCGGACCGAAGTTGGGATGAGATAATCGATTCGGCTGAGATCGACGCCACCTTCACAGAAAGTCCACGGCAGCTGATCGTTGACTTCGGCGATGACCGTACGCGCGTGGGTCATCGCGGCTAGCTGGAAATCATTACCGAGCCCGTAGCTGTAGGCGCCTTCGGCGTTAGGTCCGCTGAGCTGAACGAGCACCACGTCAGCGCGCAGAAGGCCTTGCTCGAAGTAATCGTGGATGCGCGAGAGATGGGTCGGAATCACCTGAAGGGCGTTTGCTTTGGCTAAAGCCTGTAGATTGCCCATCGCACCGAAGCTGGTGAAGCGGAGCACGTCTGCATGTTCTGCCTGGAGCGTTCGCGCCGAGCGCACGCCACCCAAAAAGATCTCGGCGTGGCCGATACGATGGCGCTGTTCGAGCAGCTTGATCACGATTGAACTCGGCTCGCCGGCGCCTTGGCCCCAGGCGATTCGATCACCCGGGCGGATCAATTTGGCGAAATCGAGTTCCTCGATTGCAAGCTCCTTCGGCATGCGCTGTTATTGCGCATTGCGCTGCGCTTGAATAGCTCCCGCGGGCCGGGCTCTTACATGCGGCATGAGTCGAACATGATGAGACCTTGAGAGTGAAGAGTGGGCGGTTCGAGCATCAAAGACTCGCGAGTATCATACTCGCGCTTCTAGCAGGCTCATTTGTAACCGAGACGGTCGGCAAGCTAAAAGAGACGCAATCACACCAGTGAAGGATCGGAGGAATTGAAGGATGCTGAAGTTTTACGGCACATCGAAATCACGCTCGGCCCGTAGCTTGTGGGCTATCGAAGAGTTGGGACTCAAATACGAGCACGTCGCTACCCCGGTGCCGCAGGCCAAGAGCGCCGAGCATCTGCAGATCAATCCCAACGGCCATATACCAGCCATCGACGATGAGGGCACGATCATTTGGGAATCGATGGCGGTTAACCTTTACCTCGCGGAGAAATATGGCAAGGGTTCGCTGTGGCCGGCTTCGGTCGAGGATCACGGTCATGTTTACAAGTGGAGCTTCTTCGGGATGACCGAAGTCGAGCCGCATCTGATGTCGTTGCTTAGCCAGCGGATCTTCCTGCCTGCCGATCAACGCGATGAGAAGGTTGCGCAGCGCGCGATTGACGCTTTGAAGGCGCCATTGGCGGTTCTCGACGGCGCGTTAAAGGGGCAGGAATACCTGCTCGGGAACAGTTTTTCGATCGCAGACCTCAATCTCGCGTCGGTGCTGAGCTTTGCGATGCTGGTCAAGCTCGATATGTCGGCGACACCCACCGCGGCGGCGTGGCTGCAGAAGTGCCTCGGGCGTGACGCTAACAAAAAGGTCCGCGGCTTGCCCTGATTCGCGTTCAGTTAACGGCTGCTAACTTCCAGTCAAGCGGGACGACCGAGCACGGGCCGTCCCGCTTCGCTTTTTGCGACATGCGTCATCAGCGTCCGTAAGATTCGCACCTTTGCCGTTGCAATCCCGCCGGTGATGTCACGAATCGCGACACCTCAGACTGATTTACCGGCGGTACGCTTATTGCCGTGTTCACTGGTTGGATTTGGCCGTTGCCTCCAATCCGTTTGCCGTCATAAGGCGGCAATTTGAGGGATAACAACTGCATGACGATGCCGACCAATAACAACGCTCAGCCTGACGAAACAGCGCCTGTCCAGCCCGTCAGGATGTCGATGATAAGAGAAATAAGTGAGCAGATCCGGCGGCCATTCCTGATCGGGATGGCGATTTTGCTCGTCGCCGGCCTAGGCTCATATTTCGCGCTGCAGAGTTATCGGAATTCCAGCCTCCAAGTTGCGCGCAGCGACAGGGTAATCAACCTGCTCAACGATCTGCTCGCCAACGTTGATCAGTCTGAGGCGGCGGAGCGTGGCTACCTGACGCTCGGGAGCTCGCCGGAAGGCGAAGGGTCGGCATTGGCCAAGTCGATTCATCAGGACTTGGACGAATTGCAGCGAGCGGCGCGCGAAGGCGCCCTTGCGCAGCGCGACGTTGAGGCGCTCAGCGCGCAAGTGGAAGCCAAGCTGAAGTTTTTCGACCGGCTCGCGGGCGTCCGTGGCGGTCAGGGTGAAGCGGCGGCGACGGCGATGTTCACCGCAGGCCAATCGGACGGCCGCTTGAGCGCGATCCACGACAACGTGCATCAGATGGAATCGGCGCAGAGGCGGCTGCTCGCTTCGCATCTCACCAACGAGCATGTGCTCTCCCATCTGCTGGGATTCCTCGTTATAGCGGGATGTATACTGGCGTTCGGCGCCGTGGCCTACGCCGGCTATTTTGTCGAGAACGCACTGAAACTCGTCACCAATCATCTGACTGAAGATGCGGGCGGACGCGAAGCGCTGGTGGCGCTCAACGAGAAGCTTGAGGAACGAATTAGTGAGCGCAGCGCGGCGGCCGCGCAGTGCGTGCGCGACCTCGAACGTGCGCGGAAAGAGTTGCACCATCAAGGGCAGATTCTTGAGGTGGTGCTCGATTTCATCGATGAAGGCGTGCTGGTGTGTGATACCCATATGCGCCTGTTGCAAACGAACGCTGCGGCGCAACGCCTGCTTGGCGACGACTTTGGAAGCCGATCGCTTGACCACCTGACCGAGGCCTTTGAAATGATCGATCCGGCTGCGGCAAGGCCAATCGACGGAGGGAAATGGCCCCTCGCACAGGCCGTTCGGGGCCATTCGTGCCAGCTAGACTTCCAATTGCGCGATCGGCAAAACGGCGCAGTGCATCTGGTCGAAAGCTCATCCACTCCGCTGCTTGATGAAAACGGCGCAGTGAAGGCCGCCGTTGCGCTGGTCCGTGACATCACGCCGACGCTCAAGAATCAGCAGAGAGCGACGCTGCTCGAGGTGCAAGCGGCGCATAGCGACGAGGCCTTTATTGCGTTGGCGCGCGACGGGAAAGTTGCGAGCTGGAATCCCGCGGCCTCGCGGATCTTTGGTTATGCGCCGGAAGAGATCATCGGGCATGCGATCCGGCGGATCGTGAGCGACGATGAGGTCGTCATTACACGTGAAGTCAGTGAGCGGATGCTCGCCGGCGGCGGACCTGAACGCCTGGAACTTGAGGCCGTGCGCAAGGACGGTTCGCGCGTACCGATCATGGTCGAGGCCTTTCCACTCAGCGAAACGCTCGGCAACGATGCTGGGTTCATGTTGATTTGCCACAACCTAAGTGAGCGGAAGCTGCTTAAGGCTGAGGCAGCCGCCGGGCGGGCGGCTGTGCTTGAAGCGGCGCGCTCGCGCTTCGAGTTCCTGATCAACATGAGCCATGAATTTCAAACTTCGCTTACACGGATTACCAGTGTGATTTCCTTGCTGACGGAATCCTCGCTGACGGCTCAGCAGCGTGACTATGTGCGCGCGCTTGCATCCAGCACCGAGGGCCTACTGAATTCTGTCAACGATATCTCCGATCTGGCAGCGCTGGCATCTGGCAAGGCCGAGTTTGAACAGAGCGAATTTGACCTCTACGAGACGGTTGAAGGCGCAATGGATTTGGCGGCTGAGCAAAGCCAGGGCAAGGATATCGAGCTTGTCCTTACTATGGGTCCTGACCTACCGCGTCATCTGATCGGGGACCGCGCGCGGCTCGCCCAAATCCTTGCGACCCTTGCCGACAGTTCGATCAAGTTCAATGATCACGGCGAAGTGGTGGTCAAAGTCGATTGCGAGGAGCGCGGCGAGGCCTCTACAACTGTGCGCTTCGAGGTGCGTGGAACTGGCGCAGGTATTCCGAGCGACCTGCAAGCCCGCCTGTTCCGGCCCTTCATGGCATCGGAAGAGCCTAACGCACGTGAAAATGGCGGGACAGGTCTTGGACTGGCGATTGCGGCCCAGTTGGTGGAACGCCTTGGCGGCGGATCGATCACGGTCGGTGGCGACCCGGGCCATGGCTCGGTCTTAAGATTTTCGCTGGGCTTCGCCAATGTGAGTGAGCGGCAAACGCAGTGGCCCGAGCTGATTCAGCGACGGATTCTAGTGGTTGACGATAACGCCACGAGCCGGGTCAGCATCTGCGGCCAATTGGCATTATGGGGCTTCGCACCTGACTCAGCGATCGGCGGGGCGGAAGCGCTAGCCGCGATGCGCCGGCGGGCGGATGCAGGGGCACCTTACGATCTGGTGATTGCCGACATGCGGATGCCCGGAATGGACGGCTTCGCGCTGCATCGGGCGATCGCGGCTGACGCGCATCTGGGGCGCGCACAACTTGTCATGATGGGCCCGTATGGCGTGCCGGAGCAGCCAGATACTGATGGCTGGCTGGTCAAACCGATCAAGCCGACGCGCCTGTTCGAGTGCCTGAGCGGGCTCGCTTCAGTGATCCCACCGGAGGTTCGGTTTGGAGCAGAAAGCCCGGCCGATCAAAGCCCGCAGACACCAGTCGCAATAATCGACAAGTCAGGCCTCAATGGGCATAGACCGGCCGACGGTTATCCGAGTCTCGACCGATCGGTGCTCGAGGGCCTGCGGGCGCTCTCGGGATCGAATGGAAATGAGGTCGTCGGCGTCATGGCTACCGCTTTCATCTGCGATTTGCCAATGCGGATCGCCCAACTTGAAATGGCGGTGACGGCAGGTGATATGGCGGCGATCAAGACGCGCGCTACGGGACTGCGAGGACTAGCGGCCGGCCTCGGCCTCGCCCAGATGGCTGCGCTATGCGCAAATCTGGCGGCTCAAGCTGAGCATGGAGAGCGGCGGCCAGCGGCTGTCACGTTCGCGGCGTTACGTGACGAAGCGGCTGCGGTCTTTCCGTTGCTGGAGCGCGAGGCTGGCCTGCACGCAGTCGAGGGTGAGGCGGCGGCTTGAAACTGATCACCGCCCGCTTGGTGATTGGTTGGGTTCCACCCTTTATGCGCGATCCGCGACCGCCATCTACTAGAGGGCGATGTGGCTAACGAATCGCGATTCCCGCCGGGTTGAATGGCGCCGGACCTTGAAGCAGTTGGACGGGTGTGGCGGGACCGTTGGTATTCGGTGAAAAAAAAGCTATTCCGCCTTGGATTGCAGCCGCTATTCGGCCACTCGCGTCCACGGCCATGCCTTGTGGATTCTGTAGCTCAGACGCCGTTATCGTCGCCGCGGACGACCACTGAGCCGTTCCCTCAGGGATAAACGTGGTGATCGAACCGCTCGGTCCGCTGTCGACGTAAAGATTCAAATCTTCATCTACCAATAACCGATTCGGCGATGCGACATTGATCGTTGCGATCGGAGGTGTATCGCCGCGGGTGTTGGCCTCAAAAATAAGGATCTTGCCCGAAGAATGATCGGCGACGAAGATTCGGCCCGCGGCATCGATTGAAATACCGGTGGGGGTGACTAACCCCGTATGCGGACCACCGATCCAATGATCAGGAGGGATATTGCCGGTCATGTTTGCGGCGAATATGAGGATCTTGGCGTCACCGGAACCGGCGCCAGCATCGGCGACATACAGGCCGCCCTTCTGACCAACTGCGAATGCTTCGACACGCCGCATCTGGGTATGGTCACCACTGAAGCTGCGTATCATTTGGTAACTGTCGTTATGCCCGGCGTAAACCTTAATATTGGCGTTCTGATTGGCGATGAAGATGTCGCCTGGAAGGTCGATGCCGACGTCGATCGGGATGTCTGCCTGCGCTTCCGTAATGGTCGCAAGGGGGGTGGCCCCGGTACCCGCAGTTACAGGGAAAATCGCGACCATATGCTGATCCGGCAGACTGGCGAATAGGAGCTGAGCCGGTGCGGGCGGGCGGTGCGTGCAGGCCATCACGCAAAGCGCGACGACCGCTGGCAAAAGCTGATGCAACCGGAGACGAATTTTCTTCGAATCCATCCGATCTCCACGGGCAGGAGTTCCTGCCTCTCCATCCTCGATGGTTGCGCGTGTAGCATAATCAGCCGAGGGTGCTCCAGCACCACTTTTAATTAGAGGCGCTTCGGGGCGTCTCGCGAAAAAGTAGACGACTCATCTTTTTTGCTATGTTAGGCTTTGTTTGTCTGAATAAACGGTGGACAGTCGCATTTCCGAATGTTCGATTGAAGAGCTTTGATCCCTAATTTGATCCCTAAACTGATATTCTGCTTGCACCGGCTGCCTTTGCGCGCCACTAGCGATCGTGGCGGTTTGGATTGATAGGGGCGTCGCGTATAGGTGCAGGCAGGCTGAGGAGAACAACGCTGAGATTTGGCGGATACGGATGGCGGTAGAAAAGCGCATTCTGGTGGCCGAGGACGATTTCGCGACCGGCCAGGCGTGGTCAGAGTTGATAGCATCGTGGGGCTTCGCGGTAGCGATCGCCACGGACGGGGCTCGCGCCTTGCAGATGGTCGATAGCTTCGACCCTCATATGTTGCTGCTCGACCTGCGGCTGCCGGAGAAGAATGGCCTCGAAGTGCTCAGCGACTTGAGCGCCCGTGGCCTGCAACTGCCGGTAATCATGATTTCCGGCGAGGGCGATGTCGCGGACGCGGTTCAGGCGATTAAGCTCGGGGCCTACGACTATCTGCGCAAGCCCGTCGATCCGCCGCGCTTGCGGGTGCTGCTCGGTAACCTCAGCACCCATCTAACCGTTAATGAAGAGAACGAACGGCTGCGCCGGCGATTGATGCATGCCGGTGAGCTTGGTCCTTTGATTGGCCAAGCCTCGCCGATGACGCGTGTACTTAACCTGATTCAGCAGGTTGCGCCGAGTTCCGCCTCGGTCGTGATCGTCGGTGACAGTGGTACGGGCAAGGAACTGGCCGCGCGGACGATCCATGAGCTGTCGCCGAGGCGCGATGCTCCATATATTGCGATTAACTGCGCGGCACTGCCTGAGACCCTGATGGAGAGTGAGCTGTTCGGTCATGAGCGCGGCGCATTCACGGGTGCCGACCGGCGGCGCGAGGGCTGCTTCGAATTAGCGAATGGCGGCACGCTGCTCCTAGACGAAATCGGCGAGATGAAGGCCGAACTGCAAGCCAAGCTGCTGCGCGTGCTGGAGGAGCAAAAGATTCGCCGGCTGGGCGGCGGCGCTGAAATCGCGGTTGATGTGCGCGTGCTGGCGGCGACCAATCGCAATCTCGAGGCTGCTATCCGCGAGGGCCGCTTCCGCGAAGACCTCTACTACCGGTTGAATGTCTTCACGCTCGAACTGCCGACACTGTGCGATCGGGCGGACGATATCCCGCTACTGATCGAACATTTCTTGCAGGAGATGCGCGCGCCGGAGGGCAAGACCGTAACCGGCGTCGAGGATGATTGCCTGGAGGTCTTAAAAGCTTACCGATGGCCCGGCAACGTGCGCCAGCTGCGTAACGTAATCGAGCGCGCCCTAATTGTTACACGCGGCCCACTGATTGGGGTATCCGATCTGCCACCTGAGTTGAAACGTGCAGGCGGCACCAACGCCACCCTCGAAATCAAGCTCGGTACTTCGCTTGACGATATCGAGCGCGAAGTGATCATGCGCACGATCGACTATGCCGGCGGCAACAAATCGCGCGCGGCAGAAATTCTCGGGGTGAGTCTCAAGACCCTCTACAACCGCTTGGAGCGCTACCAAAGCCCGTCGGTCAATCCCTGATTGCGAGCCACTTACTATCATGGCCGCGCCAGGATTGCGGCGATGAATTGGCAGCCAAGGCGCCATCCGGTTGGCGAACGGGTCGTCAACAAATGGTGCAAGGACCGATTTTAGCTCTCAGTGAGTATCTCGCATTGCGCGGCTTTGGTTAGTCAATTCTGTCCACGCCGTATCTCAGTCAAGTATCTATAATTCTTACGGCAAACATTTTTGAGGTCTTTTGCTTCGATGATTTGAGGCATAGGGTTTGCGTCGCTCGTTGCCGAACAAACCCGGGCAGTTGGGTTGTAGGCCGAGTTTGTCACGGATACAGATGGCGATCATCGAAAATGTCCTACCCGCGGCTCTCAGCAGCGGCATCCCATCCAGCGCCGATCGTGCGCAGCCGCAGCCCGAGCCACGCAAATATGCGGTGCGGATCGCCAGCAGCCTGGTGCTGGCTGCAATTGCGCTGTTGATTATGGGCGTTTCGAGCTACACGAGTATCCAGCGGCTCATCGACCGTCAGCAATGGGTCCAGCACACTCATACGATAATCGACGGATTGTGGGGCCTCGTTTCTGATGCCAAAGGCGTGGTGCTAGCCGAGCGTTTCTACGTCCTGACGGCGGATGATCAATATGACGGTCTTATGCGGTCAGGGGCCGCCGAACTCGATGCACGCGCGGCGAAGCTCCGGCAGCTGATCGGGGGCAATTCGCTGGAGAGCGAACGCCTCGAGCAACTCAACAATGATATCGAGAGCCTTGACGCCTTCACGGCCAAAGTTGTCGCTACCCGACAGACAGTCGGCCTGTCCGCGGCGACTGCCCTGATTGAGACTGGTCACGGGATCAAGCTGATGCAGCAAATCGAGCATCTGGCGGGCATGATGGACGCGACCGAACAGGATTTGTTCATTCAGCATTCGCGCGAAGCGCAGAACGCGGGGGCGAATACTCTGCGGATCATCGCGATGGGCAGCCTCATAGTGATCTTTTGCACGGCGACGGCTGGCTGGTACGCGCGCCATTCGTTGATGGCCCTGTATGCGAGCTCCGACGAATTAAAACGCAGCCATGCTCAACTGAACCGGCTGAACGAAGAGTTAGGCCGCTCGAACGCGGAACTTGAGCAATTTGCCTATTCGGCTTCACACGATTTGCAGGAACCGTTGCGCATGATCGCGAGCTATGTGCAGCTTCTGCACGATCGCTATCGTGGGCGGCTCGACGCTGACGCCGACGATTTTATCGATTTTGCGGTGGACGGAGCGACGCGGATGAAGCGCCTGATCAACGACTTGCTGGTCTATTCGCGTGCGGGCCGCGGCCACGAACCTCAGCCGGTCGAAGCCGGTCAGGCGCTTGAATGGGCTTTGTCGAATCTCTCTTTGCGTATCGACGAAGCCAAAGCCAGCGTGACGCATGGTGAATTGCCGACGGTAAAGGCCGATCCCACTCAGCTCGGTGAAGTTTTTCAAAACCTGATCGATAATGCGATTAAGTTTCATGGGAGCGAGCCGCCGCAGATTGAAATAAACGCCAGCCGCAACAACGGCAACTGGCTATTCTCGGTCAAGGATAATGGTATCGGAATTGACCCGCAGTATCAGAGCCGCATCTTCCAGATGTTTCAGCGGCTGCACGGACGCAATGAATATTCCGGTACCGGTATTGGTCTCGCGGTCTGCCGCAAAATAGTCGAACGGCACGGCGGCCGTATCTGGGTCGAATCGGCTAGCGGTAGTGGTGCCGACTTTCGCTTTACACTCCCGGTTTTGAGCACGACTCCCGCTACCGCAGCAGCGGAGGGGTATGCCCATAATGGAACAGCTTTGGCATAACGGCACGATTGATATTCTGTTGGTCGAAGATAATCCGGGTGACGTCCGACTGACCCGCGAAGTCTTCAAGGAAGGCAAAGTGCGCAACAAACTTCACGTCTGCTCTGACGGTGAAGAGGCGATGGACTATCTTAAGTTGCGCGGTAAATACACTGGCGCAGTTCGGCCTGATCTGGTGCTGCTCGACTTGAATTTGCCACGGAAGGACGGCCGCCAGGTCCTCGAAGAAGTCAAAGAAGATCCGGTTCTCAAGACTATCCCAATAGTTATTTTGACGACCTCAGCCGCCGAACAGGATATTCTCCGAAGCTATAATCTGCATGCGAATTGCTATATCACCAAGCCGGTTGATCTGAATCAATTCGTACGTGTAGTGAACTATATTCAGGACTATTGGCTCGAAATCGTAAAGCTGCCCACTCGCGTCTGAGCGTATGCCTGCAGAGACGATAACGGCGCTGTTGGTCGAAGATAATCCTGGCGACGCACGGCTGGTGCGGGAAGCGTTGAAGGCCGCGCGCGGCGCGCAGTTCGTGCTGGAAAATGCCGATCGCCTCGCCGGTGCTCTCGAACGGCTTACCCGTCCGGGTATCGACGTGGTATTGCTCGATCTCTCGCTGCCCGATTCCGATGGCGTGGAGACTATCATGCGGCTTCACAACGCCGCGCCTCATATTCCGATAATCGCGTTAAGCGGCAACGAGAACGACCGCGTGATTCAAAGCGCGGTGCGTAACGGCGCCGATGACTTCCTGGTCAAAGGATCTTTCAGGGAAGATTCCCTGATCCGTTCGATCGGCTATGCGATCGACCGCAAGCTTGCACGGGAAGAACTGGCGCAAGCGCGCGACTCGGCTCTCGAATCGGCCCGCCTACGCGCCGAATTCCTCGCGAATATGAGCCATGAGATTCGCACGCCACTGAACGGCATTATCGGGATCACCCGGCTGCTGGCTGATACTCAACTTACTGCTGAGCAGCGCGAGATGACGGAGATCGCCAGTGCGAGCGCGGATACATTGCTGAAAATCGTCAACGACATACTCGATTTCTCTAAAATCTCAGCGGGCAAGGTTACGTTTGAGGAAGCCGATTTCGATCTTGGCGCCACGGTCGAAAATGTAGTTCAGATGTTTGCCGAACAGGCGCAGAGCAAGAATGTTGCGCTCAATTCGTTTATCGAAGGTGATGTGCCGTCGCTGCTGCGCGGTGACGCTGGCCGCCTGTCGCAGGTATTAACCAATCTGGTCGGTAACGCGATCAAGTTCACGCCGCGTGGCGAGACCACGATCCGCGTCGGGCGCGTCAGCGAAACCGCGGAAGAAGCCGTTTTGCGCTTCCACGTGCGCGATACCGGTATCGGGATTCCGCTCGAGGGGCAGCGCCACGTCTTTCAGGCGTTCGCACAAGCTGACGGCTCGACGACGCGCAAATATGGCGGCACCGGGCTTGGGCTCGCTATCTCGGCGCAATTGGTCGAGTTGATGGGTGGCACGATCGGCCTTCAAAGCGAAACTGGAAGCGGTTCAACGTTCTGGTTCACGGCGACGTTTCGCAAGCAGCCGGCGGCTCATCAGGCGCTTACGATCCAGGCCCGGCTCAAAGGTGTCCACGTTTTGATCGCCGACCACAGCATCGCGAGCGGTCATCTGATCGCGGAGCATCTCGCGGCGTGGGGGATGCGCTGCGAATTGGTCGCGAGCGCCACCGAAACGATGACTGCCTTGCGCCGTGCAGGGGCCTCGGGCGAGCGCTTCGCCGTTGCGCTGATCGATATGCAACTGCCTGAGATGGACGGTCTGGCGGTCGCACGCGCGATCAAGTCCGAACCAGCGCTTGCCGCAACCCGCCTGCTAGGTATCTATTCGCTCGGCGGCCGGCCCGAAGAAAGCCAGATGAAGGACAGCGGACTGGCGGCGTTGCTGGCCAAGCCGATCAAACAATCGCAATTGTTCAATACGTTGACGGCTATGATGGCGGCGCCAAGCGGCGAGACGGCGTTACCGCCGCTGGTTTCGGGCCGCCGGCGGCGTCCGGTCCGGGAGATTCAAAGCCGCGTTGCGGAGGCGCTACGCGCGCGCACTCGTATCCTGTTGGTGGAAGACAATCTCGTCAATCAACAGGTCGCGTTACGGATGCTCGAGCGGATGGGCTACAAGGCTGACGCGGTTGAAAATGGGCGCAAGGCGCTCGATACCCTGGCGCAAAATGACTACGACATCGTCCTGATGGATTGCCAGATGCCTGAGATGGACGGGTATAGCGCGACGCGTGAGTTCCGGCGGCGCGAAAGCTTGGCGCGCCACACCACGATTATCGGCGTCACGGCTCATGCACTGACTGGTGATCGCGAGGAGTGTCTCAAGGCTGGGATGGACGACTACCTCGCCAAGCCGGTCACGCCGCAGGATATGGTCGAGACGATCGACCGCTGGGTTAGCGTAATCAATAATCTCGACGGGAGCGGCACTGCCAACGGTAACTATCGTGCCGAAGGAGCATGCGCGGCCTCAAATGGGTCTGATTCAATCGACTCTGATAAGCCCACAATCGATGAAAACGTCCTGGCGCAACTCCGCGAATTCGAGCGTCCTGGCGAAGCCGGCTTTGTGGCTAATCTGGTCAGGATGTTTCTCTCGGACCTCGCCGCGCGGCTTGCGGAAATTCACGGAGCGCTCGGCGAAGGCGATGCAAACCGGATCAATCGAGCGGCGCACGCGCTCAAAGGCGCCAGCGGCGAACTCGGTGCGGCGCGGCTGCGTGCCTTATCGAGCCGGCTCGAAATGGAGACTGCTAATCAATCGATGGAAGGTATCGAGGGTCTGATAGGTGTAATCGAGGAGGAGGCCAAGCGGGTGCATCTTGCGCTCGAAGCACGACAGGCTCACGGCATCGGCGGGCACGGTCAGGCTACTGCAGCAGGCTAGACTGTTGGAGCGAGCTGACTATTAGAATTCAGGATGGAAGCGAGGATGGATTACGCGGCGCTCGCCAGCGTTTCTGCCGTGTTCGGTCGCCCGTAATCGCTATATCGATAACTGATTAGTGCGGCAGCGAGGAGTAGGATGTCGCGGCCGAAGTCGAGCCACATCTTTACGCGTGACGGTGTGCCCGTGCCGAAACATCCGCAATCAATCGTAAGACCGCGCGCCAGGGCTGCGGCAATCGCTATCAGGAAAATTACGAGGAATAGCGTAATTCCCAGTGCGGCTGGACGGCGCCAGATGCCGATTATCAATAGGACGCCGCAGATTATCTCGAATGGGGGCAGGGCCAAGGCCAGCGGGCTTATGAGGAGGTTCGGCAGGATTTTAAACGAGGCGACCGTAATCGCGAACTCCGACGGGTCTTGAATTTTGATCGCTCCTGCGTAAACGAAGGCGGCGCCGAGCGCTACGCGAATTGCCAGAATAAGCCATTTGAGCATCGCTGTCCCCCTCACATCCCGACGCAGCCCACTTCCATCTCAGCTATGCACGACCGGCAGGCCGGCCGCAGTCCAGCCATCCCATCCACCGGAATAAATCTGCACTTGGCTAAAACCGAGCGCGGTCAATGCTTGCGCGACCATCTTGCTGTCGTGGCACGCGCCGCCGGCGCAATAGACGACGATGGGCTTGTCCTTGAGAGGATCGAGAATCGGCTGCAGGCGAACGTAGTCAGAGCCGAAATCCTGACGCGAAAGATTGATCGCTCGCGGCACATGGCCCTGGTCGAAATAGGTCGAAGCGCGCGCGTCGAGAATCGTTACGGTCTTATCGTCAACGTCAGCACGAAACTGATCGAGGCTGATAGTATCGACGGGAAATGAATCGAGCGGAGGACCGTTGACGAGGTGGTTGAGCTCATCCTGGAGCTTCTGCTCGGGCGATACGTAGACGAGCGATAGCGGATGCGATCCGAAACGGTTAACCGCAAGCCCACACATAATCGCGAGTACTGCGAGTCCGATAACTCCAAGGAAATCCTTGCCTAATCGTGCGCTCATCTTCAGTGGCCGCTAGAACTTATCTTCACCATGACGGTTTGCTCGATCGGCAGCGTCATCGCTGGGTTCATCCGCTGCGGCCGCGGATTGAGCAGTCTCAGCGTTGATGACGCCTTCGCCGTTAGCAGCCGCGCCATTAGCAGCCTCGACTGGTGATATCTCTTGAACCCCGCTGGCATCAATCGGTGCGCCCTCGCCGTTGCTTAGCGCGGCGTCATCACCCATCGGAGCAATTTCGGTTGACGGCTCGAAGAGTTCTCGCTGCTCGTCGATCGCCCGGAACTCCTCGAGGTCAGGCAGACTGCCGATATCCTTAAGGCTGAAGACTTCGAGGAATTCAGGGGTGGTGACATAAACGAGCGGCCGGCCCGGCGCCTCTTTGCGCCCGCCGATTTTGATCAGCCGGCGTTCGAGCAACGTGTCGATTACGCCGCCGCAATCGACGCCGCGCAACTGCTCGATTTCGGGCCGCGTGACGGGTTGCCGGTAGGCGATAATCGCGAGCGTCTCCAGCAGCGGGCGGCTCAGCCGCGGCGGCTTGGCAGCGAGCAATTTGCGGACATAGAAGGCGTGCTCCTTCGCAGTGCGCAGCTGATAGCCGTTGGCGACCTCTTCGAGGACAAGGCCACGGCTGCTGGCGGTATAGGCCGAGGCCAAGTCGGCCAAGGCGAGGCGAATCGTGTCGCGCGGAACCGTTTCCAGCACGGTGACGAGTTGCGCCAGCGTGACGGGTCCGCCCGCCGCGAATAGCAGGCTTTCCAGAATCGCTTTGAGCCTCTCCTCTTCCACCAATTCCATCCGCGCCTAAACTTCCTCGGACCCGCCGCCGGCCTGGCCGGACTGTGTGGGCTCGATGCCACGGTCCGCCTCATCCGAGAGATTCTGGAGTGCAGCGGCAGCTTCTGGATGGGGAACATCCCAGCGATCACCGCGACCCAACAGAATCGGCCCGGGCCGCTCTTCCTGCCATGCGCGGACTGCACCACGCCTGATCAACTCCAGCAAGGCCATAAACGTCGCGATAATCAATGGGCGGTCGGTGAGATCATCGAAAAGCGCAGTGAATTCGACGCGCATGCCTTCGCCGAGGGCCGCCAATACTCGCGGGATACATTGGGCAACAGGGATATCGCGTAACTCAATTTTGCGTGGCGTGCGATCGCTCAGCCGTTTTAACACCACGGCTATCGCTTGCACGAGGTCAAAGATCGATACGGATAGCTGTTCGGCCGGTCGATCTTCTTGTGGAATTCGTTCGCCTGGTGAAGCGAAAACGTCGCGCCCGAGCACGGGTCGTTCCCCCAGCTTGACCGCTGCCTCGCGATAGCGCTGGTATTCGAGCAGCCGCGCGACCAGATCGTGCTTGAGTTCTTCGGCTTCCTCAGTATCGTCCGGTGCCGGATGGGGCAACAGGGTGAACGATTTGATTAGCAGGAGCGTCGCCGCCATCACCAGGTATTCGCCGGCGACGTCGAGGTTCAACTCCTCCATCAGGTTCAGATGTTCAAGGTACTGCTCGGTGATGATACTCGCGGTCACGTCGTGCGGGTCGAGTTCCGCCCGCTTGATTAGATGGAGCAGAAGGTCGAGCGGACCTTCATAAACGGGCAGCCGAAACCGCATCATCCCCGAGTTGAGGTCCGCTGATGACAGGGCACCCTCGAGATTCTCGGGTTCGGCGCCCACAGACATCATCTTTGGACGCACCTCGCGGACTCGTTTGCTCGCTGCGCCTTCGGCTCCGCTAGTGTCGCTCACAGGAGCGCCCCCGCGATCGCGCTGATAACGGGATTGATCAATCGATCTACCGTGTCCGTGTACAACAGCAGCAATAGTATCAGAAATCCGTAGCGTTCAATCCGTGCAAAACGGCGCGCCGCGGCGAGGGGCAACAATCCAGTTACGACCCGTCCGCCGTCCAGCGGTGGCAAGGGCAGGAGATTGAAGACCGCAAGGGCGACGTTAATTTTCACGGAGGCGACCATCATCAATAGGAGCGGATAGATGATCGTATGACCGCCGGGTCCGTTCAGGTAGCCCGCCAGTAGGCGCAGCGCTACGGAGCTCAGGAAGGCGAGCGTCAGGTTGGTTACGGGACCGGCGGCAGCGACAAAGATCATTCCGGTGCGAGGGTTGCGCAGGCGGCCAAAATTGACTGGCACCGGCTTCGCGTAACCGAACATCGGGAGATGCATGAAGAGCAGCAGCCCGGGCAGAATGATTGTGCCAAAGGGATCGATGTGGGCTAGCGGGTTTAACGTCAAGCGTCCGGCGCGCAGAGCTGTATCGTCGCCGAGCATCCGCGCTACGACGCCGTGCATCACCTCGTGGATTATGATGGCGAGCAGGATCGGTACCGCCCAGATCGAAATCTGGGCTATGAAGTCAGGTATGCGATCCAATTCAGCTGGCCGCCTTTGAGCCCGCTTTGGCGTCTGCCTGGCCGGCTGCAACCTTGGCCAGCGTAGCGCGCGGATGGTAGGTGCGATGAACCTTGCGCAGATGGCTCCGCGATAAATGGGTGTAGATCTGCGTCGTGGAGATATCGCTGTGGCCGAGCATCTCCTGCACCGCGCGCAGGTCGGCACCGCCCTCCAGCAGATGAGTCGCGAAGCAATGGCGCAGCGTATGCGGGCTGACCCAGGCCAGCCGCGGGTCATTACGAGCCCATCCTTTGAGCGCCTTGAAGAAGCCCTGACGTGTCATCGGGCGGCCGAGACGGCTGACAAACGCGGCGGAATTGGGCCGCACCGGTACGGCTCGGTTACGTTTGGCCGGTGCGCCGTTGGGCGCCTTCACGAGTTCCTGTTGCCGCTCCGCCAGATAGTGGGCGAGAGCATCGAGCGCGTCGCCACCGATCGGCACGAGCCGTTCCTTGTTACCCTTGCCCATCACTACGACGAGGCGCGCATCGAGATCTATTTGGTAAAGCTTTAGTCCGACGAGTTCTGAAACGCGCAGCCCGCAACCATAGGCGACTTCGAGCATCGCACGGTCGCGCTTGCCGCGCAGCGTTGAGGTATCGATTGCGGCGGTGAGCGCTTCGAGGTGGCGACGGCCGAGCGTTCGCGGCAAAGGGCGTGGATTCGGTCTTAACCTGACCGCCAGAACTGGATCTTTTGCAAGCTGCCCCTTGTCGACCAGATTCCGCAGGAAGCCCCGCACGGCAGCGAGCCGCCGGCGCTGGCTGCTGACGCTAAATTCGCGCGTCGCCAGGTCTTCGAGATAGGCGGTCAGGCAGGCACCGTCTATCGCATTCGGCTCGACCCGCATCCGCGAGCAGAATTCGCGAAAATCGATCAGATCGCTGCTATAGGCTTCAAACGAATTGGCGCTCAATCCGCCCTCGACCTTGCGCCGCTTGAGATAGCGGTCGATGGCGGCCTCCCACTGCCCCGACTCGTCGCCACCGGCGGCGGTGCGATCCGGGTGCGCCGCTGCGGGATTCAAGCGCGCGCCGCCTGCCATTCGCTACCGAGTTCGGCTTCCAGCGCCTCGCGTAGATGCCGCATCGAGGCAAGCTCGGTTATTTTGGCGCCAGTGCTGTCGGTGACGTAGAAAACGTCAAGCGCCTGATCGGCATTGGTCGAGATCCGCGCGACGTGGATCGTCAGGCCGAGGTCGAAGAGGGTATGCGTAATCGCATAGAGCAGGCCGACGCGATCCTGGGTGAAGACGTCGATTACGGTGAATTCTTCGGAACTGCGATTGTCGATAGTAATCTCGGTCGCGACGCGGCGCACAAACCGGCGCGATCCGGCCTGATTCTTGCGCGCATTGGCCACCAGCTCGGCGATGTCTTCGTCGTCGGCCAGCACGCGTTCAAGGTCGCGTTCAACGCGTGTCCAGCGGTCGTCATCCATCGCAGCTTCGCCGATTTGATGCGATACGCGGAAAACGTCGAGCGCGAGACCGTCGCCGCAGGTGATGATCCGCGCGGAAAGAATCTTCAAGTTGTTAGCGGTCAGTACGCCGGCGACTTTCGCAAATAATCCAGGCTGATCGCGTGTGGTGACGATAAATTCGCTGAATTCCAGTTCGGGAAAGTGACGCCGCCGACAGACCAGGGGTTCCGATTCCAACGCCCGGATCATCTCGAAATGGAGCGGCACGTCGGCTTCAGGCACGGTCAGGAAATAACGGTCGGGCATCTGGTTCAGGAATTCGTTTGCTGACGCTTCCGGGACATGGGCCGCGGCTAGCTGTTCGCGCACCGACGCCTTGACGGCGGCCAGCCGCCGCGCCGGATCAATCGCATCGCAATGGTCATGCTCGAGAGTCTTGAGCGCGCGCATGTAAAGCTCGCTCAACAGCATGTCGCGCCAGTTGTTGTAGACCTTGGGCGCGACCGCACGCATATCGGCAAAGGTCAGCAGATAAAGCGCCTTCAGGCGGTCCGCCGAACCAATGTCACCGACGAAATCCGCGACGGTGTTGACGTCGTCGACGTCACCTTTTTGTGCCACCTGCGACATCATCAGATGATTGCGTACCAGGAAGACGACGAGGTCGGTCTCTTCGCTGTCGAGACCGAGCCGGTCACATACTTGAACGGTCAGTTGAGCGCCGCGCTCGTGATGGTCATGACCGTGGCCTTTGCCGATGTCGTGCAGCAGCAGCGCGAGGAATACCAGGGGTAACGAGTCGTAATCGCGGGCTACTTCGGTCAATAAGGCGTTAGTGGGCTTGAATTCTCCGGCGCGCAGCCGTTCAAGCTCGCGCACAGCCGCCAGCGAATGACGATCGACGGTGTAGATGTGGTAGAGGTCGTGCAGGACGCGCGCATAGAGGTTGCCGAATTCCGGGATCAACGCGCCGAGCACGCCTGCGCGATGCATCGCTTCGAGCGTTTCCGCGACAAGTTGACGTCCGCTCAGGATTCCCATCAGGGCCATGCCGGTGCGGCTGTCATGACGCATCGCATCGTCGATCAACCCGAGATTGTTGCGCACCAGCTGATAGGCGCTGCCGGATAGTTCGACGCCGTGAGCCTGGCAATCGGCGAAGACCGTGATGAGATTGAGCGGAGCGCGTTTGAACAGATCGGGATCGGCGATGCCCAGCACGCGATGCTGAATGATTACGCCGGGGCGCACCTGGCGCGCCGGTACGCGCCGAAGAAAGCGGCTGGTCGCCGCCTCTTCTGTAACCCGCGCGATCAGCCCCTCCGAGAAGCGCAGGATAACGCTGGCCTGTTGATAGTACGCGCGCATCAGGTTAGCGCTGGCAGTTACCCCGTCGGCGTCGGCAAAACCGAGCATCGGTGCGAGCCGTTCCTGATACTCAAACGTGAGCTGATCCGTATGGCGTTTGCTGAGAAAATGGAGCGAGTTGCGCACGCGGAAGAGAAAGTCCTTAGCGGCGTTGACCTCGTTCAGTTCCGCCTCGCCAATAATGGCCTTATGCACGAGATCGTCGAGCCCTTTAATCTTGTATTTGACCTTCGCCAGCCATAGCGCGGTATGGAGATCACGTAGGCCGCCTTCGCCCTCTTTGATTTGCGGCTCTAACAGGTAGACCGATTCGCCGTATTGCCGATGGCGGCTGCGGGTTTCGTTGAGCTTGGCCTTGAAGAATTCGGCCTGCCCGCGATTCAGCACGTCAGTCTCTATCGCCTTGGCGAAGGTGGCATAAAGCTTTTCGTCGCCGGCGAGGAAACGCGCGTCGAGAATCGCAGTCTTTTCTTTCAGGTCGCTGGACGCCATCCGGACGCATTCGGCGACGTTGCGCACCGAATGGCCGACGACCATCCGCGCGTCCCACAGCGCATGCAAGATCACCTCGGTGACTACTTCGGTATAAGGTCCGGGCTTGTAGTCGTGAAGAAAGACCAGATCGATATCCGAGTAAGGGTTCAGCTCGCCGCGCCCATAGCCGCCGCGCGCGATAATCGCGACGCGCTGATTCAGCCGCGGGAAGCGGCGGCCCTGGCCCGTATCGGCATAGCGGTAAAGCGCACGGATCAGCTCATCGACGGCCTCGGTATAGTCCTTGACGATTTCGAGTCCGCCAGCCCCAGTTTGATGACGCGCCCATAATTCAGCGCGGATCTCGTCGAGGCAATCGCGGCCGACCACGCCCGGCTTCTCGGTTTGCTGCATCTCTGCGAGCAGCGAGTCTTCGCGGCGGCGCACTAGCAGCGCAGGCGCGCCATTACCAGAATCGATCAGATTCACAGGTTGCCTACTGAAGTACCGGCGTTGAAATAGCGATCGACAGCGCGCGCGACCCCATCAGCGAGCGCCTGCTGATAGCGCGACGTTTCGAGCAGTCGCGCCTCATCTGGGTTGGATAAGAAACCGCACTCGACCAGCACCGCTGGCATCATCGCGCCAACCAGCACGTAAAACGGCCCCTGCTTTGCGCCCAGGGCATCCAATTGGATTCCGGTGGATTCGCTGACGCTGGCTGCCGCGTCGGCTTCGATTGTCGCGGCAAGCGAGGCCGATTCGTTAGCCTTATATTGCTGGCGCATATCGGTAAGGATGTAGTTTAAGTTGGGTTCGCCGGATAGGCTATACCCACCGGCGACACCGTTTTCCATCCGGGCGAGCCTGATCGTCGCGTGATCGGTCGTATTGTTAAGATAATAAGTCTCGATTCCACTGGTTGCCGTGTCCGGGCTTGAATTCAAGTGGATCGAGACGAACAGGTCAGCTCCAGCCTGATTCGCCAAGGCCGTCCGCTCGGCGAGGCTCAGAAACTTATCGTCGGTGCGGGTCATCTCGGCACGAATGCCTTCGGCCTTCAGGGACGCACGTAGCCGCGACGCGATCGCCAGCGCAATATCCTTTTCTCGCGTACCATCGGCGGCCGCGGTTCCGGGGTCATGGCCGCCATGGCCGGGGTCGATCACAACGAGCGGTGCGAAACTATCGTTCGTGACAGGCGGGCGAACGGAGCCGGGCGAGTTGAGTGATGGAGCTGAATGGCGCACGGCATTATAAGACGCCAGCTCGGGATTTTTGGATTCGGCTGGCAGCATCGCCGCCGCCGCGCCTGCAATGATTGGCGCTGTGGCCGGCGGATGGTCAGGCGCGAACTCAGCAGGCTGCGGAGAATAGGCTGGGGCAGTGAAGCTCGCTGTAGGCGGTTGAATCGCGAGGCTCTGCGCCGCCGCTCGCGACGTTTCACTGCTCGCTGAATAAGCCCGGCGCGGATAGCGTTCCTCCCGAGCCACGAATGGCGCTGCGAGATCTCCGGAGGTGCCGGAGGGCGCGACGCGCAAGACCAACTGATGCGGAATTCGAGCGATCGCATAATCGGCGCGCCCGCTGACTTGAACGACGATGCGCGCCGTCCCGCTGCCACCGTCAATCGTGCGGACGCTCGCGATGGGAGGCTGTTCGTAGCCAGGCAGCGAATTCGGTGGAATCTCGATCCGTGCGTGGGCCAGATCGATCCATAACTCCTGTCCATGAGTTGTCAGATGCCATGCGAGACCGCGTCCCGTAACAATGAAATGCAGCTCAGCAACGGCATTTTCACGTTCGAGCATCGCACCGGTAATCACCGCCGCATAAAGCTGTAGAGGAACAGCAGCCAACATGATGACCGCAAGCATCAAGTGTCGGGCTACTACGATTAGCGCAGATGGCGAACAGCAGGGGATGAGCGGGTTTTCCCCGGCAATCTGCGTTGAATTTCGCGACTCGGCGCAGCGTTGCGAGTTCGCGACGCAGCTTCGCGACCTATAATTTCCACCACTCAAGCCCATCCACCCCAATTTCTAACTTAGCGGGCGAGCGAGTCAGGCGTAAGAGTCTTGTTGAGCCTGTATCGTTGAGGTGAGCGGGTGGCTGATTCGTTTCCGAAGAAGTGGCTCCGGGCCTTCTTGGCCTCGTTAGCCCCGGGAGCGCAGACGGGAGGCGAGGTGGGCGAGGGTGCTCAGGGCCTCGATCGGCGTCATCCGGTCGGTGTCGAGACTGCGCAGCTCCTCAAGGACCCGGTTGTCGGCGGTACTGAACAATGCGATCTGTTCGGCGGCAGGCTGATCGCCGGAGTGGTGCGGATTGTGCGCGATCCGCATAATGCCCGCTTCCGTCACTTCGCCTTGCTCGAGATTGCGCAGAATCTCTCTTGCCCGGCTGACGATTGATGGCGGCAGCCCGGCGAGTTTGGCGACCTCGATACCATAACTGCGATTTACGGCCCCTTCGATTACTCGCCGCAGAAAGAGCACCTCGCCATTCCATTCGCGCACGGCGACGCCAAGGTTGCGCACCCGAGGATGCTCCCGAGCGAGTTCCGTCAGCTCATGGAAATGGGTCGCGAACAGAACCTTGGCGCGCGTGGTGTCGTGCAGATGCTCGGCGATCGCCCAGGCGATCGCGAGGCCATCAAAGGTGCTGGTACCGCGTCCGACCTCGTCGAGCAGCAGTAGACTGCGATCAGTGAGACCGTCGAGCAGCCGCGCGGTCTCGCGCATCTCGACCATGAAGGTCGAATCGCCGCGCCGTAAATCGTCACGCGCGCCAATCCGAGTGAATACGCGATCCACCAGCCCCAACTCGGCTGAGGTCGCAGGGACAAAGCTGCCCATTTGGGCCATGATCACGATCAGGGCGATCTGCCGCAGATAGGTCGATTTGCCCGCCATGTTCGGTCCGGTGATCAACAAAAGCTGCCGCTCGGCGGGATCGACTTCGAGGTCGTTGGGGACGAACTCGCCCGCCTTCATGCCAGTCTCGAGCACCGGATGGCGTCCGTCGCGCAGCTTGAGGGACGTTCCCGAATTCATTAGTGGGCGCACGTAGCCGCGCCGGCGCGCTGTCGCCGCTAGCGAGCGCAGCGCGTCGAACTCGCCCACCGCGCGCGCCGTTTCCAATATCGCTGGTACTTCAACCATCAGGTCACGCAACAGTTTGGTGAACAATTGCAATTCGAGGTCGCGCAGCCCCGCCTCAGCGCTCAAAATCTTGCGCTCAAGCTCCTTCAATCCAGGCGTGGTGAAGCGTTCCGCGCCGACCAGAGTCTGCTTGCGCTCGTAATCATCGGGGACGCGCTCCAGATGGGCCTTGGTAATCTCGATGTAGTAGCCGAAGACCTGGTTGTAGCGGACCTTGAGCGATGGAATCCGCGACCGTTCGCGCTCTGATGCTTCCAACCGGGCGATAACGCCACGAGCGTCGAGCGCGAGGGTGCGCAATTCGTCGACTGACGCATCGAAGCCCGAGCGTATCGTATTGCCGTCGCGCGGATTGACCGGCGGTTCGTCGCTGATGGCGGCGTCGATTCGAGCGGCAATTTCGGGAAGCGGATGGAGCCGCTCAGTCAGACCTTTGGTTAGTGGCGCACGCGAGCCGTTGATCAATTCGCGCAATGAAGCGACGGCATCGAGGGCCTGTGCGAGCCGCAACAGATCTCGCGGACTGGCGCGCAGGCTGCCGATGCGCCCGGCCATCCGCTCAAGGTCGCCGATGCGCCGCAAGCTGTCGGCCATCACCCCACCCAGGTCCGACTCGAAAAGCTCCTCGATAGCGTCGTGCCGTTCGCCGATCGCGATCAAGTCGAGCAGCGGGTAGACGATCCAGTTGCAGAGGGTACGCGCGCCGATCGGCGTCAGCGTCTCGTCGAGGACAGCGAGCAGCGATCCTGTCCGCGTACCGTCACTCGACGCGATCAATTCCAGATGGCGACGGCTGACCTCATCGACGAGCATATAGGCGGCTGCTTGATAGACTCGCGGAGCTTGCAGGTGCGCGATGTCGCGCCCGAAATTCTCCTCGACATAGCGGATCGCGGCGCCCGCTGCTGCGCCGAGGCCCTCGTCGAGACTCGCGCACGCGTCGCTGAAATGGCGCTCAAGGATTCCCCGCGAGCTGATGGGCTCGAAGAATCTCTCGGTGGTGATACTCAAGGTGCAGCCCAATTCAGTAGCGACTGTCTCGACTGACGCTATTTTGCCTGGCGTGATTAGCTCACGCGGGGCAATTCGCGCGGCTTCTTCGCGCAGGCTCGCAAGGCCATTGAGGCGTGCCGCGATGAATTCGCCGGTCGAAAGTTCAAGCGCTGCGA
Source organism: Binataceae bacterium (SeqCode) (assembly GCA_035524095.1). Classification (GTDB taxonomy): domain Bacteria; phylum Desulfobacterota; class Binatia; order Binatales; family Binataceae; genus DATJUF01. The sequence goes on along the minus strand of DATKPK010000180.1, from coordinate 65,436 downwards.
TCGCGTAGCTGGCGGCTTCTGCCAAGTCATGGCTGTCCGCAGGCGCGCCATGGGCCGACTCTGGATCTCGTCCGGACGGGGGCGTTGGCAGATACTCCGGCATCACCGCCAGGAGAAAGTTCTTTTCGCCAGCCACCAGCACGGTCTCCTCACCGACCGTGCCAGGCGTGATCACGCGCACGATATGACGCGGCATCAGGCCGCGTCCCTGAGCGGTTAGCTGAAAGCCACCGGCTTTGTTGTTCATTTCCGGTGCAGCTTGTTCGCAGATAGCCACCTTGAGTCCAGCTTTGAGGAGTTTGGCGATATACGGCTCAACGGCATGATAAGGCACGCCGCATAACGGTACGCCGTCTTTTGAGCGTGAGGTGAGCTGGATATCGAGCAGGCGCGAGCCGGTCTCCGCGTCCTCGAAGAACATCTCGTAGAAATCGCCGAGCCGGAAGAACAGGATCGCATCAGGCACCCGCCGCTTCACTTCGAGATATTGCATCATCATCGGAGTGACTTTGGCTGGCGCTTTGGATGAGGTTTTCGATGCCATCATTGATAGCATCCCGCTATTGGTTGTCGGCGAAGGAAGCTGGTTGGGCATGAGCGGCGGCGGACGGCTCGGAGCGAGGTGTCCGCCGCTAGGATAGCGGCCACTTTGTACGCGCAAAAGGTCCGAATTCACGACTATCCACTTGAAAACCACGTGCAGCGGTTTTGCGATTCTCAGAACGTCGGGCTAGTATCGGGCTGAAATCGCGCCGACTCGTTATCGGCCGTAAGCTCCCAAACCCTTAGGAGGGTCCAACCCATGGCTGCCACCCCATCGTCAATTGAGCGCGCCACAGTTGGCGTCAAAGTCAACTCTGTCCTCGATTTTCTGAAATCCTCGCCGAAGAAATTGCTGATCAACGGCAAATGGGTGCCGTCGAAATCCGGCAAAACCTTCGAGACGCTGAATCCCGCGAACGAAGAGGTCCTCGCGCTGGTCGCGGAAGGCGATAAGGCCGACGTTGACGAGGCGGTCAAGGCTGCACGCAAGGCTTATGAAGAAGGCAAATGGAGCAAAATCGGACCGCATCAGCGTGCCCGCTTCCTGCTGAAGATCGCCGAACTGATTGACCAGCACGCCGACGAACTTGCCGAACTCGAGACGCTCGATAACGGCAAACCGCTTTGGGAAGCGCGCAATATCGATATTCCCGGCGCGGCGGAGACCTTCCGTTATTACGCCGGATGGTCGACCAAAATCTATGGTGAGACCAACCCGTCTGACCCGTCTTTCTTCAACTATACGCTGCGGGAGCCGGTTGGCGTATGCGGCCAGATCATCCCGTGGAACTTCCCGCTCCTGATGGCCGCGTGGAAACTGGGACCGGCGCTCGCGTGCGGCAACACGGTGATTCTCAAACCCGCCGAGCAGACACCGCTGACGGCGCTCCGGCTGGGTGAATTGATCCTTGAATCCGGCCTGCCTGAAGGCGTCGTGAATATCATTACGGGGTTTGGCCCGGGTGCCGGCAGTTCAATCGCCGAGCATCCCGATATCGACAAGGTCGCGTTCACAGGTTCGGGCGAGGTCGGCAAGATTATCCTGAAGGCCTCAGCAGGCAATCTGAAGCGCGTCTCACTCGAACTCGGCGGCAAGTCGCCGAATATCATCTTCCCGGATGCCGATATGAAGCAGGCGGCATTCGGATCGATGATGGGCATCTTCCTTAATCAGGGACAAGTCTGCTGCGCTGGCTCGCGCGTGTTCGTGCAGCAGGGCATCTACGATCAGTTTACCGAACAGCTTTCCGAGATGGCCAATGGGATCAAACTCGGCAATCCGCTCGATCCGGGCACCAGGATGGGTCCGCTGGTCTCCAAGGAACAGCACGAGCGCGTCCTCGGCTATCTCGAATCCGGCAAAGGCGAAGGCGCGCGGGTCAAAGCTGGAGGCGAAGCGGGCAATCAGGAACGCGGCTATTTCGTCAAACCGACGGTCTTTACCGACGTCAACAACACGATGAAGATTGCGCGCGAGGAGATCTTTGGACCTGTCGCGGCAGCGATCCCGTTCAAGGACGAGAACGACGCAGTCTTCCAAGGCAACGACACCACTTATGGTCTCGCTGCGGCGGTGTGGACCAGCGACGTGAGCCGGGCGCATAAGGTAGCGCGGGCGCTCAAGGCCGGCACCGTATGGGTCAACTGCTATAGCGTGCTCGATCCGATTTCGCCGTTCGGCGGCTACAAGGAGTCAGGTTTCGGCCGCGAACTCGGAAAGTATGCGATTGATCTCTACACGCAGATCAAGTCGGTCTATATCAAACTGTAGACGCATCTGGCGGGTGGCCGCCTAATCGCTACGAATCGAGTGGGGCGTCCGAACTGGGCGCCTCACTCATTTTTCGAGGTGTGCTAACTTTAGATCGGGCAACGACAAGGATTATAGACTGGCCTGATGGAATAACCTGGAGCGGCAAGGATTAAAATCGGCAGCGACAGTTCAGGTTCGGCGAGTGCAATAATTCTGGCAGGCGGCCGTAGCTCGCGGATGGGCCGCAGCAAGGCGTCATTACCGTTCGGTGGTGTGACGATTCTCGAACGAATTGTCGGCCAACTGGCGGATTATTTTGACGACCTGATCGTGGTGGCTGGTGCTCTGGTAGAAGAGTCGCCCGCGCCGCTCATGACCAATTCGTCCGCACGCGTAACCATCCTCAACGACGAGCAGCCATATCAAGGGCCGGTGAGTGCGCTCGCTCGCGGGATGACGTATGCGCAGTGTCCTGCCGTATTCGCTTGCTCCTGCGATTTGCCACTGCTGAATGGCGCGCTCGCACATGCGCTGTGCGCGATGCTCGGCGGTTACGATGCTGTGATTCCCGAGGTTGGCGCGCGGCTCCAGCCGCTGCACGCCGGTTATCGGCGTGCAGCGGCTGGAGCCGCGCTGCGCGCGATGGAGGCGGAGGGCGAGCGGCGCCTGACGGCGCTCGCGCTGCGCCTCCACGTTCGTCGCATGGGCGAAGCGGAGCTTCGCCCACGCGACCCGGAGCTTCTGAGCCTGTTGAATGTGAATACGCCGGCCGACTATGTGCGTGCGTTGCAATACGTGGAGGCGGGGCGGGGATGACTTGATGAAGACGTTTTCGGTTTCGCTGGTAGTCACTAATCCATCGCTAAGCCTGGCGGATTTATCACAAAAGCTTGGCAGAGCGTATTCTTCTGGGTCGCACAGTACAGGCGAGGCTGTTGTGGGTAGAGAGGGAGAGAAGCGGATTTGGCCGCAGACGCTATGGCGCTTCGATTCCGGGGCGCGTGAGACCGCTCCCGTCGAGGAGCATCTTGCGCGTTTGGAATTTCAGTTGCCGCCGAAAGAATTGCTACGAGTTCTACCGCCAGGCTCTAAGATCTCAATCGATATCGCTGTCTTCTTCGATACTATGACCGTGAGTACTTGTATTCCGCTACCCGGATTGGATGTTATTCATCGCTATCGAGCGGCTGTCGAAATCAGTTGCTATCCCACTGATTTTGGACGCGGCAAGTGAGTCCGCTGTTTTCGGGTTCTAGAGCAGGGATAGCCCCTTTATACGGGCTGCCAGCGCAGAATCGGTTTGCGCGCGGCTGTCACCTCGTCGACGCGTCCGGGTGCCAGCGTATGCGGCGCTGACTTGACCATCGCGGGATTCTCGACCGCTTCGGCATAGATCTGTTCCATTGCAGCAATAAAGTGCTCAGCAGTTTCGCGCCCCTCGGTTTCAGTGGGTTCGATCATCAGGGCGCCGGGCACGACGAGAGGAAAATAGATGGTCGGTGGGTGGATGCCGAAATCGAGCAGCCGCTTGGCGATATCGAGTGTACTTACTCCCGTGCGCTTTTCGAGATCGTGGGTTAGGACGCATTCATGCATCGAGGGTTCCGTCGAGGCGCTGGGGTAATGGTCAGTGAGGCGCTTACGCACGTAGTTCGCATTGAGGATGGCGAGGCGGCTCGCTGCCGCCAGTCCATCACTGCCCATCGCTAGGATGTAGGTGTAGGCCCTCACGATAATGCCGAAATTGCCGTAGAACGCCCGCAAGCGTCCGATAGAGTCCGGCCGTTCATAATCGAAATCGAAGTTGCCCTCGCGTTCGACGATTCGCGGTACGGGCAGATACGGTTCGAGATGGCGCTTGACCAATACGGGACCAGCCCCAGGGCCGCCGCCGCCATGCGGCGTCGAAAAGGTTTTATGCAGGTTCAGGTGGACGATATCTGCGCCCATATGCCCAGGCTTGGCTACGCCGAGCAGTGCATTCATATTGGCGCCGTCGAGATAAAGCAGTTGCTCACGTTCGTGCAGCACTACGGCAATTTCCTGAATCTCTGGCTCGAAAATCCCGAGCGTGTTCGGGTTCGTTACCATCAAGGCCGCGACGCTATCGTCGGCGAGCCGACGGATTTCGCTGGCTTCGAGGTAGCCACGCTTGTTCGAGCGCGCCACTACCACCTCGAATCCTGCCAGGGTGCAGCTCGCTGGATTAGTGCCGTGTGCGGTATCAGGAATGATTACTTTGCGCCGCACGCTGCCGCGCTTTCGCTCGTGCGCCCGAACGATTAGAAGGCCGGTTAGTTCGCCTTGCGCCCCCGCCGCCGGATGGAGCGAGGCGGCATCCATTCCGGTGATTGCGGCCAGCGCGCGTTCCATCAGCACCATCAATTCGAGCGCGCCTTGCCCGAGATGGGGCGGCGTCAGTGGATGAAGTCCGGCAAAACCGGCCAGCGCTGCCATTTCATCGTTGAGCACGGGGTTGTATTTCATGGTGCAGGAGCCGAGTGGATAGAACTGCATCGCCTGGCCGAAATTGCGCTGTGACAGACGCAGGAAATGTCGCATCACCTGCGGCTCGGTAACCTCGGGAAAGCCGGCAATATCGTGGCGGCAAAGTTCCTCCCCTAATAGTTCGAGTGCGCGGCCTTCGCTGGAACTTGCCCGGCGCATATCGACGCCACGCCGGCCCGTCGCTGATTCCTCAAAAATCAGAGGGATATCGGCGCTCGCTTTGTTTGTGGCTGATCCGTTTGGCGAGAGTGTTTCAGCCACCGCGATCTCTTTGGTGCTATTTTGTTCGGCAGCCATCTAACCCTTACTTCACTTATTCGCCGAAGCTCGCGCGCAGACGATCGATCTCGTCAGGCGTATTGAGCTCGGTGACCGTAACGAGAATTCCATCTGCGACTTCCGGATAATCCCGCGCGAGTGAGAGCCCGGCCAGCACACCGGCGCGCTCGGCTTCGGCCAATGCTTTCGCCGGATTTGGTACCGCCACGACGAATTCGTTGAAGAACTTGCCGGTGAAGCGGCGAGGGATTCCAACAAGTTCGAGCCCCTTCAATCCTTCGTGCGAAAGTTCGACGTTGCGTGCCGCCAGTTCACGCAATCCCCGCCGGCCCATCAGGGTCAGATAGGCGGTGACGGCCAGTGCGCATAATGAATTGTTGGTGCAGATGTTGGAGGTCGCCCTTTCGCGCCGGATATGTTGCTCGCGCGTCGATAGCGTCAAACAAAAGGCTCGGCGTCCCTCGCTATCGCGGGTTTGACCGACGAGACGTCCCGGCATCTGCCGCAGATGAGACATCCGGGCCGCCATGAATCCGACGCCCGGACCGCCGAACTGTACCGGGATTCCGAAGCTTTGTCCTTCACCGACGGCAATATCGATTCCGAGTTCCCCCGGTGATTTAAGCAGCCCGAGGGCCAACGGCTCCGCCGTTGCCGCGATCGCTAAGCCGCCCGCGCGATGGGTGAGCGCGGCGATTCGTTCGAGTGGCTCGACGATTCCGAACGCATTCGGATAGCCGGTCACGGTGCAGAGCAGGCCGTCATTGGCTAACTCTTCGAGCTTGGCCAGATTCACGGAGCCGAGCGTTGGATCGAATGGAATCTCGACCACTTCGATGCCTTCGAGCGCGCTTAGATAGGTTCGAATGGTTGCGCGATAGTCAGGCCATAGAGTCCGAGCGATTGCTACGATCCCGCGCTTCGGCAGAATCCGCCGCGCCATCAGGACCGCCTCAGCAGCCGCCGAAGCGCCGTCATACATGCTGGCGTTGGCGACTTCCAAGCCGGTTAGCTGGGTGATCAGCGTCTGAAACTCGAAAATGGCCTGAGTCGTGCCTTGGCTCGCTTCGGGCTGATAGGGCGTATAGCTGGTCGAAAATTCAGCGCGCCCGATAATGGCGCGCACGGCGGCCGGAATATAATGACGATAGGCGCCGCCACCGAGAAAACTGATCAGGCCGGTCGCCGCATGATTGCGTGAGGCCATCGCGCCCACGACGGATGCCACATCAGCTTCGGGCAGACCCGGCCCTAATGCAATTTCAGCTGATTCACGCAGACCGGCGGGTACGTGGGCGATTAATTCTTCGAGGTTGCCGACGCCGATCGCAGCGAGCATCGCGGCGATATCAGCCTCGGTATGCGGAATGAATCTCATCTCGGATACCAGTTTAAGATCGTCAAGCGAGAAGAATTAAGAGGGTTGAGAGGGGCGCGGTAAAACAAATCGCTTCAAGCGACCGATGGGCGCGGACGCCGATAAAAGGGCAGGGTGATGACCTCGGCTTCTACCATCCGATTACGGATTGCGACTTCGAGTAGCGTACCGGGTTGGGAGACGACTCTATGATCCAGGTAAGCCATCGCGAGAGGCCGATCAAAGGTTGGCGCAAAGGTTCCGCTAGTTACGACTCCGGCCGCATGGCCGCGCTCGTAAAGCTTGTAGCCTTGCCGCGCGATACTGCGGCCGTCGGTCGTGCGGATTCCGATCAGCCGACGTCCCAAGCCATTATCGCGCTGAGCAGCCAGCGCCTGCTCGCCGATAAAGCCGTGGCCAAATTTGACGAAGGTTGCAAGTTCCGCCTCGAGCGGTGAGGTGGCGCGATCAAGCTCATGGCCGTAGAGCGGCAAACCGGCTTCCATCCGCAAAGTATCGCGTGCGCCGAGGCCGCACGGCTTGATCCCGTCCGCTCCGCCTGCGGCTAACATCGCTTCAAATAGCCGAGCCGCGTCATCGGCCATGCAGAACAGTTCGAAGCCGTCTTCCCCCGTATAGCCGGTGCGCGCCGCAAGGCATTTGACCCCCGCGACTTCGCCTTCGGCCGTATGAAAGCGTTTGACCGTATCCAGTTGGAGCGGTGTCAGCCTTTGCAAAATCGTCACCGCAAGTGGCCCTTGAATTGCCACGAGCGCGGTTTCATCACTGACGTCGCGCAACTCCGCGCCGCCGGATTGCGAGCCGAACCACTCCCAGTCAGCGCTGACGTTTGAAGCATTGACGCACAGCATGTAGCTGTCAGCCGATCGCCGATAGACTATCAGGTCATCGAGGGTGCCGCCGTCCTCGGCGCACATAATCGTGTATTGCGCCTGACCTTCGGCCAATCTTGCGGCCGAGTTAGTGAGGGTCCGTTCGAGCAGCGGCAGTGCGCCGTTCCCGGTTATCTCAAACTCGCCCATGTGGCTCAGATCGAAAAGGCCGGCGGCAGTGCGCACTGCCCGATGCTCCTCGATAATACCGCTGTAGCTGAGCGGCATCTCGAAGCCACCGAATTCCGTAAGTTTTGCGCCCAGCTCGCGATGAATCCGGAACAGGGAAGTGCGCTTGACCGATCCCATTATCGCGCTTAACTTTAGCAGAGCCTTCCGAGGCAATCGACGCGCGCCGCTGCCCGCTTGATTTGCTGTTTCACGCTTAAACGACCGCCCTTGGTTTCTTTCAGTAGACTGCCGTAACCTTGTGATGACTGCGATAATGGTCTTATGCCGGCAGTAATTATGGACGGCCGCGCGGTCAGTGCTTATCTCAAGCCCTCTCTACAAGCGCATGCGGCTGAGTTGATTGATCAGCACAAATTCGTCGCAACGCTCGCGGCGATCCTGGTCGGTGATGATCCGGCGTCAGGACAATACGTAAGAAACAAACGGCGTTATGTCGAAGACCTTGGCTTTCGCAGTCGGATTATACGTCTTAAAGCCGAGGCTGACGCTGTGCTAATCCTCGCGACGATTAAAGAGCTCAACGCCGATTCTGACGTCACTGGAATCCTGCTTCAGCTTCCGCTGCCTAATGGCGTCGACGTTTTTCCTCTGTTTGACGCAATCGACCCGCTTAAGGACGTTGATGCTGTCGGTGGCTCAAGTATTACCGGTTTTTATCGTGGAGAATGGGGGCGTTTCGTGCCCTGTACGCCACGTGGCGTCCTCACTCTCCTCGACTATTACAAGGTGCCAGTCCACGGCACCCGCGCGGCCGTGATCGGGCGCAGCGATATCGCCGGCAAGCCTGCGGCAATTATCCTGGGCGGGCGGATGCGTAATGCCACAGTGACGTGGTGCCATCGCTACACGCGCGACCTTGCGTCTATCTGCCGCGAGGCTGACATTGTCGTTTCATGCGCGGGTGCAGATTTGGGCGAAGATCGCTTTCTGATCACCGCCGATATGGTTAAACCTGGGGCCTGCGTGATCGATGTGGGCTTTCGCCGAATCGGACCAGGGCGCTTCGCCGGGGACGTGGATTTCGAGGCCGTCAAGGAAGTCGCAGGCTGGATCACGCCCAATCCCGGCGGCACCGGTCCGATGACCGTAGCAGCGCTCATGCAAAATCTAATCGACGCAGCCCGTTATAGACTTGGACTGGCTCGCGCCAATTATCCAATATAAGAACACACCAAGACGGCCGGGCGATTGGCGCTCATACGATAGTCGCCCCAGCGCCTCGCACTAAAGATTCAGAGACGAGCATCACCGCATTATGGCGAACACCGTTGAAAGTCAGAAGAACGGCGAAAAGCGCACGCTCAGCCGGATCCTGATTGGTCCTGCGCGCGACGTTAAAGATCCGCACATTTTCCATAGTCTCTCCCTCGTTGCCTTTCTGGCTTGGGTCGGACTCGGTTCCGACGGCCTGAGTTCATCCTGTTACGGACCTGAAGAAGCCTTCCTCGCCCTCGGGCCTCATCAGTACATGGCGGTCTTCCTCGCGATGCTGACGGCGCTGACGGTTTTCGTCATCTCCGCCTCGTATTCCCAGACGATCGACGAATTCCCCACTGGCGGCGGCGGCTATCTGGTCGCGACCAAGCTGCTCGGGCAATATCCCGGTGTCGTCTCGGGCGGCGCATTGGTGATCGACTATGTACTGACGATTTCAATCTCGATTGCCAGCGGCGCCGACGCGATTTTCAGTTTTCTGCCCGTCTCATGGCTGCCGTTCAAGTTCTGGGTCTGCGTGATTGTGGTCATCCTGCTGGTAGGGATGAATTTACGCGGGGTCAAAGAATCGGTCCTTTCACTGCTGCCGATCTTCATTGCCTTCGTGATTCTGCACGTCTTCCTGATCACGTATGCCCTGGTCGATCGTGCGCCGGAAATTCCACACGCGCTCAACTATGCCGTCCATGAGGCCCATCGTAACGGCTCGAAAATGGGCTTCATCGTCCTCGCACTCCTGTTCCTGCGCGCATACAGCCTCGGCGGCGGAACCTACACAGGGATCGAGGCGGTCAGCAACGGTCTGCCAATTCTGCGCGAGCCGCGCACCGTTACCGGCAAACGCACGATGATCTACATGGCGACTTCGCTGGCCTTCGTCGCCGGCGGCATCCTGTTTAGCTACATGCTCTTCAGCGTAGAGCCTGTCGCCGGCAAGACCCTCAACGCGGTCCTGTTCGACAAGATGTCAAATGGATGGAGCCTGCTCGGCCTCAGGATCGGCGCGCCGCTGGTCACAATCACCATGATCACCGAGGGCGCGCTGCTGTTCGTCGCCGCGCAGACCGGTTTCGTTGATGGGCCGCGCGTGCTCGCCACGATGGCCACCGATAGGTGGCTGCCCCGCCGTTTCGCAAACCTGAGCGCTCGGCTCGTCACGCAGGACGGTGTGCTCGCGATGGGCTTGGCGGCGGGCGTGATCCTTGTCGCCTCACATGCGAGCGTTGACCTTCTGGTCGTGCTCTATTCGATTAACGTCTTCATCACGTTTACGCTGTCGCAGCTTGGTATGACCGTACATTGGTGGAGTGCGCGTGCTGAAGTTCCGCGCTGGAAATCGAAGATGTTCATCAACGGCGTGGGCTGCACTTTTACGGCGGTGATTCTGGTGATCACCACCACGCTCAAGTTCTATCAGGGCGGATGGGTGACCGTAGTCATGACGGGGGGACTGATCACGTTTTGCGTCATCGTCCGCCGCCATTACGATGCCGTCCATAAAGCAATCGAACAGCTCGAAGCCGACGTCCTGCCTGAAATCTTTGCCGCAGCGGAGAAAGAACCTGCGCAACGCGACCCCGACGCGCCTACCGCGGTGCTGTTGGTTAACGGCTTCAACGGCCTTGGCCTTGCTACCCTGACCACGATTCAGCGGCTGTTCAACGAACAGTTCCGCAATGTGGTTTTCGTCAGCGTCGGTGAGGTCGATTCAGCGTTGCTGAAAGGGCCGGAAGAGGTGCGCCGCCTCGAGCAGGAGGTCGCCGACGACCTGGTGGAATATTGCCGTTTCGCGGCTGATCTTGGCTTCCATCCGGAACTGCGCACCGCGATCGGCCCCGACGTGGTGGCCGAACTCCATCGCCTCTGCCTGGAGGTCGCTCAAGAGTATCCGCATGCTGTTTTCTTCGCGGGCAAGCTCATCTTTACTGACGAGATGGACGGCTTCGTCAACCGGTTCCTGCATAATCATACGGCGCTCGAACTGCAAAGCTGGCTGCAGGTGCATGGCCTGAGCCTGGTTATCTTGCCCGTCAGAGTATCGGGTAATCGCAAACCCGCGCCGGAACTGAGAGGATCACCGTCAAGCGAGCAGCAGGCATTGGCTGCCGCTACCAAATAGTTACTCGTCCAATCGCTGAGCCTTTCAGGTGAATTCGCATTATAAGTCGAAACACTAATAGCCCGCTCGATTCTCTTATCAGCGAAGCGCAGAATGGTAAGGGTTACTAAGTTGAACTGACGAAAGCTTGAATTCCGGCTAATCCCGAGCTCCTCAATGGAGGTGCCAGCATGCGGCGGGCAGTTTTGGCGATAGCAGCGTTGTGTTTATCCAGTTGCGCGTCGGCTGCCATGCTGCCGGCAGCCGGCTTGGTTCAGTCGATGGGCTCGACAGCTGACAGCTTTTGGACCATGGGCACCACCACCCGCCTCAATGGCGCCGATGCCGATCTAGCTACCGCTCAGACACGTCTGACTCTCGGCCAGTACTCGCAAGCGGCGACCACCCAAGCGCGTACTGCGAGGGAACGTGTGGTAACTGCGCGCCTTCTGCGGCAAATGGCCAAGACTTACAACGACCCCTTACTTGACACAATGGCTCAATGGGTTGAAGGCGGCGGCGACCCGGATTTCTCGTTCAAGTATGCTCTGGTCCAAGTCAGTCAGATAAATTCTGAGGAACGTCAAGTTGCGAAGCAGCAGTCAGCCGCTCTGGTGATTCAATCGCATACGCCCAAGGTTAAGCCGCTCGCTCAATCACCCTTGTCGGTTACTCAGCTGCGCGGCTAAAGCAGACTCACTCGATTTGCTCAAAAGGCTAGTAATCACACGGTCGCAATGTGCCGACCGTGATAGCTGCGTTGGCTAAGGCTCCTCGATCACCCGGTTCTCGATCGCCCCGACACGTTCGATTTCAATCCGGACCAAATCGCCGGCCTTGAGGAAACGCGGGGGCTTCATCGCGAAAGCAACACCGCCCGGCGTACCTGTTGACACGATCGTCCCCGGCTCGAGCGTGAAGACGGTGGAAAGTGTCTCGACTTGCGCGTAGCAATCGAAAACCAAGTGGCGGGTATTAGAATGCTGGCGCAGCTCGCCATTCACCCAAGTCTTGAGGTCCAGCGCATGTGGGTCGCCAACCTCGTCGGGCGTTACGATCCACGGCCCGATTGGGCCATGCGTGTCGAATGATTTGCCGAGCGTCATGGTCTGCGCCTTGAACTGCCAATCGCGTACGCTGACATCGTCGACGACGATGAATCCCGCAATCACCTCATGTGCGCGATCGCGCGGCACATTCTTGCAACGCTGGCCAATCACGAATCCGAGTTCGCCCTCGTAATCGAGTTGCGTGGAAACTCGCGGACGATGGATCGGATCGTACGGTCCGGTCACACAACTGGACTGTTTGTTGAAGAACAGCGGAAATTCGGGCTTTTTCATTCCCGACTCGGCGATGTGGTCGGCGTAATTGAGTCCAATCGCGAGGAACTCCGGTGGCCGCCGGATTGGTGCTTCCAGCTTGACCTGGCCTAGTGGGATACCATCCGCGCTCGATGCAGCTTTGCGCGCCCGCTCCAGGGCTGACCCACCAGCTTCGAGGAACGCGACCATCTCGCGCGGCAGCTCCGGAGCTTCTGCCGTCAAATCTAAGATCGCTTCGCCGTTAACGATCCCGATCCGAGTCGCGCCCTGATAGGTAAATGTCGCCAGCTTCATATTCTCTTCCTCGCCTGCCGAATCCCGCTGATAAATTCGCAACTGGTGAAGCGTCTTGTGCACGAGCGGCAACCTACCAGACCCTCGGCGTTTGTCAAAAAGCCGCACTCTACTCAATCAACTTGCGCTCCATGCTCAAGCGATCGTGCGTATTGTGCTGCTTGCTTGCAGAATGAGCCGAGCGCTTGCTAGGACGGTGGCAGGGCGGTCGGCTGGAAAATCATTCTTTGGTCAGTTCCCGGCGGCTTGGTTCTCGGAGGTACAGGATGGCATCGACGAAGCCCAAACATCTACTTGCAGGCGTCAAGGCTCTCGATTTCACACAATTCGTCGCAGGTCCGACCGTCACGCGCCTGATGGCCGAGATGGGCGCTGAGGTGATCAAAGTTGAATTCGCCCCGGGCGGCGACCGCTGCCGTTCGGTTCCATACGTCAAGAACGAGCGCAGCGGCTACTTCGTGCAACAGAATCGCGGCAAGCAGAGCTTGTGCGTCGATATCAAGCACCCGGAGTCGATAGAAATTCTGCAGGGAATCATTCCCAAGGTCGATGTGGTTGTGGAGAATTTCGCGCCCGGGGTGATCGCGAGGATGGGCTTTGATTATGCCTCCGTAAAGCAGCTCAACCCTTCAATCATCATGTGCTCGGTCTCGACCTTCGGCCAGACCGGTCCACTAGCGAAGTATGCCGGTTACGATTTCGTCGGTCAGGCCTACGCCGGCGTAACCTCCCTCAGCGGTGAGGAGGGCGGCGCCTTCTATCCACCAATGCTCGCCCTCGGTGACGTCTCTACCGGTGTGCATGCGCTGGCCGCTGTCGCCTGTGCCCTCTTCTATCGTGACCGTACGGGCGAGGGACAATTCATCGACATCTCGCTGCTGGATTCATACTTCGGATATCACGACCATGCGGTCGAAGTGATCAGCATCAGCGAGGGCAAACAGAAGCCTGCGCGCACCGGCCTTCAATACCCTGGATTAAGCCCGGCCGGGATGTTCAAGGGCAAGAGCACCTACATCTGGATTATGGCGTGGCTCGACCATCATTGGGTCAAGTTTGCGGAGCTTATGGGCCAGCCAGAACTGGGACGCGACCCACGCTACGCGGACGTGCCGTCTCGCGTTACCAATCGCGACGAAATCACCAAGATCATCGAGGCGTGGCTGGCATCATTGCCTAGTGACGACGACGCGGTCGCAATCCTGAATGAGGCGCACATTCCCAACGCGCCGATTCTGACGGTCGAGCAGGCGATGAACCATCCGCATCTGCGTGAACGCGGCACCGTTCGCACGGTTCGTGACCGGTTGCTTGGCGAATTTCAGATTCCCGGCATGCCGTTACGTTTCTCGGGCTTTCCGGACGACCTCGAACTCGAGGCGCCGTTTCTCGGCGAGCACAATCGGCGCATTCTCACCGACTATCTTGGGTACGACACGAAGCGTATCGCTGGTCTGGAACGCGAGGGCATCCTGCAAAGCGCCCCTCGATAATTCTGCAAGAGATGGGGCGGCTTCTCGGCGAAGCCGCCCTATTTCTTAATTGACGGGTTTGCGGCCTTCGAGGATATTGACCTTACCAGCGAACTCTTCGAGGTCGACTTCGGTGGTTTCGAGGATGCGCGCAACCATTCCCCAGAAGCCGATCGCCATGATCAACTCGACGATCTCTCCCGGCGCGAGGTAACGAGCTAGCGAATCGAGTGTTTCCTTGCGGCCCTTGACTCCGCGCGCGACCTCGTCAGTGAAGCGCAGCACCAGCTTATCGAGTTCGTCGAAGCATGACGCCTTTTCCCAGTCGTCAATGCCCTTGAGTTGCTCGTCGCTCACGCCGACTGACTTCGCGATCGGCACGTGCTGCGTGTACTCGTAAAGCGATCCACTAACTCGCGCATTACGCAGGATCGCAATCTCGCGCAGCCGCGAGTTCAATTTCCCCTTGGTCATCAAGGAATTGCCGAGCCGTGAGAAGTTTTGAAATACGGCGTCGGACGCATTGGCGATCATGCGCGCTACGTTCAGTTTGCGCGGCGTGTTGCCGAGAATCTCTCTGGTTTTCTCAGAAGCTTTGCTCTCATCGACATACGGTAGCAGTGCCATCGCGCTACTCCTTACTTCAGATTGAATTCGCTCGGGAAAGCGCGCAAAGCCTAGCAGTCCGTGTGGAAATTCCGCAAACGCGGCGTCAGGGTCTTCAGGCGCGACAAGAATCCAAGGCGTCAGGTTCGCGGACTCACATCTGCATGGGGTTGCAAGCAATCCCTATCCCGCAGACTCGCGCGCGCCGGGCCTCGTAAGCGAGCCTATGGATTAGGATTGCGGGCGGGGTTGGCGCCGAGGCCAGAAGAGCCAGAGCGCAGCGATGACAAGTACCGCTACGAGCGCCATCCAATAACCTGCGCGATGGGCGACGCCTGCCACCCACTCCAGTTCGTCGCCAACCAGATAGCCGACAGTAATCACGAGCGAGCACCAGATCACAGCGCCGAACAGGTTCCAGCCGAGAAAACGCCAGAACCGCATCCCGGCCGCTCCCGCCATCGGGCCGGCCATGAAACGTGCGCCCGCGATGAAGCGGGCCATAAATACTGCCTTGGTCCCATGTACGCGGAAAAATTCCTGGATTTGATCGAAGCGCCCGCGCACGAAGGTGAAATGGCGCCCGAGCCATCCAAAGAAACGCTGCCCGCTCGTACGGCCAACGACATAGCCTGCGCAATCGCCGATTACTGCGCTCGCGATACCCACGACGTAGACGGTCTTCAACTCGAGGATGTCACGGCCCGCGAGGAAGCCGGCCGCCAGGAGCACCGTTTCTTCAGGGACGGGCAGCCCCAGATTCCCCACAAAAGTGCATACGAACAGGCCGAGGTAGCCCCAGCTTGCCAGCCATTGCGCGATTGCGGAGGGAGTCAGATACGCGTGCATTATGCGGAATGGCAGCGGGCCGTCCCCGATTCCGCAGGCCATCCGTCTAAGCTTGCCGCATTAAATGGATGGAAGTAAGACCATCGCTTTCAACCAACGCGGATGCCTTGGGACTCTCCGCTGAAATGCGCTATTGGATTTGATCGTCGGTTGCGTGGCAGCCCCGAATCAGGCTCGCCCGCAGCGGAATCACTTCCACCAGGAGGTTTAACCCATGCCGCTCGCCGGTGAAGTTACCGATCTTTCCAGCCTTGAAACACGCAACGTTACGTTCACAAGCGACGGCTTCCAGATGGAAGCCTATCTCGCCCGTCCCAAAGCGCCCGGTACTTATCCCGGCGTGCTGATCCTCCATGAAGCGTTCGGCCTGGTCGAGCATGAGCGCGACGTTGCCAGACGCTTCGCCAACCAAGGCTTTATCGCGCTGGCGCCCAACGTCTATACGCGGGTCGGTGCACTGAAAAATGCAACTGATATGGCGGAGGTGCGAGCCAAAATGTTCGGGATCTCGGACGCGCAACTGGTCCACGATTTCGAAGCCGCCGCAGGTTATCTTCGTACCCAACCCGGCGCCAACGGCAAAGTCGGGTGCGTAGGCTTTTGCGTTGGCGGGCGTTGGACGCTACTTTTCGCTTCCAGCAGTCCTAAAGTGGACGCAGCGATCGACTGCTGGGGCGGCTTCATCACCCGCGCGACGCCCGAGGCGCTATCGACGCCTGAACGCCCAACGCCGGTCATCGAACTCGTACCGCAACTGCATTGCCCGCTTTGCGTCGTATGCGGTGAAGAGGACCAGAATCCGTCAGTGGCCGACGCCGAAGAATTGCGCAAGCGCTTGCGACAGGCCGGCAAGACCTTCCAAATCGATGTTTTCAAAAACGCTGGCCATGCCTTCTTCGCCGACTATCGTCCGAGCTATCGCGAAAAGGCGGCCTTCGAGCTTTGGCCGAAGATGGTCGATTTCTTCAAGACCCATCTCAAGTAAACCATCGTGGCTGACACAATTTGGCTTGACGCGATCGCGCGGATACAGAAGCGGATCGATTTCACTGCCGCGACCGTCGGTGAGGGTTATCCGCATTTTGCAGACCCGGCGAGTGGAACTTGGACGACGACGCCTGCCGGTGATTGGACCGGGGGGTATTGGAACGGGATGCTCTGGTTGACCGCTCATGCCACCGGCGAGCCGCGATACGTTGAGCTGGCCGAGCGCTGGACGCTGCCATTGCGTGCTCGTATCGCCTCGAACAGCGCCGCCAAGGGCCTGCTTTTCTATTATGGCGCGGCGATCGGCGACATTCTTTGCGGCAACGCGATCGCGCGCGAACTCGCGATTGGAGGGGCGCAATCACTGGCCGCGATGTACAATCCGCGCGCCCATTTGATTCCCATAGGCGCCGAGTTCGAGGAAGTCCATAGCGTCGGCGACACCGAATCGGAAATCGATATCGTCCAGGTTGTGGCTCTGCTCACGTGGGCCAGCCGAATCACTGGCGACGATAACTTGCGCACAATCGGTATTAGTCACGCGCGCCGGCATATCGAACTGTGCCTGCGCCGCGATGGCTCGATATGCCAATCGGCATCAATAGATCCATCAACCGGCGCTGTCACGCGCCGCTATACCCATAAAGGCATCACCGACGACAGCACCTGGGCTCGCGCTCAGGCGTGGGGGATACTCGGTTGGACGCTCGCCGCGCAA
Organism: Binataceae bacterium (SeqCode); assembly: GCA_035524095.1. Taxonomy (GTDB): domain Bacteria; phylum Desulfobacterota; class Binatia; order Binatales; family Binataceae; genus DATJUF01. The sequence continues at coordinate 48,347 of DATKPK010000180.1, read as the reverse complement.
TGGACCGGCGACCTGAGTTTCCTGGAACCTGCCGAACGTGCGGCCGACTGGTGGTTGCTTCATTTACCCAGCGATCATGTCGCCTACTGGGACTTTGACGATCCCGCAATACCAAATACTAATCGCGATACCTCAGCGACCGCGATCGCATCGGCGGCGATGATCAAACTCGCAGCGCTCAGCCGGTTACCGGCGAAGGGCGACCTCTATCGTCAGGCGGCGAAAGCTTCCGTCAGTGCACTTGTAGCGAATTATCTCGGAGCGGAAGGGGGACTCTGGCAGGGCTGCTATAACAAGCGCATCGGCTTGGCGGTCGCTAATGAATTGATATGGGGATCCTACTATTTGTATGAGGCCCTCCACGCCCTTGCCGGCCTGCTCGGTCCGTCGGTTATCTAGGGCACGGCTTCGAGGGAGCGGTCCATTATTGCGAAGGCTTCGGTCAGTTCTTTGCTACTGATCACGACCGGCAGAAACATCCGGATGCAGACTGGATCATGTCCGCCGTAGTAAAGCGCCAGTCCAGCGGCGAAACAGCGCCGGATGAATTCTTGGGCTTTCTTCAATGAGCCGTCGCCGAGCCGAAAAGCGAGCATCGCGCCGACGCCATCGATAGCGCTGATTTGGCCCGGATGGTTGTGCGCAAGCCGTTCCAAATGCTCGCGCGCGGAACGTTCGAGTTGCTTTTCTTTTCCTGCAGGCCCGAAAAACCCTTCGGTGGTAAGCTTTTCTATGATGCGAATTGCGACTGCCATCGGGACGGTCGCACCGGAATAGGTGCCCGAGAGCAGTCCCGGGTCGGGCGTGAAGCCCTCTCGCATCAGCATCGCGCTGCCTTGGAAAACTTTGCCAACCGTTATCACACTCGCGTATTCCGCAAGCCCGAGCCAGTCTGTCGCGAATAATTCAGTGGTCCGAGCAAACGTTTGCACTTCATCGATCCAGATCGGGATCCCGACGCGGTGACATTCCTCGAACAATGCGACGAAAAACTCACGCGGCGCGGTGACAAATCCAGCTTCACCCTGCACTAACTCGACGATGAAAGCCGCGATGCTGTCGCCATGCTCACGAACGATCGAGCGCACCGCGGTCAATGAGTCTGTAATAGAGTCAGCTAAATTGCGATCGTAAAAGGGGACGTAATGCACCGGGAAGGGCGACGGCTGGCCGAGCCGGAAATCGGGACGGTCGGTGATTGCGGCCATAGCGGAGGTACGTCCATGAAAGCAATGGCGAAACGCGATAATTCCTGCGCGGCCATCGCGCCGCTGGCGCACGAGCTTAAGCGCATTCTCGTTCGCATCCGCGCCTGAGAGCGACAGCCAGCAATTCGCCATGCCCGCCGGGGCATGCGCGAGCAGCGTCCGCATCAGCGCGACGTATTCGCGGTTGAAAACCAGATTTCCCTGCATCACGACATCGGATGCAGCGGCGCGAATCGCCGTGGCGATCAAATCTGGATCGCCGTGACCGAATAGATGCACGCCGATACCCAGGGCGAGATCGATCAGCCAGCGCCCGTCAGCCATCATCGCGCGCGCTCCGCGCCCGACGCCCGATCCGAGATAAGGATAAAAGGCAGGGCGGCCGCGTAAGGACGCGAGTTCCGCTAACTCCGCCCGCATTGACGCGGAGTCTATCAGAGGTGTGGAGGAATCGCTGCGTTCAGCGATCGCCTCCAACATCATGGCGAGCGCATGGTCGAACTTAGGACCGAAGTCTGCTGGAGGCATCGTTGGCAGTCTCGCAGCCACGAGCGACGCGCTGCACGATTTCCCGCGGTGCAGCGGGAGAGCACGGCGCTATTTCAAAGCACGCATCGAGAATCCGCGATCGTTATAACAAAGCAGTGAGCGCTTACCCTGAAGCGTAGTCTCCAATACACATTCACGGCCCCACAAGCGGTAGATGAAAGCGATAGTCTTTTCGGCATATTCGAGCTGGAGATCGCGCCCATCATGGAAATGCTTAAGATAGAGCGTGCGGTTATGCCCGAAGTCGGCATCCTCGACCTTGATCACCGGAATCGAGCCGGCACCGACGTTCTTAATCAGCGTCTCCTTGATTTCCTTCCAGCCCTCTTCGTCGGAGACTTTGTCGACAACCAGATCATCGCCGCGCGGTTCGTACTGAAACAGATCCATCTCGCGCATCAGTTCTTCGGTGAGATAGCGCCGCAGAAATGAACTGTCACGTTCGACCTCGCGAGTCTCGAAGATTTTCTCGGTGCCGTTTTTCGACGGAGCGCCGTATTTCTTAATTTCCTCAGGGGTCGGCTCGGTATGGCGCCGGTAGATGTCTTCCCAAATCTTGAAACCCAGATGGTATGGGTTGATCTGGCCGGGAATTGGCCGCAGCACCTGATTGTGCCGCACGATAAACTCGATATGCATCCCCTGCTCGAGTTCCAGCGATTCGACAATCTTCTTGTGCCAATAACTCGCCCAGCCTTCATTCATGATCTTGGTTTCCATCATGGGCAGGAAATACTTGGTTTCCTCGTCCACGATAGTCAGTAGATCCTTTTCCCATTCGGCCAGGAAAGGGTTGTGATCACGAATGAATAGCAGCACGTCTTCGTCCGGTTCGAGCGGGACTTTCTGGGTTTCAGGCTCGGTAAAATCCGGCCGCACGTGTAACCGATGGAATGGGTCCAGACGCGGTTGCGCGTCGATGATCGCGCGCTCGACCTGCTCTTCCCGTCCGACTTTTCTGATCGCGAGATTGCGGCGGCACTGCCATGACAATGCGTGAGCAGCGTCCATGATGCGCTCGATCCGATCCACGCCAATCGAAGGGTCTTCCATGTAGCGGCGCACGCGCATCGCATGCGCTTTGAAGGTCTCGATAGTCAGTTCGGCGCGGGTAGATTTGAACGTGAAATTGTTTTTGAAGAAATCGTTATGACCGTAAACGTGTGCGATCGTCAGCACCTGCAGGAGCAGGGTGTTGTCGCGCATCAGGTAGGCAATCGCCGGATTCGAGTTGATGACCATCTCGTACGGCAAACCGTTAACGCCGTAATCATAGAGGGTCTTCAGCTTTTCGTACGATTTGCCGTATGACCAATGCGGGTAATGGGACGGCATGCCAGAGTAGGCCATATAGCCGAGCATTCCGTTGTGGTCGCAAATCTCGAATTCTTGCGGATACCAGTCGAGTCCGAATTCGGCTGCCTTGGCACGAATCCGATTATCCCATTCGGCGAGGTCACTGATTTCGTAATTGGCCATGTAGTCCGCAAAACCGCGGCGCGTTAAGGGCGCGCCGTTTGATTGCTTGAAATAGTATCAGGCTATTCTTTGATGCGATCCTTCGACAGAAAAGCCTTAAACGACGGCCAGATGTCTTCTTTGCGCTCGATCAAAACCGCCTGAAAGTTTGGCGCCTCGAGCCGCCGGAATACGTTTAACATCGAGGATTCGTAATAACGCGAACCCATCGGTTTGATCTCGCCATAGCCGAACAGATTGCAAATTTCGGCGAGTTCCTTGGCTGTGCGCAACGCCGCCGGGTTGTCAGAATCAAAGTTGTCGCCGTCAGAGCAATGGAACGCATAAAGGTTCCACAGCGACGGGTGATAGCGTTCGGCGATTATTTCCAACGCTTTTTGATAGCCTGACGAAATGAAAGTTCCACCCGATTCACCCTTATGGAAAAACGCTTCCTCGGTGACTTCGTTGGCTTCCGTGTGATGCCCGATAAAAACTATCTCAACGTTACGGTAGCGCGTTGAGATGAATTGGTAGAGCAGAAAGAAGAAGCTCCGCGCGAGATACTTCTTCATCGTATCCATCGAGCCCGACGTGTCCATGATGCACAGGACGGCGGCGTTTGAATCCTCGCGGGTATCGGTCTCGAGATGCTTGTAGCGAAGGTCGTTTTTGTGGAACGGATGCCGCCGTTCCTCTTCGCCCTCAACTTCCTGCTGAGCTTCGTCCGACGCACCGTTTTGACCGTTGCGCCGATACTGGCTACCCATGATGCGCATCACGCGCTGTCGTGCGGTACGCCGCTTGTCGAGCCGGATCCGGATGCCGGCGTGACGATAGCCTTTGCGCTTGGAACTGCGATCGGAGGCGATTTCCCGCAGCGCACGCCGTTCGAGGTTCGGTAATTCGAGATCCTCGAACATGATCTCGATCAATTCTTCGAGCGTTACGTCAGTCTCGTAATAATCAACACCTGGCCGATCACCCGCCTGACCTTCGCCCTTGCCTTTGCCATCTTTGCCGGTCTTGCCGACCACCTGACCGGGACGCATATCGCCGTCGCCCTGGCCGACACCGCCAGCGTTATCTCCGTAGATGAACCGGTATTCTTTGATTCCGCGCAGTGGAACCTTGATTACGCGATCCTTGTCTTTTCCGATAATCGATTCTTCGGCGATGATGTCAGCGATATTCTCGCGAATTGACTCGCGGACTTTCTCGCGGTGGCGCAGGCGGTCACCCGCCGAACGATCCGACCGCTCGGCGTCCGATGGCCGATATTCGCGGAAAATGGTGTCTGCCATTTAGGCCCTCGCCGGTGTCACTTACGCGGCAAATTCCGGACTTACGATTGCGAGACTTCGCTCCTAATCCTTCGCCCGCGCGATCAACGAGCATCACGGTGCTGATCCTAGCACTGAAGTCCCGCCGTCGCATCAACCCGCGAGGGCGGGACTTCCCGTGACTAATCCTTCCAGAGATTATTCGCAGCGTACTTCAGGGTCACGTCCACGCACGATTCGCAGTAGCCATTCTCAAGCAGGTTTTTCACCATCGCGCTGTACTTCTCACCCTGCTCCTCGTCACGCGTACGCGCCTTGGTGATGATCCGCGAGATGTCGCGTACGGAAGTCATCAGCTTCTTTTCGATCGCTTCTTTAAGTGGTTCGTAGCTGCGATAACTGATTTTTTCGCCGCGCCGTGAGGTCGCCCACAGATACGCGATTACTTCCTGCCGGAAGCCGTCTGCAGCGGATCCGATAATCGCGATCTGCTCTTCTATCGATTTGAGGAAACCCTCGTCCGGCGGCAGTTCCTCTTTCGTATTTCGATCACGCACGCGGGTCTTGTTGACGTAAGCTTCCGCATGGTCGAGGTAATTCTGGAACAAGGCTTCCGCTTGCTCCTGATAGGAGTAGACGAACGCTCGCGTAATCTCCTTCTCCAGCAATTCGAGATATTCCTTGTGTAGCGTATCTTGCAGGAATTCCAGGTATTGCTTGCGCGAATCGTCGGCGAGATCCGCTTCCTTGGTCATCGAGATCAAGGCCTCGCGTACGTTGATCGGGTTAATACAGTTGCCCGAAACGTTGTCGGAGAGCGCATTATCCAGGGCTTTCATAATGAACCGCGTCGAGATTCCGTTCATGCCCTCGCGCTTAGTATCTTCCTTCAGCTCGGCCACATCGATTTTCTTGGTGCGCCCTTTTTCGACTACTTCTTCACCGTTATAGAGCCGCAGCTTGGTCATCAGATCGCACTTGGAGGTTGGCTCCAGCCGCGACAGAATCGCGAACATCGAGGCGATTTCCAGGGTATGCGGTGCGACATGGGCGCGGAAATCGGAGTTGCGGATGATCTTCTGGTAGATCTTCACCTCTTCCGACAGGCGCAGATTGTAAGGCACCTTCACGACCACGATACGATCGAGGATCGCTTCGTTGGTATGGTCGGCCTTGAACTTCTGCCATTCCGCTTCGTTGGAATGCGCGAGGATGCAGGTGTCGACGTAGACCATGCCATGACGGCCCGGCGCCGGGATCACCTTTTCCTGCGTAGCAGTGATCATCGCATGGAGGTATTCAGTTTCGTTTTTGAAGACTTCGATAAACTCGACGATGCCGCGGTTACCGACGTTCAGAGCGCCGTTCAGTTCAAGCACTCGCGGATCGCCTTCGGAATACTGGTCGAGTTTCGAAATATCTTCAGAGCCGATCAGTACCGACGTATCCTGATTATTCGGATCGACCGGCGGCACGACGCCAATTCCAACGCGATTGCGCTTGGAGAAGTTGCGCGTCTCAATCGGGAAATCCTCGTAGCGCTGGGCGAACTCTTCTTTGAGCCGATAGCGGCATACCGGGCATAGGTCGCCTTCGATATGCACGCCTAGCATCTTTTCGAATTCCCGCCGCAGATGGCGCGGGATCAGATGCAGCGGCTCCTCATGCATGGGGCAGCCTTCGATAGAGTAGACCAGGCCAGCTTGCTCGAGGCCGCGCTGAATGCGTTCGACCAGTGAGCTTTTGCCCGATCCGACCGGGCCCATCAGATAGAGCACCTGACGGCTCTCTTCGCCTTTCAGTGAAGCCGAGTGGAAATAGCGCACGATATGCGCGATCGTCCGCTCGATCCCGAAGAACTCGTCGGAGAAGAAGTTATAAACCTTGATAGGTTCGTCTTTGTATAACCGCTTCGTGCGCGGATCATCCGTATCATGGATTGATCGCGTGCCCGTCGAGGTAATCAAGTCATAGATCCGCGCGTGTGCGAGCTTGGTCATTAGCGGATCGGATTTGATCTGCTCGAGGTACTCGAGCAACGTTCCGCTCCAGCGCTTTGATTCGCGCTCTGCGCGGTCCCGCTTGATTACCTGCTCAAAGGTACTCACTTCGGCCATCAGCTAACTCCTTTGGTTAGGCGAGCCTTCTGTTTGGTAAGTGACTGCCGGCAGAGTGGACAAATGTGTGGTCGGTTCGGGTGAGCTAATAGCAAAGCGCATCCCTTGCGGCACCATTATATAAGCGGAGCGGTGTGATGAGGCAAGGGACAGTATCCGGCGCCCCCGCCATTATCCACAAGCTATTGCGCGTCGTCCGCTGTGCCGCAACTGCCAGACGCTAACGCCTTCGCTTCCAGATCCACCGCACATCCTGCAACAAGTTTACCTAATAACCATTCGCCATATAAGCCCGTCGCCGAATTATGCGATTGGGTTGCAGCGACCCTTTGCGGCTGAGTCCGCGTCAGCCACAGTCAGGAATCTGAGGTGCGAACAACAGCGGCCAGCGGATGGCCGGAAAAAACAGAGCCGGCGAGATATCCCGTTATTCAGATTCGTTAGCCGGAGCCGCCGACGCCGCGATAGTCTCGCCTAGCGCGATTTTGCCACCGTCTCGCCTGACCTTTGCTGCCAAAACCTGATCGTCATGAGCGAAGGACAGCCACCATCGGCGGTCGATTGCATCTTCCAGATATTTCCGCTTCTGCTCCATCGTTGTAAGGGCGTCGAGGTCGTAGGCTTGATTCCAAGGGCCCCGCATGTGGGAGCGCGTCGGCACGATATCGGCCAAATGGACGAAAACCTCGTTTTCGGAGCGCACCACCGCCACTTGATGGTCCAGAGTATGGCCGCCGGTAACTACCGCGCTGACACCCTCAATCAATTCGGTATTGCCGTTGAGCCCGACGATGAATGAACGCACCGGCTCGAGACATTCATGGAGATGGCGATAGGCTGCGCGCAATCGCTCATTATTGCTAATCGTCCCGGTTTCGAGTTCACCGCTTTGCACGAAGATCTGCGCGCGCGGGAAGGCAGCCTCGAGCTTGCCCGACGCCCGCCTGCGTACGATTCCCCCGCAATGGTCAAAATGCAGATGCGACAGCATGATATGAGTAACGTCACCAGGCTCCATTCCTAGTGCCGCCAACCCTTCCGGCAACCACCCCTCCTGATGGTCGAAAATTTTGCGCTCGACGGCGCTCAGCCGGTTTCCGATGCCGGTATCGACCAGAATCGCCTGATTGCCTTTTATGATCAGCGGACAGGTGAGGTTGAGCCGAATCCGATTCTTGTCGTCCGGCGGATGTTCCCGTTGCCACAGTTCGCGCGGCACAACGCCGAGCATGCAGCCGCCATCGTTGCGCCAGATGCCATCGCTTAGCAGCGCGATGGTAAACTCACCTATCCTGATTTGCGTCGGCTTCTCCATCCCGTCAGTCTCCTAAGTCCCGGACAACCATAGTCCCAGTGCCAACGCTACGGTGCCCAGTGCGACCATGATTCCATATAGCCGAACCAGCCGTCGCGACGCCCGCGCGTCGATACTTCCGTCCGGCCCCTGAGGGAGCATCGACGACTCCGCCGTCCATGCGGCCAGCAGCGCCGCAGCCATCACGACGAAGAGCACTATCTTCGCAGCCAATACGCCGATGAATTGCGGTGGAAATTTAAACCCGCGCGCTCTCCCAGCGAAGTAGAGATTACCCAAGCCAGTCAACGGAATGGCGCACGCGGCCACCAGATTAATCCGATTGATGCGGGGCGCGACCTTCAATGCAAAATCGCGCCATTCGCCTGATTCCCGATTGAGCGCCGACGCCGCCAGCACGAAGCTGGCGCATGCTCCGACCCATAGCACGCCGCACAGCACGTGAACCGTTAGCACGATCGACGCTGGCGGCATCAACCAAGGCCTGGTTCAGCAGCGATTTCCATTGGCTGACATCTCAGATTCTTTAGGCCGCTGGTTTGCAGACTCACACGCGCACGGGTTCGCGAGCTAACCCTACCCGCGGCGATGCTAGCCGAAACGCGGTTCGGGATGAATCAATTGGCAAATTCGCTAACCCCGGCTACTGGGGCTCGGCTCGACTAATGAAAAAGGGATCGTTGTCAGGCTTCGTCGATTGGCGGCATCGACAGCAGGTCTACCGCGTCACCCGCCGGTAACTCGGGCTCGCGATGCTGACCTGTCCCGAAGCGCGCACGCGTCGATGGTGCGGCACCCGGCCCGGGCATCATCCGCACGTCGCTCGGACGCAGAGGCTTGCCGTCATGCGTAGTGACCTGAATCTCCGCGATTTCGCCACCAGACATCAGATCGACCACTTTGATCGGTGCGCGGTCGCTACCAGCCACCCACCGGTCGCCCCATTGCATAAGGGCCATCAACACCGGAAAGAAGTCGCGCCCCTTATCGGTCAGCCGATATTCCAGACGGCGTCCGCCGTCGGGACCGGAGACCCGCTCCAGAATTCCACGGGCAACCAACTTCTTTAACCGCGCGGAGAGGATATTACGCGCGATGCCGAGATTACATTGAAAATCATGAAAGCGGCGTGTGCCGAGAAAAGCCTCGCGCAGGATCAGCATCGTCCACCATTCGCCGACCAATTCCAGCGCGCGCGCAATCGAGCAATTCATTCGCGCGAACGTCTTACGCCGCATGAAGTTAACCTTACGATTATAGGTTGCATCACGCAACTATGATTTAGCTATATATTACATGCCGAAAATCCGAAATAGTTGCATAATGAAACCATTTGAGTTATCCAAAGACTGACATCGCCAGAACGGTCCGATGCGCGGCTTGGAGTGATTGTTCTGGCCACCATCGAGATCGGTCAACCAAATCCGCAGGAGTGACCGCCGATGTCCGACTATCAAGCGATTCTTTATGAAGTACGCGACAGCGTTGCGCAAATCACTCTCAACCGCCCCGAGGCGGCCAATTCGCTCAACCACCAGCTATCGTCTGAGCTGCTCGACGCCCTCATCCGCTCGGAGGAAAATCCAGAGGTCCGCGCTCTCGTCCTGACCGGCAGCGGCCGCTTCTTTTGCGCGGGCGCGGATCTGAAATCGTTTTACACGCAGGTTGGCGCGCTCAGAGACCGCATCTCGCATCTCCATGTGGCGCTCTCGCGCATCGTACGAGCGCCCTTTCCGGTTATCGCGGCGGTAAATGGTACCGCGGCGGGCGGCGGGATGGGCCTCGCCTGCGGATGCGACCTGATCATTGCAGCGGAATCCGCCAAATTCGTTATGGCATACAGCCGCATCGGTCTTTCTCCTGACGGGACCACGACCTATTTCCTTCCTCGCCGTATCGGTATCGGCCGTGCGCTCGAACTCGCCTATACGAATCGTTCGCTGAGCGCGCATGAGGCGCTCGAATGGGGTCTGGCCAATCGCGTCGTGCCCGACGCTGAACTAGCCACCGAGGCCCATAATTTCGCTGCAGGCTTGGCCAAGGGTGCGACTCGCGCACTCGCCGCGGCCAAGCGCCTGATGCATATGGGCTTCGTCGAAACCGTCGAAACCCAAATCGAAAACGAATTGCGCAGTATCTTCGAACTTGCCGGTTCCGACGACGTCAAGGAAGCGATCAAAGCGTTCAACGAAAAGCGCCCGGCGGTTTTCTCTGGACGCTAGTCGCCAACTTAGGCCCTAACCACGTGAATTTGAGAGGTAATCGATGTCCCGAACGATAGAATTTCTGTTCGACTACGGCAGCCCTTTCAGCTATCTCGCCAGCCTCCAATTACCCGGCTTCGCGAAGCGCAACAATGCGACGGTAATCTACCGTCCGATTCTGCTCGGTGCTGTCCTCAAGGCCACGGGTAATCAGTCGCCGATGGCGATTCCGGCGAAGGGCCGTTACATGGCGATCGAGCTCCGCCGCTGGGCCCAACGCTATAGCGTGCCGTTTCGACTCAATCCTCATCGGTTTACGGGCAACACGATCACTTTGATGCGCGGGGCGACCGCGGCCCAGAAACAGGGCAAGTTTGGCATCTATCACGATCTGGTTTTCAAAGCTGTCTGGGCAGAGGCGACCGATCTCGGCGACGATGCCGTAATGACGCGGCTGCTCGAACGAAGCGGCTTCACGCCAGCCAGTTTCGCCGCCGCCATCGAGTCACAGGAGGTCAAGGACGAGCTGCGCCGCAACACCGACGAGGCGGTCGCTCGTGGTGTTTTCGGTGCACCGTCCTTCTTCGTCGGCGACGAGATGTTCTGGGGCAACGATCGCTTCGATTTCATTGAAGAGGCGCTGCGCAAACGATCCTGACTATGATGCCGGCGAGCAACCGGCCCATGGAGTTTTTATGGCTGAATCATCGAATCGACCATTAGCTGTAGTGATTGGCGTTGGGCCCGGACTCGGCACTGCCCTGGCGCGCCGCTTCGCCGAACGCTACGCCATCGCGCTTGTCGCCCGTCAAGCCGATTATCTGGAACGCGTCACCGGCGAAATCAAAGCGGCTGGCGGCCAAGCCTTTCCGGTCCCTGCCGACGTTTCGGATCAGGCTGCCCTCGCTGCTGCTTTCGCGACCATAAGGAGTATCGCGAACCCTGAAATTCTTATTTACAACGCCGCGATGCGCCCGTTCGGTACGCTGATGGAAACGAAGTCAAGCACTTTCGAGAACACCTGGCGCGTCAACGCCTTTGGTGCATTCCTCGCCGCAAAAGAGGTGGTTCCGGCAATGCTCGAAGCCGGCCGCGGCGTCATTCTGTTTACCGGGGCCACGGCTGGAACCAAGCCTTATCCGACGTCGGCGGCGTTTGGACCGGCGAAGTTCGCCATGCGCGGATTGGCTCAGGTTATTGCCCGCGACCTTGGTCCCCAAGGCATCCACGTCGCCTATGTCAACGTTGATGGTCCCATCGACATGCCCTTCATTCGCCAGCGGATGCCCAATGCTCAGGATCAGGACTTGCTTAAACCTTCTGCGATAGCCGAAACGTACTGGCATCTGGCTCATCAGGACCCTAGCTGTTGGACGCATGAGATCGACGTACGGCCGTTTAAGGAAAAGTTCTGACGCGCGGCATTCGTTGGCGATGAAACCCAAAATGGCCGTACGCGTCTCTTAACATTGAGGAGAAGAGAGGCGAAAGCCATATGAGAAAACTGACACTAACACTTTTGACCATGACAATTTCAGCCGGGCTAGCGTTACCCGCGATGGCGCAGGGCTATAACCCCGCTGACATGGGAACCTTCGAGAACTTTCTGAATGCTCATCCCAATACTGCGCGCGAGCTTCAGCAGAACCCCAATTTGATTAATGATCCGCAGTGGATGAGCCACCATCAGGGGTTGGAAGAGTACATGTCCAACCATCCAAATGTGCGCGCGGATGTTCATGAGAATCCGGGAGCCTTCGTCAACAATGGAGGTCATTGGGGATGGAACCCCGGCACCTACAACAATGCTCGCAATAACGCGGCTGTGGGACGTTTTGATAACGGTTATCTCAACGAGCATCCGGACGTGGCGCATCAGCTCGCTCAGAATCCCGGCTTAGCGGATAACCCGGAATACCTGTCGGCGCATCCCGGCCTGAATAATTATCTGCAGGCCCATCCTACGGTTCGACAGGATCTCATCAGCCATCCCGATCGCTTCATGAGTAAAGAGGATCAGATGAATGGCGACCGCTTTGGCGCTCCTCCTAATAATTCCGCGATTGGACGCTTCGATAACGGCTATCTGGATGAGCATCCGGAAGTGTCGCAGCAACTTGCGCGCAATCCGGGTCTAGCGGATAACCCGCAATACTTGGCAGCGCATCCCGGGTTGAACAATTACCTGCAGGCTCATCCCACCGTCCACCAGGACCTCATCAGCCATCCGGACCGCTTCATGGGTAAAGAAGATCAGCTGAACAACCGTCCTGGCCCCTATGCCGAGGAAGGTCACGGGGAAGGCATGCCTTCGAATGTCTATCATCCGGCGGGTAGCTATGGGAGTCCCGAGTTTGCAGCGGCCCATCCGTATGCGGCAAGTCATCCGAACGCAGCGGCGCACTACTACAAGCACCACCATCAGCAATAATTGCGAGTGAGTATTGATTGACGGAAGGGCCGCTTGGGCGGCCCTTTTCTTTTACTCAGACAGAATGACTAATCGCGCGGACGCACAGAGACGTAGCGATTGCCGCGCTCATAGAAGCGCCAGGGCCGTGCCGCCCAGACCTCACCCGCCGGCTCGACATTGATCCGCCGCGAACGGCCGATCTTGCGCACTAAGCCATCTTCAAGAAAAAGCTCGTCGCCACACAGATCGCGATCGTAGTCGTCGCCCGTGATACCGAGCGCCTGGCACAATTTCCCCGGACCATTCGTGAGTTCCCGCGCCGTGACCGGCTGCCTACGCCGTTGCGCCATCAGTTCGGGTCCACGAACTGGCTCCACTGCGCGTATCAATACTGCGTGGGGCAACCCCTCATCGGTGGTGACGATGTTGAACGCCCAGCTCACACCGTAAAGCAGATAGACGTAGGCTCGGCCAGGGGGCCCGAACATCACCTTCGTGCGCGGTGTCATCCCACGCCAGCTATGCGCCGCGCGATCCTGGGGTCCTCGATAGGCTTCCGCTTCGACGATTCGTCCCGCCGTCTCGCCTTCAGGCGTGCGATGAACGAGCACCTTGCCGATACATTCCCGCGCAACCGTGAGCACTGGCCGCGCGTAGAATTCGGGTGTCAATTTCCTGCCGGATGGCGGCTCGATCATCGATGTGAACTTGTCAGCTTGTTCTCGGAACTGCTAGGGCCGCTCGATTCGCGCCGCTTGCATTCCGCGTGCAATCGCAGCGAAGGTTACCCATTATTCGAGCGAAAGATTGACGCGCGTAGTCTTGCCACCGTCTTTGATACTTGAGGCGTCGAGGAGCGGCGGTCCGATTGTGATTCGCGATGGGGGAATCTGCTTCTCGAGATAACTTGCGACGGCCTGAGCGCGCGCATCGGCGAGGGTCTTCAGGCTTGCGTCGGTGACCTTGGCATTGGCGAGCATCAGCTTGGTCATCTCGGGCGCTGGCAGCTTTTTGGTCATTCCGACGAAATCGCGCGGCTTGGTGAAATCCGCCGCTTTGTAGGCTTTGTAAAGATACTTGTTGTACTCATCGGGCTCGATGGTCACCTGGTCGATATTCTGGCCGGTGTCTTTAGCCTTCTGCTCGCGCATTGCATGATCGAGCGCCGCATCGCGCAGTCCGTCGCGGTCTACCGTTGGATCGACTACGCCAGTTAGCTGAAGCTTCAGCGATTGGCGCGCCTGCAAGGCTTTCGCGATGCCGTCGAGTTGCTGCTTGGCGCCGCCGGTGAGCGTCGCGAAGCCAGGTTTGAATGCAATGTAATTGACACTCGCGCCCGCATGGCCGCCAAAAGCACCCGCGATCAGGCTGAACGGCGCCGTCACCGCCTTCACGAGGATATTCGAGAACGCATGCCAGATTACGCTGCCGATACTGAACTGCGGGTCGGACAATGATCCTGACACCGGAATATCGAGATTGATTTGCCCCTTGGAGTCTTTGAGGATCGCGACCGCCAGCCGCACCGGCAGATTACCGGCCCCCGGCGTCGTCACTTTGTCGCCGAACGTTAGCTGGTCAAGCAGGATATGGTTCTGCGCCGTCAGATTGTTTTGCTGGAGCAGATAATGCACGTCAACCGTAAGCGTCCCGCTGACAATCGGATAGCCAGTGTACTTCGTCGAGTAGGCCGACATATTAGCCAATTCAATGGCATTGGCCTTGGCGGTGATATCGATAAATGGTTGCGGCGTCAGCGGATTGACCGAGCCGGTAATTGAGATTGGCGACGTATCGTTAATCTCGCCCTGGATGTTCACGTCAGCCGGAGCCGTCGTGCGGGTTCCAATCGTCCCGATATGGCCACCCAAGTCGGTCAAATCCGCCTTGTAATTGGGCTGGATAAAGTAGTCTTCCCAGATTATGTGGCCGCCACTCAGCGTCGTCTGATCAACGGCCACATCAGCGGGAATCGGCTTTGGCGGCGCTGTTGGAAGCGTTGTTGCCGCGCCCAAGGTTGATGGCGATGCGGCGGCAGCAGGTGTCGGAGCGGGCGTGGCTGCTGCGACAGTGTTATGCTGTTCAGTTAGCGAAGTAGGCGCTGCATTGGGATTGGCGGCGATATCCTTCAGATTCAACTTGCCATCGCGATTCAGAATGATCCGCGCATAAAAGTTGGTTAATGCGAGCCCGCCGATTCGCACCAACGGCTCGCCGCTGCCAATCTTCACGTTGATCCCGTTCGCAGCGAATGAAGTCCATCGCGCGAAATCCTCGCCCGTCACCTTGTCCAACAGCCGTACCGAGCCGACCGTCATATCACCGCGATAGCCGAGCTCCATCTTCTTACGCACCATCGCGGCGTTGACTTGCGCGTTCATCGTCAGCACGGCGCTCGCGATGGTGGCGTTCAACTGATTTGCCAGGTAGGCGTTTGCGAGCGTCAGATCGAGCCTATGGGTATTCACCCGCAGATTTGCCTTGAGTGGCTGAATGACTGTCTTGCCCCCGACCTTGAAACCGCCCTCACGATTCACCGTACCGTCGACGGCGAGCGTGATCGGCTTGCTGAAATCATCAGAGATGTTCTTCAGGTTGATGTTGAGCGGCGCCAGTGTGAGCTTTACTGGCTTCGGCGCCGTTTCGTCCTCGAAGTTGATTCCGGTCTGCTCTAGCGCGACCGCTTTTACGATGTAGGTCCACTTCGGCGTACTCGTTGTGGGAATCGTGGCTGGCGGCGTTGCGGGGCTGCGCTCTCGTACACGAGCGGTTCTGCGCGGCTCCGGCCGCCTCCGTTCGGGGCGAACTGCTCTCTGGCTTCGCACAGGTGGAGTGGCGGACGGCGGATGCTTCAGTAGCGCCTCAAGGCTGAATGTCCCATTTTTGAAATGGCGCACATCCAGCTGAATCCCTTGGCTGCGCACCTCGTTCACTACCGCCTTTTGCGCGGCCAAATCGACCTGCGCGATATTCGTGCTGATTTCCTTCCACTTAATCGGCTGGACGCGGCTGTTGGCGTATTGCAGCGCGAAATCGTCGAGTGCGATCGTCGCCGGCTCGACATGCACGTTGATGTGGCCCGGCGCGAAGTTTTCCAGCACTGCGGCGTGGGCGTTCAACTTGCCGCTCGCGATCGTTCCCGCCAGTACCGCCTGTGCGAAGCCCTGAAGGGCCGGCAGATCGATTTGGCTGAGCGTCACATCGCTGGTGGATTGCGACTTGACCAGATCAACTGAGCCTTTGGTCGCGATTGATCCACCCGTGCTGAGATTCGCCGCAAAGTTATAGGGAGCGGGCGCCGCGCGGGGGCCAATCGCGAAGTTGTTTACGCCGATCTGAATCGCCTGCAATGCGAGTTGAATCGGCGCAGCCAGCGCCTGATCGTTCACGCTGACCGTTCCGTTTGTCAGCGCGAACGAATCGAGCGTGAAGTCCAGCGGATGCTCAGTTGGCGTCGCCGGAGATGCTGCAGGTGACGCGCTCGCAGCGGGCGCCGCTGCGGTAATGCTTTGGGGCAGTGCGGCGGCCGTCGCCGGAGTTGCTGCAGGCGAACCCGTCGCTGGTGTTGCAGCCTCAGTTGGGGTTAAGAACCGAGTCGCGCCGACCGCAGGACTTGCGCTTGCAACCGAAGCTGGACTTGGCAGCGTCGCGGCTTGCGATGCGATCGGTGACGCACTCGCCACCGCCACCATCGGCGCAGCGATCGGCGTTGCGCTCACGCTGATCGCTGGACCTTCCATCGGACTCTTAGGAATCGGTGAAGACAGGTCACCAGTCGGAACTGGCGATGAGGCCGTACT
Organism: Binataceae bacterium (SeqCode); assembly: GCA_035524095.1. GTDB lineage: Bacteria > Desulfobacterota > Binatia > Binatales > Binataceae > DATJUF01. Next base: position 32,000 of record DATKPK010000180.1, on the reverse strand, counting down.
CGCCAAGGCCGGTGACGAAGCCGCGCGCGGAGTTCCGCTCGCGGCCGGACTCAGCGCCGTTCCTGCCCCTGCGGGCGCCTTCTGCGCCGCTGATAAAGCCGAGAAGTTAGTAGTGCCGTCGTGATTAAGCACTGCATTGACGGTCAACCCGTCCAGCTTGAGCGCCCCGACTCTGAACACGTTAACCAGAGGCTCGATATCGTTGAGCGGTACGACGAGCTGATTAAATCCGACGAGCGGCGCGCCGGTGCTGTCTTGCACCGCCAACTGGTCGACCGACACCGTCCCTGCCACCGCGATCGCGGGCTCAGGCTCGGTCTTGACGAAATGAATTTGCAGGTCCGCTGAAAGCGCTCCTGATGGCAGCTTAATTGGCAGTTTGACCGGCACGTAGCCCAAGTACGGAGGCAGCGCCAGATGATCGAGCTTGAAGTTGATCACCGACTCGGGTGTGGCCACGAACGGCTTCGCCTTGCCCGCGATCCGAATCGGACTGCCGTCTACGTCCATCTGCAAGAGCGGCTGCACTGAGCTCTCGATATCTGCGGGGAGATTGGCGACGAAGGGCACCCCGAGCTGGATCTTCTGAATCCGATGCTGCTGGTTTAGCACTTTGTCATCGAACTCAACGTCGCCGTTCGAAATCTGAATATTCGACACGGCGAAACGAAAGGGCTTGCTCGGCTGAGGCGGTGGCGGGGCGCTCGGGCGTTCCAGCAGATCGGAGAAATTGAAGGTTTGCGGTGCCGTCCGCACCACGTGAATCTGCGGCCGCGTCAATGCGACCTCTCTGACCACCGGCGCCAGATGATAGATTGACGCCCATGATGCCCGCACATGGAGATGAGCCAGATCGACGAATGGCGCCGGTGAGTCATGATCGCCTACATGCAGTTGGTCGACTTCGAGCCTCAGCGTGTACGGATTAAAGGTAATTTCGCCGACGTCGACCGGCCGCGCCAAGCTTTGCGCAACCTGAACTTTGAGCACATGCCGCAAGACCGCCGGGATTATGAAGAAGCCAAGAATCGTGAAGAGGATTAGCGCGATCGCAACTCCGATGACGGTTCGCCGCAACCATCGAATATGGCCGAGCGCAATTGCTCGTTCACGCCATGATTTCGGTTTTGCCGCGCCCTCAGTCAAAAGGCCCCGCCTTTTCGCACTCGTGACAGCGCGGCTAATCGTAAGCTAACGCCAACGATAAGGCCAGTACGCGCTACCCCGCCGCGACTCCACATAGCACATCCCGAATCACTTTCGCATCGGGGCTTCGCCGGAGCCCGAGATTGACTACTTGCAAGACGATTGCTTCATTGAAAGCCGTCATCGAAGCGCTCTGACGTGTCAATGGCGATCGATTCGACGCAAGCAGCAATCACTACTTTTCGCGATCAGATCTCGAAAGTGGGATGGCGCCATCTCGCGTCAAATATTGGTGTCGCCTTCCTCTTCTTTTTGACGCTATTTCAAACCCAGCTTGACTATGGCAGCTCGCTTGCCAACTGGATCTGGCTTGGCGGCGCGGCGCTGATGGGTGTGTTGGTTTTGGTTCGGGTTCCACCACGGAGCTCGATGGTCACGGCCTCGACTCTCCTCGCGACGGGTGTTTCTATTGTCCTCCCCGCCCTGATTCATCCCGAGCGGCCCTCGCATGGCCTCTTGGCTGGTGCTGCCATTGTGGTCGAGTTGTGCGGTGTTACTCTCGGTCAAGTCGGTCGCATCTATCTTGGTCGCCGCTTTGCATTGTTGCCGGCCGATCGGGGAATCGTCACCAATGGCCCGTTCCGCTTCGTGCGCCATCCGATTTACGCCGGATGGTTGATTCTATCGATCGGCTATGTGATGGCTTTCCCTACAATACGCAACGGCTTGATCATCATGGTTACCCTGCCGTTCATCCTCTGGCGCTGCTTGCAGGAAGAGGCGCTCCTTAGCGGCGACCCGAACTACTGCGATTACCTCGCCCGGACCCGCTGGCGTCTCGTTCCCGGCATCTATTAGGAAACCCGACGATCGTCAGGTCTCAACAGACCCCCCTTTGGCGTCAATGCGCCAACCGGGTAGAACGCGGCACGTTCTTCGCTCAAAGACCAGCGGTGAGCGCAAATCGCAGGCGAGGTTTTAACAATTCGGCTGACAGTTCGCGGCCTATTCGCCGAATTATTTGCACCGGCGGCTTCTCAATGTCCGATTGTGAGCCGTCTCTCGGCACAGTTTTCGGGTACTAGAAGATGGCTCAAGTGTCAGAAAGACTCGCCGCAGGACAGACCTCTCCGGTTATCGTCCTGTACGACGAGATACATACGACCCGTTCGAGTGTAAGTCTCCGCAGACTTGCGACTGCAGCGTCGAATATCTGCCTCGCGCTCCTGTTTTTCTCCGAGCTTTTCCACAGCAGTTTCACGCATACCAATAATCTGTCGAATCTCATCTGGATCGCTGGCGCGGCTATGATGGGCCTGTTCGCGCTGGTCCGTGTTGCTCCTACAGCCGAACGGATCAATCTTTTGACGATCGGCGCGACCGGCGGCATGATGTTGATTCCGCTGCTCATGCGGCCTGCGGCCAGCCCTAGCGGATGGTTCTATGTTAGCGGCATTGCTCTCGAAATGATCGGTATCATTATCACTCAAGCTTCACGACTTTTTCTTGGCCGCAGTTTCGGTCTGCTGCCGGCCAATCGCGGTGTCGTTACCCGTGGCCCGTACCGCCTGGTCCGTCATCCGGTGTATCTCGGATGGCTGGTTCTCACGATCGGCTTCGGGATGATTAATCCGTCATGGCGTAACGTGGCCGTGACTATCGCGATCCTGCCTTTCATGTTTGCACGAATCGAGCAGGAAGAAGCGCTGTTGGAAGCCGACTCGGAGTATCGAGTCTACAGCGATCGTACGCGCTACCGTCTTGTGCCCGGACTGTACTGAAAGCTCAAACCACCAAGGACAAGACTCCGGCGGCGATCAGCGCACCCGCCCAAATCCCTTCGAGATTGATCCACGCGCTGCGTAAGATACTCAGCCCGACCCATTCGTAGACAATCGTTGCGACGGTTCCCATCACGAGCAGCATCGCTCCAGTGTGGACCAAAATCACGGTGATCGCCTGCGGCACGCTGATTGGACCATGCAGAGCGAGGGTCGGCATAAAATGCGCGTGATGCGAGGGTAGAGCGACGCTCGCTGCCGGAATTCCAATCAAGATAGGGAGTAGCATCAGGCCCGCGCCATGCGCCGACGCCATCAAAAACGACCACATCACCAAATCAAGCGCGCTGACTCGCATCGCCACCCATCGCGGATGTGCACGCGGGCGCATCAAGCGGAAGACCCCGAAGCCGATTAGTGCCGCCGCACCGAGCGGCCGGATTAGCCATGAAACGCGAGCAATCACTGCGATCAGCGCCACTACCAAGCCGACCGCGAACAGGTGGCCCACTGCAATAGGAAGTAATGACCACCACACCTTGGTGCGCCGGCGCTCCTGCAGGCCGAGCGCGACCGCGAAGAGCCATCCCATCGACGGATCGAAGCCGTGGTACGCTCCCAAGAGCGCGACCGCGAGCCACGGCCACCATCCGCCGATCACGGATAGCAGTACGAGTCAGACGAAGAGTCGCCGCCTTCCAGCCGCACTTGATGGGGCCGCTCGCCGGTGAAGGGCACAAAGAAATCTGGGTCGATCGCGAGGCCGCCACCGTCCTTCACATTGACCAGCGTGACCCAGCCCCTAATTCCTTCAGGATAGAACGCCGTATCCCACGTGCCGTAGAGCGAGTTGCTCACGTAGATGCGCTTGCCGTCGCGGCTCACTTCGAGCATCTGCGTTCCGCCATTCAACGCTCCAGCTTTCGGATGCGCGCCATGCGAGACGATACCGCCGAGCCGTACCGCGCCGCTAAACTTCGGATTGAATGGATCACTCACGTCATATTGGCGCAGATCACCAGTCCCGAAGCATGAAGTGTAAAGGTATTTGTCGTCAGTGCTGAGCGCGATTTCAGTGATCAACGGCGGCACTGCCTTGAACGCTTTGAGGGGCGCGGGTAGCAGGTCCGGATCGGCAGGTTCGGCGGGCACCTCGAGCACCTTTTTAATCGCCCATTTGTTGCTATCCCGATACCAGAGCCAGACTGACGCAGACAGGTCCTTAGTCGAAATCGTCGAGCACACGAAGCCGTACGCCTTGGTCGGATCATGCGCCGGACGCAGTTCCAGCAGAATCTGATTTTCCACGCCGACGTCGAGGCTTTCGAGATGCTTCCGGCGGCGCAGGTCCCATACGTGCAGTCGATGTCCATACTTGCCGCCGGTCAGCAAGTCGAGGTCGGGGCCTTTCTCGATCATGTTCGGCGTGCCCCATTCGCTCGTGATCGCGACGTCATAACCGAGATGCCACCAGAAATCGTAAGCCAGATACTGCGGCCCACGATCCACTTCCCAGCGGCCCAGCACGTCGAAGCTTTCATGATCGAGCAGAAAGACACCACCGGGCCCATCACCGCTCGCCGTGCCGAGTGCGCTTACGTAGATCGCGTCAGGGCCGCAATGGATCGTATGCGGCCGGCTGTAATCCGCGCGTGCCGCGAGTTCCTCCGGCTCGATAATCTTGATCAATTCCGGCTGCTTCGGATTTCCCTTGGTATCGAAAATGTGGATACGCGACGTGCGCAGCCCCGGGACCAGCAGGTAGCGGCGCTCGACGTGCGGATGGGGTGCGTAAGGACAGAGCGCCGCACTGCACGCGTTCCAGCCGAAGTGATGGAGTTCATCGCCGACGCCCGGAACCTCGGTTCTCCCGACGATCTTCCCGTACGACGACGAGGCTGGGTCTGTATCAATCACGGAGAGCGAATCATGACGGCCCGTCGAGGGATCAGGATTGAACGTCACCACGTACGCCAGCTTCTCGCGTGGTCCTTCGGCAGCCAGCCGTGGCGACGGATAAAAGGTCGGGTCGGGTTTCCAAAGAGCCATAAGGGCAAGTCTCTCCGTTGAGGTATCGGCGCGCAATCTATCACGAGCTACAGTGTCTTGTCACTCTATCGAGATTATCGAGAATAATCACAATAGTGCTTCGTTAACTCATCAAGCCGTGAGACACCGTACAGACTCGCGCCTTGCAATCGTTCGGGTGAAAGGCGTATGAGGCATTTCACGCGCCTTTAACGTGGACTGTCCGCCGGACCGATACTACCGGATTCCCTGCGGCTACCACCTGCCATACGCGGGAGAGAAACGATGAACGGATTTCGCGATGCGCTAGCCCTGATCGGACGGATTTTGCTGGCCCTGATTTTCGTCTTGTCGGGCTTTCAAAAGCTTACGCATTTCAAAGGCACGGCCGGGTTTATGGCACTGAACGGAGTGCCGGCCGTTACCCTCTTGCTCGTCTTATCAATTCTGATCGAACTGGGTGGTGGCCTCGCTCTCGTGGCGGGCTTTCAGACTCGCTGGGCCGCTCTTGTGATCTTTCTCTTTCTGATCCCGGTGACCTGGGTCTTTCACGTTCACGGCTATCAGATGGCGATGGCGCAAAATCAACTCCCGATGGCCATGATGCAGAAGATCAACATCATGAAAAACATCTCCATCGAGGGCGGACTACTGGTGCTCGCCGCTTTTGGTCCCGGCCATTACAGCGTTGATGGCGGCGCATAGGGTTTGCTGGCGAACCCGTGCCGGCGCGAGGCTGCGAGTGTCCGGCGTTGAGAATCTGCAGCTTCGCTGGCGAACCCGAGCCGGCGCGAGGCTGCGAGCTACCAGATATAGATCCGAAGCTTGCCTGCTCATTCGGATTAAAGAGCGCGGCCAAACGTCACCGTCTGGCCGCGCTCTTTACTGAACTTTTGGCGTCAATGACGCCCCTTCGAAACTGGCTTAGACTCGCGCGCCAGTTCCGGCCCCGTTGACTATCTGCTGAAGCTCGCCGCTCTCGTAAAGCTCGCGGATAATGTCGCATCCGCCGACGAACTTGCCGTCGATATAGACCTGCGGAATCGTCGGCCATTGACTGTAGACTTTGATTTGCTCGCGCAATTCGGGGTCGGACAGCACGTCTGTCGTTTCATACGGCGCGCCGAGATTATCGAACACCGCGACCGTGGCAGCCGAGAAACCGCATTGCGGGAAATTGCGGTTACCTTTCATGAAAATCATGATTCGGTTGTTTTTGACCGCAGCTTCGATACGTTCAATTGCGTTGGACATGGGATTGATCCTCCGGTTCCGGGAGCTTCTACTTGCGGTTCTCGTATTGTGCGGGCGTCAACGTTTTCAGCGCCAGGGCATGGACACGCGCGCGCATTGCATCGCCGAGTGCTGCGTAAACCATCTGATGGCGCTCTACCAGGCTTTTACCATCAAACTTTTCAGTCACCACCAAGGCTTCAAAATGGTCGCCGCCGCCGGTGGTATCTTCCACGTGAACGATCGCATCTGGCAGGCCGCACTCGATTAGCTGGCGAACTTCATTCGCATCCATCGCCAGCAATATTAACCTGCCCGCCGCTCCCAAATCCAGATTAGTGGATGCAATAAGTCGTCTAATGTTCGCGTGTGGATTTAATTGACAGTGCGGGCGATAGGCGCTTTCCTGAGCATTATGTCGTGGCTATGTGTTTTGGGTCTGATTCTACTCGCCGGGTGCGCCGGTGCTCAGCCCGATCCGATGGCCGTGGCCAACCGCAATCTCTACTTAGTTCCGAACAACTCTCCGTACCAAGGCCAGGTCCCGCGTAACGCTCCCCTGGTAGTGGTCTGCGGCACTAACGATCCGCGCAACCCGACGCAGAATCTCGGGTGGGGCGGTGAGACGACACCTCAATGCTGGTACGGGCGTCCAGCTACCATCCAGATGCCCGTTGGATCGCCTTCGCAAGGATCTGTCCCCACCAGTGCTATCGAGTTTGGTCAGCACCCGACGACCGTTCCCATGGCCACCCAACCGCTTTCGGCTCAGCCATCGACCCCGCAATAAGGGCTGTGAATCAGGGAATGCGGGGATTCGGGACTCGCTGGGATGCCGTGAACTCCAAATCGGCGCACTGGCCGGCCTTAATCTCCAAGTCGTTGGGGCGCTCAAAACTCAAATCACCAGGGCTCACGAGCCAGTCCTCATCGATAGCTTTCGACGGCTCAGCCGTCACTCTGTATCTCCCAGGCGGCACCTGGATATGAAACCAGCCGTCCTTGCCGGTTATTCCGGAGTACTGGTGCACGTCAGACTGAGCGATCATCTTCACTGCTGGCAATGGATCACCTCCGGCTCCATAGGTTTGGACCAGCCCTCCGATATTTCCAGTCGATGCGAACTTGGCATTTCTTAGGACGCGTTCGACTTCTATCGCAGTTGCCCGAGCATGTGGAAATTCTCCGGAGTTGCCACATCCATATATTTCCAGTCCGTAACTCGCATGATAGGCGGCAAACAACAGATATTTGTCTCCCACCGTCAACGGCATCTTGGCGCTGGCGTTCTCCGTGAAGACGCTGATTATCTTTTTTCTGGGCCCCCGATAAACCTTCGCCACCTTCAATCGATAGGTCCATCCGTCATATCCATCCGGTGTCTCATTCGGGATGTATTTAGAAGAGACGACCGTGCCAACAAAAACAGAATCGGCGGTGAAAAGCTCGCTGCATACACGAGGCGGATCGGGTTGCAGACAAAAGGCCGACGCCGCTCCGATCGTCGCGCAAACCAGCACAACGCCTAAGGCCAAGCTCTGAATTACCTTTAGCGATTGGTCCATTATTCTGTCCCAAGCTGAGGTGTCGCGGAGCCTGGAGGCTTGGTGCAGAATCCCCTGATGTACTGCGCCAGCGCCGCGATCTCGTCGTCGTCGAGCGCCCCTTGCCAATCCGGCATCTCATCCGACAAGCCGACAGCGGCGCCGCCTTCCTCGATTACCTTGATGATTGTCGCATCAGGAATCTTTGCCATTACTGCACAATTCGTAAAATCGCGCGGCTTCTGATGCAGCTTGATGGCGTAAACTCCATCGCCCCGACCACTCGCACCGTGACATTTCGCGCAATAGATCGCGTATTCATGCGCGGCATTATCCTCCGCACGCGCGCGAGTATTCCCGAGCATCATCAAGGTCGACGCTACGGCGACTGCGAGCGTAATTCGTCGCCTGATCCGACCGTTCAAAGTCCGCTCAGATTCGCGGATTCGTGTTCTTCGGTAGAAAGGCCAGCGGTGGCACCGACCTGCTGAATTCAGCGCGCAGTTCGTTATAAGCCTCCAAATCATCGACTGTGCGGAAAAAGCCGTCATGCACATAGCCGTATAGCGCGGCGCCCCGTGTCAGCAGCGGCGCGAACAAATCACTCATGAGGCTGAACGGCGGCGGACGCTTTACAGCCGCTAGCACGTCCGCTTCAGCGACCATCACGCCGCAATACATATACGGCCTAAGGCTTGCCGTGATTCGCTGATCGAGCGTGGGCGGATAGTCCTCGAACACTCCGCGCGCGCGCCCGGCCAGCAGCCGCATCCGCTGGATGCGCCCGTCGCTGCTGCATTCGATGCGGCTGTATGCATCGGGGTCACCGCCGCCGCGCAAAACAAAAGTCGTTAACGCTTGCTGCGCTTCATGGAACCTTATGACTTCCAGCAAATTTACATCGATGATGGTGTCGCAGTTGAGCATCACGAATCGCTCATTGCCGAAGTAATCGCGCAAGATCGCGAGCGGCCCGCCGGTACCTGCGAGTGTCTGCTCGTAGGAGTAGGTGATGTGCAAACCGAGCGCGCTGCCGTCGCCGAGCGCCTCCTCGATGGTAGCGCCCAGATGATGGAGATTGATGGCGACCTCGGTGATTCCAGCCGGCCGCAGCATCAGCAGCGGATAGTGAATCAGCGGACGCCCGCCCACCTCAATCAGCGGCTTGGGCGTCGTATTCGTCAACGGCCGCAGCCGCTCGCCATAGCCGGCAGAAAGTACCAAAGCTTTCATCCTATGGTGAGTTGATCGATCCGGCCGCAATCCCACTTACCATTACTCCGCCAGCGCCGCGCGCAATTCCGGTAAACCGTCCAAGTGAGCCAGCGCCCGCCGCGTCTGAGCGAGCGCATACGGGACAAACGCCGCGTAGCCCCGCTTGCCTTGCTGTTCAAGCTTGATAAAGCGCCCGATCACTTTGAGTGCATGTTGCAGCACGCATAACCAATAGCTGTGCATATACTCGTCAAAGCTGAGTACCTGAACTCCCAAGCGCAGCGATGCCGCGAAGTAGTAATCGAGCAGCCGCTGTTCGACGCGTTCGGTGATTATCCGCGAAGTGTCGCGCGTCGTCAGCAGCACGGCCAGATCCTGCGCAGCCGGCGCCATCAGCGCATCTTGAAAATCGATCACGCGCAAGCGCATCTCGCCTTCTGCCTCGATCTCCAAATAAAGGTTATGGCCGTGATAGTCGCGATGGGACAACACCCTCGGCAGGCCGCCCAACTCCACCGCTATCTGGTCCAGTTCTGGCGCGATCACGTTTTCTTTCGCCAGTGGCGCAACTTCAGGGATGCCATAGTCGACAAACTCGTCAAGCTCAAAACGAAACAACCGCCCATCATAGGCGATGCTCGACGCGATACATTCAGGCCCAGCTCGTCTGGTTCCTTCGATATGGAGCAGGAGCAATTCATCGATCGCCAGCCGATAGATATCGCCAGCATCCCCCTCCGCTGCCGCTTCGAACAACGGCAGGTCGCCGACGTCCTCGACCAGTAGCATCCGCGCCGCGGGATCCGCTGCGTAAACCTGCGGCACGCTCGAGCCGATAGCCGTGAGAAAACGTTGAACGTTAATCCACGGCGGTTCCGTCAAGGGTTCGCGTACGAGTTGCAAAACGCGCGCATAGGCTGGCAGGTCGTCGGGACCGAGATCGACCGCGATCGCACTCGCAGGTATTTGATTAGTTGACGACGATTTTCCTTCCGCCTTAGCGAGCATCACCCGCCAGAAGCGTCGAGCCGACGCATCACCCTTAAGCGCTATGACTGCACTGATTTGCGCACCCGGCCATTGCATCACCGCTCGTTCGAGCCACTGCTCGATTTCGGTCGAACCAGTATCTGACACGCGCCGATTCTTACCATCGCGGCGATGTTGACGCTATGCACCGCGCGGCACATCTTCATCGCTATCCACAGCCTTGTTGTTCGATATCGGCGTGAATCGCGCCGGCGCAAGCTGGGCAGCATCGGTGGTATACTGACGGCAGAAGATGGATTCGCGTCTCGCCATCCTGCCCACTGCGCGCAAGGTCGAAGAAGAACTGAAGCGGCTCAGCCGCGACGGCTGTGTGATGGGCCATCGGCTGATGACCTTCCCGCAGTTGATCGACGCCCTTTGGCGCGACTGTGACTCGCGGCTGCGCCTTATCGACCCGATCGGCGAGCAGGTAGCAATTGACGAGGCGATCCGGCGAGCTGCCGCGAACGGCGTTGCGATCACTGCCAGCCGCGGACTCACCGGATGCCTTCGCGGACTTATCCGTCAGTTGAAAAGCGCAGCGCTCACGCCCGACGACTTGAAAGACGCAGCAGATACTGTGACGTTATCGGCCCGGCCTCGTCTCGCGATGGCAGCCGCAGTCTTTGCCGCTTACGAGGACATACTACGCGAGAATGGCCTCGCCGATCCGCATGATCGCGAACGCCTCGTGCTGGCCTCTCTGCACGAAGCAGAGCGTACCGGCCGCCGCCCTCGTTTGCTCATCGGCGTGAATCATCTGCTGGTCGCCGAGATCTACGATTTGAGCCTGCTCCAGTTCATGATTGTCGCCTCGCTGATCCGGCTAATCGGCGACGCCAGCCTGACAATTCAAGCGGCGCCACACAAGGTCGATAGCAACAGCTTCGCGAGTCTGACGTGGAACCGCTTCGTCGGCGAAGAATCAATCGCAGATCAAGTGCTGCCGCATTTTGTGCATCGCGGCGGACGCGAAGGCCAGCTCGGTTTCGCGCTCGAATATCTATTTGCTGGCGAAGCGCCGCCGCCACCGCCGTTTGACGGAACTATCAACATCATCGAGGCGCCGGACCGCCTGCGCGAAGTCGAAGAGGTTGCGCGCGCGATCCGCCGGATGTTTGAGGCGAACACCGCAGCCGGTACGCCGCCGCCCCGGCTTGAGCGCATCGGTATCGTAGCGCGCGATTTGGCGCCTTACGCTGGTTATCTCGAAAGCGTCTTCCGGCGCTACCGGCTTCCTATACGGATCGCCAACGCACGCAATCTGCGCACTACCGCGGCTGCCCGCGTCCTGCTCGATCTTCTGAAACTGCCCGCCGAAGGTTATCGCCGTGTGGATTTTGCCTCTATCATCAAGTCGCTATATTTGCAGACCGGGCTAACGGCCAACGACGATCGCCTGATGGCAGAGGCGGGCTATATCGATCAGTCCGCCGGCCCACTTGCGGATCGCTTCGCTACCGCACGCAAGACTGCGCTGGCCGAGGCAGAAGGTGAGACTGACCCTGCACTGCGCGACCGGGCGAACCGCAAGGCCGATCGCTTTGAGCATTCCGCCCAAAAATTCACGCGATGGTTCGCTTTGTTGGATCCGCTCATTCATCCAGCCACGCTTTCAGCGCATGTTGCGAATCTCGATCAACTGCTGGCGGAACTGCGCTTCAATCCCGCTCGCGACGAAGTTAATGGTCACGCGATCGGCGCCGCTCTACGCGAAACGCTCGACGCGATCGCGCACGCTGGAAACGCTATCACGCCTAACCGCGAAATGATCCCCAGCGAGTTTGCGGTGTTGCTCGAAGATGCTTTGAGCGCGAGAATTCTGGGCGCGGATACCGATACGTCAAGCGCGGTTCAGGCGATGCCGGTACTGGACGCGCGTGGACTGGATTTCGACTGTGTCTTTATCCTTGGTCTCAACGATGGCATCTTTCCGCGTTATCACGGCGATGATCCCCTCGTTCCCGATGACCTGCGCCCACTCCTGAATCGCGCGCTTGGCGCCAGCCTGCGGCGCCGCTTTGGAGCTTATGCTGCTGGCGCGCCAGGGCCGCTCCTGCGCACTCGGCATCATCACAATGCCGAAGACTGGTTCCTCTTTTTCCTCGCGCTCTCGATGCCTGAACAGCGCGCCGTGCTCTCTTATGCCGCGACTGACGAGCGCGGCAGTCCGCTTACCCGCTCGCCCTTTATTGATGAAGTAATCGGACTTTGCACTAGCGGCGATAGCACGTCCGGCCTGCTAAGGCGAATTGGCGGGGCTCAGTTCATTCCCGCCGCTGCTGATTCGTTCACTCGCGGCGAACTACTCAACTCGGCTGCGCTCGCAGGGCTTCTTGATGATCCCTGTGTCGAAACAGTTGTCCCACGCGCCGAACTCGATTCGATTTTGCGGCGCGCCCGCGTCGAGCGCCATCGCGAGGAATATCTTTCCCGTCCCACGCGCGAGGAAACGGACGGTGGCGATCCCGACCCTGTGAAACTCGCGCTTGCCGATCATTTCGATGGACGCCTGACCACCAATGATCGTCTGCGCGCGTTTATGCTCTTTCGCGATGGCGAGCTGCGCCGCTGGAGTCCCGGACAGTTCGAGGAATTGGCCGCCTGCGGCTTCAAATTCTTCGCCGCCCGCGTCCTCGCGTTGCGCTCCGAGGACGATCCCGACTACGAGCAAAGCCCGCTCGAGTTGGGCAGCCTGGCGCATCGCGTTCTCCGCGACTTGATCCAACGCAAGCCCGATTTCAATGATCACACTTCGGTGCTCGCATTGGCTCGTGAACTGCTCGCAGCGGCCAGTCGGCGTGAAGAGGCGGCCGCCCGCGACGCCGCCTTCTTCCGCGCTGAATGGGCCCGCATCGAGCGCATAATCGAGGAGTTTATTGCCTATGAATGTGCCCGTGCTGCCAACTATTCGCCCGGAATAGTTCGAATCGAAACCGAGTATGCACTCCACTTTATGCTGCCGGACACGCGCCCCGCGTCTGGCGGCGCACCGATCAGACTCGCTATCGACGGCCGTATCGACCGGCTAGATCTCCATCGCAATAATGAAGGTCGCATCAGCAGCATCCGCGTTATCGATTACAAAACCGCCCGCAATTCAAACAACTATAAAGACCTGCTCAATCCCGATAATTTCGGCGTAATCAGCTTCCAGTTGCCGCTCTATGTTCTCGGTGTGCTCGCGACTTTCGCGGACGATCTCGCCGCTGAGGTTACTATCGAGGCCGGTTACGTTGTCTTACGCAGCCGCGAAAAGGAGATCTCGGCAACTTTTCCGCGTCAGCTATTCAAACTCGATCCGGAACCGCGAACAGCAGTCAGAGCCTCTCAGCAGTCGATCCGTGCCCGCGCGATCGATCTCGCTGCGACCGCCATCGCCGGGCATTTCGACGTCGATCCTCTACGCTGCGACGACTATTGTTCGTTCCGCCGCGTATGCCGTTTCAACAAGGCAATCGGTTGATGGCCACGCGATCGGTTGTTCTCAGTGCCGAGCAAGATCAGGCAATCCATGCGCCGGGCAATCTGTTTGTGCGAGCCGGCGCCGGTTCCGGCAAGACCGAAGTCTTGGCGCGCCGTTTCGTCGCGTTGGTCGTGGGAACGATCCCGGGCCTCGCCCCGCTCGATCCCGAACGGATCGCCTCCGTGACTTTCAGTGAAAAGGCCGCTCACGATATGCGCGAGCGCATCGCCGCGGTCATGTCAGAACAAATCGCGCGGGCCTCCGATGACGAATCCCGCCTCCGCTTGCGCCGCGCTATTCGCACACTGCCGCTCGCCCGGATATCTACACTGCACGCCTTCTGTGCACGGTTGCTGCGCGAAAATGCCTTGGCGGCGGGACTCGATCCGGCGTTCGACGTGATCGACGAGTATCAGAGCGCTGTGTTTCTGGAGCGCGAGGCCGAACGAGCGTTGCTCGCCGCGGCGCGCGCGGGTGATCCAGGTGCGCTCTATCTTGCCTCGGCGCGCGGCCTGCGCGGTTCGACGTATCGCGAGGGGGCGCTGCAAATCGTCCTCCGGCTCATCAGCGAGCTTAATCGCAGTGGCCGCGACGCCACCTGGACGCTCCAGCTTACCCGCACCGCGGCTGCGCGAATTCGTGATACTCGCGGCGAGATCAATCAAATTGCGTCGCAGATTGTTGGCCTCGTCGACCGCCTGATTGGTCTCGACGGAGTCACCGGTGCGGCCGCCGATAAGGTCGCTGAGCTTCGGGCGCAGTGGCCCGCGTTGAGGCCTTCGATTGTTAGCTTTGATGCCACTTCTGTTCCGGGAGCGCTTGAGCCGCTGCGGAAGTTACAAGCGCTTTTGCCCGACGCCCGATCGTCGAAAGTTAAAACGATCATCGAAGCGCTGCGCGAGCTTCTGAACAAAAACGGCGCGATCGGCTTGGCGGGTGCATTAATCGAAGCATGGGGTGCTCAGCGCGCCGCCGGACCCGCGCTGGCGGTTGCCGAATTACTCGTGCGGGTCGTCGACGCGATCGCTGACGCCAAAAGTCGAAACGCCGTGGTCACCTTCGACGATCTTCTGCTGCTGACGCGCCGGCTGCTGCGCTCTAATCCATCGGTAGTGAAACGCTACCACGAGTCATTCGGCGCCGTTCTCGTCGATGAGTTTCAAGATACCGACCCGATTCAGGACGAAATTATCGCTGCCCTCTGCACGCCTATTCCTGAAGCTCCGCCGCTGTTCATCGTCGGCGACGAAAAGCAATCCATCTATCGTTTTCGTGGCGCCGACGTCACGGTGTTTAACGCCCGCCGTGAATCCGGTCTCTCGGTCCTGCCGCTCAGCCGCAATCGCCGCTCGACACCTTCTATCGTAGCTTTTGCCAATGCCTTCGGCGCTTCGATCATGCGCACCGAAGCGCCGCTGCCGCCAAGCTATTGGGTGCAATGGGCCGACGAACATCATCTGACTGCCGAACGAACTGATGGCTTCAATCCGCCGGTCGAAATTCTCCCAGCGATCGATTGCCCCACTGCCCGGGACGGACGCAGGACCGAAGCCGCCGCGATCGCCCGGCGCATAAGAGCGATGGTCGCCGAGGGCATGCCGATTTTCGCTTCGAGTATCGAAGCTGAACGCCCCGCCCACTACGGCGATATCGCTATTCTGATGCGTGCGTTTAGCGACGTCGCCATCTACGAGCACGCGCTACGCGCCGGTGGCGTGCCTTTCTATACCGTCAAGGGCCGTGGCCTCTTCGGATGCCGGGAGGTGATCGATCTGGTCGAGCTTCTGACCGCGATCAACGACCCGCGCGATTCGCTCGCAATCGCGGCTGCCTTGCGCTCTCCGTTCTTTACACTGTCGGACGACGCGCTGCTCGATATCGCGCTCTATCTGCGCGAATCCGCTGAAAACGGCAATGGGGGCCCGTCCACCCTCGCACAGGTCTTCGATACCGCCGAGCCCAGGGATTTCATCTGGCTGGAGCATGATCGCGCGATAGCCGAATCGGCTTGGCGCGTGCTTAACGAACTGCGCACGGCCCGCGATCGCATCACCATCGCGGAACTGCTCGACCTTGTAATCGAGTTGACCGATTTCGAGGCCGTGATGCTTGCAACTGACCCTTCCGGCCAGCGCGCCGCCAACGTCCGGCGGATGCTCGAACTGGCGCGCGGCTTCGAAGCTCATCATTTTTTTACTTTTCATGATTTCGTCGCCTACCTGCGCCGCCTGGTCGAAGAGGAACCGCGCGAGCCGCAGGCGCAAATCCTGGGCGAGAACGAGAACGTCGTCCGGCTGATGACTGTGCATCAAGCCAAGGGCCTCGAATTCCCGATCGTGATTATTGCTGACCTCTGGCGCGGGGCGCCGCGCACAAACGCTACTCCGCTGA
This sequence comes from Binataceae bacterium (SeqCode), assembly GCA_035524095.1. GTDB lineage: Bacteria > Desulfobacterota > Binatia > Binatales > Binataceae > DATJUF01. Next base: position 16,167 of record DATKPK010000180.1, on the reverse strand, counting down.
TCTCACCGGATGCTGGCCTGGTCCTCTGCGATACGATCGGCGCTGGCTATGAGGAAGTTCCGCACCGCGCATTAACGACCCTGCGCTATTCGCTGAATGATCAGGAAAAGGCAGAATCCGCCCGTATTCTTTACGTTGCGATCACTCGTGCCCGTGACCGGCTGATTCTGAGCGCAGTTGGTAAACCTGCGAAAGGTTCGAAGGCCGGCAGCTGGGGTGACGCGTTGTCGAAGTTCGTTGCCGAAATTGGCGGAAACCTGGACGTCACTGAGGGATCGCACGAGAAGCAAATAATAACTCGCGACGGCTTCAATCTGCTCCTGCGCAACCCAGATACCGAGTCGCCGCCATCAACGCCCGACAGTTTGCCGTCAATTCGATCCGCCGAACGCGAAAGCTTTACAGTACTTGCGGACGCCCGCATTCGCTTTGAACCACCGGTGCCCGACAGCGTCGCACTGAGCCCGACTGAACTCGAAGTGATCGCTCGTTGCCCGCGCGAATACTATTGGCGCTACCAGGCGAAGGTCCCGTCAAATCATGATCGTCTTGCGAATCCGTGGATCACGACCGAGGACGCGGGTGGCTCTTCTGATGCGGCCCTGCGTATGGGCCTCGCTGCGCACGCTGTCCTGGAGCGGCTCGACTTCGGCAGCAGCGGCTGCGCATCCGATATTGAACTCGAGAGCCTGGTTGAGGCTGCCGGCATTCAGTCCGGCCTCAGCCCGGATGATCAAATTCGCCTGCTGCACGATCTCAGCCGCTATCTCGCCGAGGCCAGCTTCCCCCGCGAAACGGTAATCGAACGCGAGGTGCCATTCTTCCTGCGGATTGGCGAGACGCCAGCTTTGTTCGTGCGAGGGCGTATCGATCTCCTGTGCGTCACGCCTAGCCGCGTCACGCTTCGCGATTACAAGTATGCTCGCCCTTCTGATGCTGCCGCCTATCAGCTGCAAATGGAGATTTATGCCCTCGCGGCCGTCGAAGCTTATCCCGGACGTGAACTTACCGCCGAACTCGTCTTTCTGCGTGACGAGCCGCGGGTCGTAACAATCAACGTGCCGACGCCCGACTCGATTCGCGGCCATCTCGACGACTTAGCCCGCGAATTTATCGCGATGCAGGCTTCCGGTGATTGGAGCAAAAGGCCTCCCGGCCAATCGGCCTGCCGTCAGCTCAAGTGTGGCTTCGTCGCCCGATGCTGGGCTTAGCTTTCCTTCCAACCATTCGATGTGCTCAGGGGTTGACTTGCTCGAGGATGCGTTAGAACGTGAATCGTACTGGTGGACGACCATGTTAGACCCTATACTTCCAGCGCCATACATGAATTTTATCGGCAGAGATACAGTCTTTTCATGTAACGCTTGATTGAGTCTTTAGAGTTGTGGAGATTTGCGCGTTTTCATCGGCGAAGGATCGGCCATGAGTAACTTTAAATCAAGTAACCTTCGGCCATCGAATCAGCCTGCCAGCCTCACCCGAGTTAAATTCGCTCGCCACCCGGCTAAGCTTCTTGCTGCTGGTGCGGTCGCGGCGCTGCTAATCGTTCCATTGCCGCTGCGAGCGCAGGACTTCGGCACCACAGCGTCCTCGTCACCGATGGGACAATTGCCCCAGATGGCGATCGGCCAAGAGTATCAGCTTACGCCGGATCAGGATAATCCGAACAATCCACCGCAGTTTCAGCCGGTCCCCAACGGCGATCCCGACGATTCAAGCATGAACTCCGATGACAACGACGACAATTCGGACGACAACGCCGATAACGGGGATAACGATCAGAACCAGAACGACGACAATAGCGACAACGACAACTCACAAGACTCGTCGCCGAACGACAATTCGCCTCCACCCAGTTCCAACTGAATCAGGGCTGCGGAACCACATTTTCCTCAAAGAGCACAACGGCGGCTGTCCTATGACAGCCGCCGTTGGCGCATCTATCCAAGGCCGCTAGTGCGGCCAGGTTGATCCTACATCATGCCGCCAGGAGGCATTCCCGGTGCGCCTGCGCCCTTATTCTCGTCGGGCTTCTCGGCCACCATGCACTCCGTGGTCAACAGCAGAGCCGCGACCGACGCCGCGTTCTGCAGAGCACTGCGCACCACCTTGGTCGGGTCGATGATGCCAGCCTTCATCAGGTCTTCAAACTCCTCGGTGGCGGCGTTAAAGCCGAAGCCGCCCTTGTTGTTTTTGACCTTGTCGACTACCACCGAGCCTTCCCAGCCGGCGTTGCTCGCAATCCACCGCGAAGGATCTTCGATCGCCTTGCGGATGATGTTGATACCGATCTTTTCCTCTTCGCTGCTGCGCAGGTTGTCGAGCGCCGCAGACGAGCGAATCAGCGCTACGCCGCCGCCAGGCACCACGCCTTCCTCGACCGCCGCGCGAGTCGCATGGAGTGCGTCCTCGACGCGCGCCTTCTTCTCTTTCATCTCGACTTCGGTCGCCGCGCCGACGCGGATCACTGCCACCCCGCCGACCAGCTTGGCCAGACGCTCCTGCAGCTTCTCGCGATCGTAATCGGAAGTCGTTTCTTCGATCTGCGCGCGGATCTGCTTGATCCGGCCTTCGATGTCCTCTTTCTTGCCCGCGCCGTCGATAATCGTCGAGTTGTCTTTGTCTACCACGATCCGCTTCGCACGGCCGAGATCCTGGAGCGTGATCGTTTCGAGCTTGATTCCCAGCTCTTCCGCGATTACCTTGCCGCCGGTCAGGATCGCGATATCCTCGAGCATCGCCTTGCGGCGGTCGCCGAAGCCCGGCGCCTTGACTGCCGTGCACTGGAGCGTGCCACGGATCTTGTTGACCACGAGCGTCGCCAGAGCCTCGCCTTCGACGTCTTCAGCGAGCAGCAGGAACGGCTTGCCGGTCTTGGCGATCGATTCCAGAATCGGCAGCAGGTCCTTCATTGACGAAATCTTCTTCTCGTGGATCAGCACGTATGCGTCGTCGAGCTTCGCTTCCATCCGCTCCGGATCGGTAACGAAGTAGGGCGACAGGTAGCCGCGGTCGAACTGCATACCCTCGACCACTTCCAGCGTGGTCTCCAAGCCCTTGGCTTCCTCAACCGTGATGACGCCTTCTTTGCCGACCTTTTCCATCGCTTCGGCGATGATATCTCCGATGGTGGAATCGTTGTTGGCCGAAATCGTGCCGACTTGGGCGATCTCTTTACGATCCTTGGTCGGCTTTGACAGGCTCTTCAGCTCGCTGGTGATGCTTGCCACCGCACGGTCAATACCGCGCTTGATTGACATCGGATCATGGCCAGCGGCCACCATCTTGATGCCTTCGGTATAAATCGAGCGGGCCAACACGGTCGCAGTAGTGGTCCCGTCACCGGCCACGTCGGAAGTCTTGGAGGCTACTTCCTTGACCATCTGGGCGCCCATGTTCTCGAACTTATCTTCGAGCTCGATTTCCTTGGCGACGGTTACGCCGTCCTTGGTTACTGTCGGCGCGCCGAAGCTCTTTTCGAGCACGACGTTGCGGCCTTTGGGGCCGAGTGTGACCGTAACCGCGTCGGCCAGCACATTAACGCCGCGAAGAATCTTCTCGCGGGCCTCTTGAGCAAAACGTACTTGTTTCGCAGGCATGAGTTATCTCCTAAAACTTCGTCTGAAAGATGTTGGATCGTGCTTAGACTCAGCCTTCGAGCACGCCCAGAATGTCGTCTTCGCGCAGAATCAAGTGCTCTTCGCCTTCGATTTTGACTTCGCTGCCGGCGTATTTGCCGAACAGGATACGGTCTCCAGCCTTCACGTCGGGCGGCAGCAACTTGCCATCTTCAGTCGTCTTGCCCTTGCCCACGGCAACCACCATGCCCTCTTGGGGTTTCTCCTTGGCGGTATCGGGGATGATAATCCCGCCCTTGGTCTTTTCTTCTTCTTGGATCCGCTTTACCAGAATCCTGTCTCCCAATGGTCTGATCTTACTCATCGGTGCCGCTGCAGCCTCCTAGCTGTTGGTTTTATCCCCCTTAGCGTGCTCTTTTTCGCAGCAGGGGTCGCGCCTAAACTCTAATCACTGATTTGTGATTGTCAAATTGGCACTCGCAAAGAATGAGTGCCAACAGGAAAAAATCGTATATGCATCGCTATCGAATTGAAACAGCCGCCGGTCAGATTTAGTTGATCGGTAAAGAAAAGCTGAGCTTGGCCGTAGTTCGTCCCAGCGGGCTGAAGTTCATGCGAACAAACCAACCTGCGTGAGCGTTATCGATGAGGACCCTGTGAACCGGCGGACGCCGAAACTCCGGAGAGAAACGCGAAATTATTAAGCCAAGGCAACCGATGGCGGTGCCCGTTCTGTAGGCATAGACGCAGACTTCGGGTGGAGAATCAGAAGGAGCGGTGGATTGTCAGACTGAAACCGTGACCGCCAAAAGGTTACGATAGCCTTTTAGCGAGTGACGCCTTTCTTACGCAATTCTTCGTCACGATAGCGGCGGTAAAGGATATTCCACTCAGCGCCACCCTCGACGATGCCGCGTTTAATCGAGGCGATTTTGCGCCGCACAATCGCATCCACTGCATCGCCCTTGTCGTTCCAATCCGCGACTAATTCTCGAGCGTGGCGGAGCGCGACCTGGAAATTAGGGATTTCAGCCAATTTTTCGTCTCGAATCTTCGCAATTGATTCGCGCGCCAAATAGAGAATCCTGGCCTCGCTAAGTTTCATACTTCACAGATCCCGTTTTCAGCCAAGTATGTCTGATTCTGCCTGAGGCAGTTATAAGGTAAAGCCTTTCTTTTCGGCCAACCGCTGGCGGATCATACCGCGCAGCCGCGTGACGTCCAGACGTGAGTCTTTCCGCGCTTCCTCCGTCGCAACTTTGTCGGCTTCCTCGTCAATTCGAGCCTCGGTCTCGAAATTCTCCGACATCAGTTCGACTACGCAAGCGATTAGCTCTTTTTCATCCACCTTTGGCTGAATTGAGCCGCGCGCTATCAGTCCTTGCACCAGATGGCTCGCGAGCGCATCGATTTGGGCTTCGGTGATCATGTTTCCTTCCCGACTCATACCCGGCCCATCGCCAGCGCCGGATCGGCCTGTTGTCTCTGCTGTAACTCAGATCGTACCCAAAAAGAAGCGGCGCGAACATTGACGCCGCGCCGCTCAGGAACTTCGCCTTTCAGCCTGAGCTATCAGGCCGGAGCCGCAGCGAACGCGCCACCGTCCCCGCGCAGAATCGCATCGAATCGCAGGCCACCGAGATACTGGCGCCGAGCCTCTTCATCGGTCATCGCCAGCCGGCGAACGTCGCGCCGCCGGATCTGCCACACGCCGCCCACCATCGGATGGCGCCCCTGGCGATAGCTAAAGAAATAGTACACGAACTGACGCACTGTCGCGCGCCGCGGTTCCGCTGCCAATCCATGCCCACCCGCGACCGTGAAAATCGTGTGCAGGAGTTTGCCGAGAGAATAAAAGCCCTTAAACGCTTCGCGATAGGCCCGCATCCAAGTATCGCGGTCAAGCTTTGGATGCCGTAGCGTAACATGCTGGGAATCCAGGTTGTTGAAGTCCCAGTCGATGATATCCCCCTCTTTTGCGTAGCGTACCTGATCTTCCGTGCCCGGCAGCGGTGTCATGATGAAGAACGACACGATGTCGAAGCCGATTTTGCGCAGCGTTTTGGCCGCAATCCGCCCGCAATCGGGACCATCAAAGGGGAAACCAAGCATATAGCCGGCGTGGACTGACACTCCATGCTTGTGCCAGTTATCCACGACTCTTCCGTACTTCTTGAAAACGCGGCGCTGCGAGTCCTCAAGGGTCAGCTTGCGCTGGCGGTCGTCAGTGTTCTGGTATTTCGTCGCAAAATTCAGGTTATCCGGATTCAGTGATTCGATTCCCACAAACGCTTGATAGCATCCGGCCTTGGCGGCCAATTCAACGAATCGCTTGCTCCGCCGATGTTTCGCGGTTTCGCTCTCACCCTCGGCGACATCCGCATAGCATGACGCATCGACATCCACCTGCATCATGAACGAGAACTTCGGGAACTCCTTCTTGAGCTCGATCAGGCCGTTAAGAATGTCTTCCCACCGGGGACTGCGAAAAAAATCGTCATCCACCAGAAACAGCGACTCAATTCCATGATTCGCCATCGCGTCCCGAACCCAGTTAATGACTGCTGAAGGCTCGCGCGAACGCATCGTCCTTCCCATCACGTTCTTCACGCTGCAATACGAACAGGTGAACGGGCATCCTCGCGAGGTGTCGATCGTCGTCATGTTCGAACTGAAAAAACGGGTCAGGTAGCGATCATCCACAACTGGAAGCTGGGCTTCGTTGATTACGGGCACGATGATGTCTTCTTGACCGGTCTTGGCACGGATTCCGTCGGTAACCGTATAATCGAGTTGCAGTTCGCCGCGCAGGAAGTCTTCGATAATCTGGCCCCACAGATTCTCGGCTTCGCCAACTACGGTTGAAATTCCGCAACTATGCAAAAAGTCGCGCGACTCGGGATAACCGCTGACGTGAAACCCGCCCATAATCGTCCGGACCCCATGGGCAACGAATTGCAGCGCGATATCCCGGCCTCGGGGGTATTGGTTCGACTGCACTCCGGCCATGCCGACGAGCAATTCAACGCCGTCTTCGGCAGCCTTCTCCTTAATCGCCTTGATCGTTTCAGGACTGACTACGCCATCGCAGATCTCATCCCATATTACGGTGTCGATATAGACGTTACGCTCAGCTGAAAAGCGGCGATTGTAGGTGTCGTTAAGCGCGTTCAGCACGGTGAGAGTATTGTTCGGCTGAACTCCAAAACGAAAGACCGAAACGTAGCCCTCTTCGTCGTACCGTGACGGTTTGATGAAATAAATCCGGATGGTGCGGCAGGGCTCCGGTTTGAGCGAACCTTCACGCAGCGCTCGCTCACTTGCGCTTACCTGTACTAACGGGGCGTCTTTCCCACCATAACGGTCACGCCCAATCAGCCAATATAAAATTGACGCGGCTACCCCTATCAGGCCAGCCACCCACGCCAGTACGATCATCGTTTACTCCTCGCCACCACTTGCAATGCGCCTCCTGTTCGGCACACTGCTCGATACTCGATTCTCTATCTGTGCCGTTCGGCCCTTTGAGCCATCCGGCTTGAAGCTTCGTCAGCAAGACCAACTTCGCGCTTTAGCCAAGACTTCAGCGTTCGAAAGTTTCGCAAAATCTTGTCCAGCTTACACTAATTGGTCCTGAATTTCTAACCGACCGGTCAGAGCCATGTATCCCACGCGGTGCGAGGCGATTGCGGCCGGAGTCGCGGCCCAGCCCACGCCGCTTGAATCACTCGCAATTCTGGCAAAAAAAGCTTGTAAATCAAGGCAGTCGACAAAATGATTTGACAAAATGATTTAACGGTACATCTCGACCATCTGAATGAGGCCTAGATCACGGTAGCGTTCCACTAGATAGCCTTTGATGTCCTGTACTGAGGACATCTCAAGGACGTCGCGGGCAATATGACGCGCGGTTTCGTATTCGGTCTCGCGAATCAGCTTGCGAACCACAGGGATGAATAAGGGACTCAGGCTCAGCTGCTCCAGTCCCATCCCAAGCATTAGCAGGGTTGCGATCGGGTCGCTCGCCATCTCGCCGCAGATACACACCTGCTTGCCAGCGCCGCGCCCGACATTCACGACCTCGGAAATGGCGTTCAACACGGCCGGATGGAGCGGTTCGTACAGATGGGCCACCTTCGGATTATTGCGATCAGCGGCCAGGATGTACTGAATGAGATCGTTGGTGCCGATCGAGAAGAAATCGACCTCATGGATCAGCCGCGGCGTCAACCATACCGCCGAAGGAACCTCGACCATCATCCCAACTTCGATATCAGGATTGTGCTCCAGCCCTTCCTTGAACAGCTCATCCTGAGCTTCGGCCAGCAACTCGCGGGCGCGCCGCAGCTCTTCGATACTCGAAATCATCGGAAATAGGATACGCACGTCGCGGCGCGCCGCCGCTCGCAGTATCGCCCGCAGTTGGACCTTGAAGATCCCCGATAATTCGAGCGAAATCCGAATCGAACGCCATCCGAGAAAAGGATTATCCTCACGCGGCACCCGCAAGTAGGCGGGATATTTGTCGGCCCCGATGTCGAGGGTACGGATCGTGACAGGACGCTTGCCCATAGCGTCCAGCATCTGAAGGTAAAGCTTTAACTGCTGTTCTTCGTCGGGAAAGTCTTCGTAGGTCAGAAACGAAAATTCTGACCGCAATAGGCCAATGCCTTCGGCCCCGTAACGCAGCGCCAACTGGATATCGGCCAGTAGCGCGATGTTCGCCAACATCTGCACGCGATGGCCGTCGCGGGTGATTGTTGGCTGGTCTTGATCGACCATCAGATCCTTTTTGAAGGCATCGTAACGCTTAACCAGTCCCTGATACTCGTGTTCGACCTCGCTGGACGGATTGTCGTAAACGACACCCGAATTGCCGTCGATCACCAAGGTATCGCCCTCGCCGACCGATTCCATCAAATGCTCGACGCCGACTACCGTTGGGAGCTCAAAGGCGCGCGCCAGAATTGCAGCGTGCGAGGTCACGCCACCGGATTGCAGGGCGATTCCCACCAGTTTCTCATGCGAGACCAAGGTTAATTGCGAAAGCGTCAGCTCTTCTGCAATCAGTATGGTTGCTCGTGAGAAAGCGCTCTTGCTGTCTTCGTGCCGCAGATGGCGCAGGACGCGATGACCTATATCCCTGAAGTCCGCCGCTCGCTCGCGCAGGTAACCATCGGCGACCGCCAGCATCGACGCGCTAAGATCGTCGATAACACGGAATAGAGCGCTTTCCGCTGCATAACCAAGTTTAATCGATTCCCGGATCCGGTCGACAAACTCATCGTCTTCGAGAATCAGCCGATGGCCGTCGAAGATTTTCAGATCCGACTCCGGCATCAGCGGTTCCATCCGCGCCTTGAGCGCTGCCAACTCACTGGTTGACCGTGCCAAGGCGTCATCGAGACGCTTCAATTCACCTTTGATATCGCGGGCCCGCTGCGTGCGGTCGACCGAACCGAGATAGGCACTGACGATGTGCGCGTAGCCTTCGGCGAAGCCCGGTGACGCCGGCAATCCAACCAACCGCGGGCGTCGAACTTTGATGCGCGGCGCGACCCGCGTCGTTCCACCTACCTTCTCGTAGCCTTTAAGCTGGCGGTTAGCCTCGATCATCCGACGCCGATACTCGTCGCGCTCCTTCTCCTTGGTCGCGAGAGTTTCGCGTAACTGATAGTGCGATAGAATTTGCACCACCTGGCTCGCGGCGGTTTGCAGCAGCCGGATTTCGTTTTTGGCGAATTTTCGCCGGCGCAGTGTCTGGATTACCAGTACGCCGATCGGATTTTGGCGGCCTTCCTGGATCGGTACGCCGAGAAAGGTGTGATAGCGCTCCTCCCCGGTCTCGGGAAAATATTTATAGCGCGGATGGCTCATCACGTCTTCTATCGCCACCGGCGCTGAGCCTTCGATTACCAGTCCGACCAATCCCTCATTCGCATGCAACGACACGCGGCCGACCGAATCGCGATCGAGCCCGAGGGTAGCGCGCAGCACCAGCCGCTCACGCCGAGCATCGAAGAGGTAGAGCGAACAGACCTCAACCTCCATCCCGGTCGCGATACTCCTGACGATACGGTCGAGAGTCTCGCGCAGATCACCGGGCGCTTCGCTGCCGATCACCGAGATACTCTCGATCAGCGCGAAACGGTCATGCGTAGCTGCCATAATGGATTAGCTGAATTTTATCCCGCGATTTAAAGTCTTCACAACTATTTGCATGAAAAAAGTAATCTCAAGTCATGCAAGCTGTGAGCCGACAGCGCCCTCACTTGTGAAGGCGTGCGGGTCGGTTGCGAGCATCTGGCCTCAAAACTCTGAGTCTGAGCGAGAAGCGCTGTCCAATTTCCGTCCCGCATCGGATTAGCGAATGACGCCCTACATCGACACAGTGAGGGTCCTTCTCTAATCTCTCGACGATGAGCGGCGGCCACTCCAAACTTACCGGCGACGACAATCGGCTTCGTTCTGAGGATCGCGCCGTTCACGACTGGTACCGCTTCGTCCTTTCCTTTCCGCCGCATCTGGTCCGCACCTACCTTGATCGCTTCGGATTAGACGCCGCCAGCCGCGTGCTCGATCCTTTTTGCGGCACCGGCACCACCCTGGTTGAATGCCGCAAGCTGGGGATATCGAGCGTCGGGCTCGAGCGCAATCCGATGGCGCATTTGGCCTCATGTGTGAAAGTTCAACGGAACCTTGAACCTGCGTCATTGCTCGCACACGCGCGGGTCATAGCTGAACACGCGCTGAGGCGACTGCGTACGGACGGCATCCCGGACTCGCCCCAACTTCCGCTCTTCGATAAGCCTCCTGCTTCGCAGCCCGCTGACCTTCGCCGGTTGCCCCCGGATGCCGCCAAGCTTCTGCTGAAGGACTCGATCAGCCCTCGACCGCTACACAAGGCGCTCGTCTTGCTGGAAGCGATCGAGCATTTCCATGACGACGCCTATTACGATTATGAAAGAGTCGCTTTCGCCCGCACCCTTGTTTTCGAGTCGAGCAATCTTCATTTTGGTCCCGAAGTAGGAGTCGGGCCGCTCAAGCCCGATGCTGCTGTTTTGGGACCGTGGCTCGAAGCGGTTAAAGCGATGGCCGCCGACCTTGAAGCCCTGGGCCGTTCCACGGTGGAAGCTAGCGTCCGCCTGGGTGACGCTCGCGACGTTGATGCTCTGGTAGAACCAAACTCTATCGATGCCGTTATTACCTCGCCGCCTTACCCCAACGAGAAGGACTACACCCGCACGACCCGGCTCGAATCCGTGCTACTGGGCTTTTTCCATAATCAGTCGGAGTTGCGTGCACTGAAAAAGGAACTTGTTCGCTCCAATACCCGCAGCGTGTACACGATTGATCGTGATGACGAACTGGTTGCTAATCACCGCGAGATTCAGCGTATCGCCAGCGCCATCGAGCAGCGGCGGATCGCGATGGGCAAGACTTCAGGTTTCGAGCGGATGTACTCCCGTGTGACCCTGCTCTATTTCGGCGGTATGGCGCGACATCTTGCGGGTCTCCGTGAGGTTCTCAAACCGGGCGCGTGCCTCGCCTACGTCGTCGGTGATCAGGCGTCGTATCTGCGCGTGATGATTCGCACCGGCCAGCTTCTCGCCGGTATTGCGCAATCGCTCGGCTACGAGGTTGAAAACATTGACCTGTTTCGAACGCGCCTCGCGACCGCGACAGGCGCGGCACTCCGCGAAGAAGTGGTCATTCTCCGCTGGCCCGGGGCAAATCGAATCGTCACCGCAATGCCGCCCTCGTAGACTGGTCGGAGTCAGGCCGGTAACTCGAACGGCTCGATGTTGCCCTTAAGCAGTCCTCTTCCTGCCCGCGACTTCCGCGCTTTAATCGTCTCGATTAGCTCACACTCGCTTTGGATTGGACCTGGCAGCAGTGTCGTGACGCATCCAACTGAATTCGCCGAATGGGAATCCGATCCCGCCACTTCCGCCAGCCCGAGGCTGCGTGCGACCTTCAGCGCGAACAGGTTCTCCTCTTCCGAACAGGCCCCGTTGAGCACTTCGACGGCGTCGCATACTTGCATAATTTCGAGCCGCGCCGCCCGCTCCGGATGCTCCATATCGATCGCTTCTGCATCCGCGTTCATGAAGCTGAAGCGCGGGTCGAGTTTATAGCGGAACGGATGGTTCGCGACCATGATACCGCCAAGCTTGTCCACCACCTTGCGCAGTTCCCGCAGCTTGTAGATGCCGCCGATGTATTCGGTTAGTCCGAAGACGCCGATATGGCCCATCTCGGTCGTGACTTCCATCCCGCGCATATAGATCACACCGGAACCATCGGCCAATGGTTCTAATTCCTTGAGATTCCAGGCGCTATCATGCTCAGTGATACAAACCGCACCGATCCCGATCGTCGTTGACCGTTCGACCAAGTCCTTGAGCGACAGATTAGAGTCCGCGCTGCCGCGATTCGTATGCAGATGTAGATCGATTGTGAAGTAGGGCCCGTTCTGGTGCCCGCTTCGGTCTGACTCGTTCAATTCAATCCTTAATTCCAGAGCGGCCGACTCGTTGATTTACTCGTTTTTTTCCAGCTCGCCCGCTCGCTCCGCTTCGCTCTACTAACGCGCGCGGCCTCACAGGTTCGGCCGATCTTAGCTCGGCAATTTGTCGCTAATTGTGACTTTCTTGATATGGTCACCGACCTTGATTTGGTCGACAACGTTCATGCCTTCAACCACTCCTCCGAAAATCGTGTACTGCTGATCAAGGAACGGCGCCGGGGCTAGACAGATATAAAACTGGCTACCGCTCGATTTGCGATCGGGATTGACTTGATCGCCCTTGCGCGCCATCGCCACCGTCCCGCGCAGATGCTTCTCTGTCGGGCTGATTTCCGCTGGAAGATCGTACCCCGGGCCGCCCATCCCATTACCCTGAGGATCGCCGCCCTGCACCACAAACCCTGGCTCAACGCGATGGAACGTCAGGCCATTATAGAAGCCCTTTTTCGATAGTTCTTCGAAATTCGCCACTGTCTTGGGTGCGACGTTCGGGTAAAGCTCAATTACGATATCACCGCGATCGGTATCGAGAATCGCGTATTGTCCGGTATTTCGCACAGCAACTCCGTCTAGTTTGGCTTGGTCGGCTGCTCCGCTTTTGCAAGCGACGCCGAGCGTTAGGGTGAGTGCGACGGCGAGCAAGGCTGTTCGCGCTTTCGATTTTCGCATAATTGGCAATCGTTACCTACTGACTATCTGGTTCGGCTATTGGAGCCTTAATGCCCTGATTCCAATCGGTGCGGTTCAGGCGAGTGCCGCATCGGGTGTGTGGACACACCAATACGCCCGCCCAAGATGGCATCCTCTCTCCGCGCCTTGTATCAGTGCTTCAGAAAATCGCGAATCAGCTTGCTGACCGCTTGCGGCTGTTCGAGCGGCGCCATGTGCGCCGCGTTGGCGACGGTTTCGACTCGCGCGCCAGGAATGAGTTTCTTGAATTCCTCAGCGTAGACGGGCTTAGTTAAGCCGTCTTCTTTGCCCCAGATCAGCAGGGTCGGTGCGGCTATCCGATGGAGCCGCTTGCGCAGCCCTTTATCCGGAATCGGCCAGATATACTTGCCGCTGCATCCGAGCGCCCACGTCACGCGGATAATTGACTCCGGGTCTTCGAGGTTCATGAAGATATGCTTGCGCGCCGGATGATTGATGTCGTGAAAAAATAACGGATCGAGCTGCGCCTGTGGCGTCACCATGTAGTTCTTGATCGGTGCGTCATCGAGCCATAGTCCCAGCGAATCGATCAGTACGAGACGGCTGACCCGCCGCGGATTGTTGGCCGCGATTTCCGCCGCGACCATCCCACCAAACGAATGTCCCACCACGGCTGGCGCCTCCAGCCCGAGTTGATCGAACATTTCGTAGTAGTACAGCGTCAGGTCCCATAAATCTTCGAGTGGCTTGACCGCATCCGGATCGCCCGCAGTTGTGCCCGGATGCTCCGGTGCATAGACGGTGAAGTCGCGCGCCAGCAGGTCGAGCATGTCGTCCCATACGAGGCCATAGCCACTATGGAGAAAAACTAGCGCAGGTCCCTGTCCCGCGACTTTCACATGCGCGGTGACCTTCTTTTCCCAAAGCTGAAGAGTCCGTTCCGAAGTCGCAGCCATACAATCCTGATTTCCTTAAATCTTGGTTGCCGTTAGACGTGTCTGTTCCGACGCAATATCGTTTACGGGCCTGACGATGGCGGCCGAAGCTGGCGCGTCGTTCAGGCGGCGGACGACCTCAGCGCCTCGCCAGCTGAACCTGATGTCCCGAGCCTACTTCGCCGCGTGTGCAACGCTGCCATTCGTATGGCGCCCCGCCAGTTTACCGTTGGGCTTTAGCCCTTGCGGCCACCAGTTGTTTTCCCAGCCGTCTTCGTCCCACACGTTTTTGAAATGCGGCAGCACTTCGCGCGCAAACAGATCGATATTGTTGAGCGTCAACTCATGCGGCATCGACCCGATATGCAACAGCACCATCAGGTTGCCGACGCGCAGCTTCTTTACCGCCTGCATCAGCATGTCTTTGACGGTCGACGGACTGCCCGAAATCACGAATTGGTTATCGACGAAATCCTTGTACTTCCAGTCCGCGACTGACTTCACCAGTTGCATCTGCATAGGGAGCAGATTCTTAACGCTGTTGCTTAGGCTGCGATAATCCTGATTACCCGGCACCATCTGGTATTCGTCCAGGATGTGCAGGCACTTGTCGTAAAAGTAACGAATGTGAGGATAGTAAAGCTCCTCAGCCTTTGCGTCGGTTTCCGCCACTGTCACGAGTTGCAGGAAGCCTGCTCGATACGGGTTGGCGTCGAGGCCAGTCTTATCGACGAACTCCCAAAAACCATCCATGACGCGCTTGCCGAGGTTGTTCCCGTAATAGCTCAGGAAACAGTAGCAATGGTTATGCTTCGCGGCGAAATCCCAGGTGCTGAGACTACCTGCGCCGGGGACCCATACCGGAGGATGCGGTTGCTGGATCGGCCGTGGCCACAGGTTCACCATCGGTAGTTTGAAATACCGCCCGTTCCAGGCGAAGGTCTCATGCGACTGCCACGCCTTCATAATCAGGTCGTGAGCTTCGTAGTAGCGTTCGCGATGCTCTAACGGCGTGATGCCGTAGCAGAGGTTCGCATCCATTGGCGTACCGAGCGGCATTCCCGCGACCAGCCGTCCGCCGCTGATGCAATCCAACATGCCATATTCTTCGGCTACTCGAATCGGAGGAATTGTGGTCGGCAGCGTCGCTCCCATTTGCACCACGGCGCAATCCAAACCATTGGTCGCTCGCGCCAGCGCCGATCCCATGAGATTGGGGCTCGGCATAAAGCCATAAGCATTTTGATGATGCTCATTGACGCAAATACCATCGAAGCCAGCCTTTGCTGCATGCGTCAATTCGTCGAGAGTCCAGTTGTAATATTGCCCTATCTTCGCCGGGTCAGCTAATTCCCAGAACGGCGGATCAACCCATACGGATTGATAACGTTGCTCAAAATCGGCCGGCAAATCGCGATACGGCATCAGATGGAACATCGAAATCTTCATACCGGACTCCTTGGACTCTCATCAGCTTCAACTATTCTCGATACCACGATGACGCGGTGGCGGACAACGCCCGCCTTATCCAGGCAAATTAAATTTCGCATAGGTGAAAAGCCACAATTAGTCTGCGGGGATCCACGATCCTTAGACGTTCAAGGACTGATCGTGAACGACCAACGGTAAGGCTGATCGTTAACCGTCAGCGCGACCGTATAACGCCCTGGTTCGAGGGGCTCACGCGGCACGACTACGACGGCACCTAGATTTACTAGAATATGGCGGCCACGCTCCTGCGTTGCTGCGTCGGGATTGACATAGCTGTCGCTGCCAAAGCCGCATGCTTCGACTGCGGACTGTGATCCGTCACCGCGCGTCAGTTTGTATTGGGAAAGATTGGTCTCCAGCGTCAGGCCAAGCTGTAACGTAATTCCTAATCCGCTTGGCGCCGTATAGCCGGGGCAGGAAGTCAGCGGATCAGGCCATTCGTCCTCCCACGACTTAAGCGGCAGAATGGAGCCGTCGGGCGGGAACATAATCGGCTTCGCGAGCATTTGCGTAGCGGGCGGGACCGGTTTCATATCGGTGAGTAAATTGAGCGCCGCCGCGCACGAACCACCGTCGCAGAACTGGCCATAGCCAGCTCCCCGCAAAAGCGGATTCAGGATTGCCAACCGGTGAAATGGCGTACTGATCCATCCGCTGACCGCCGCCTCGGGGGTCAGCCATGGTTTGCCGTATGGATTGGCTCCAGCCTCTACGTCACTTCCCTGGGCTGCAACCTGACCTGCGCGCGAGTACCACGGACTCGACGGGTCCTCCGTGTGGGCCTCCGCGCCAATCGAGCCAGCCCGGATAGCGTCTGCATCCGTCTTGACCAGATAACGTGCGTGAGCCACATCGCCTGCTGCAAGCACCTGATCCGGTGTCACCGGCGCTAATCCCGCCATTTGACGGTAATAATTGAGCGGCTTGAGCCACGCTGAGGCGGCAGCCAGTTCCGCGGCCGACACTTCCGGTGTCGGCCGCG
>DATKPK010000179.1:0-23215 GCA_035524095.1 Binataceae bacterium (SeqCode) | reverse complement strand
GGTCTGGACGTGTTCGGTTTTCAGCATTCGCTCGATGCTGTCCTGTATGCTCACCCCTGGGTCGATCAGAAGACCGGCCACGCCGCGAAGTGTCTTATTGGGCTCGGCATAAAGGATGTGAAGAATCGTTCCGGTGAGGAGCGCCGCGCCGGTCTTCACCCAGTGGTCGTGAAGCCCTTTGCCATCCGGGTCCACGATCATTTGGACAATGTTTTGAACGTCTTCCGCTTCGTGGTCCGTGCGGATTCGCACCTGTTCGATCGGATTGTACTTAACGCTTGAGCCGGTCGTGTCCGTAGGATCGAACTTCATGCATACCTGACCTGCCCATTTCCGCCAGCCTGCGCTGATGGCCCAATTCTCGCCCTTTAGGTCATGGACAATCACAGAGTGAGGCCACGTGAGCAGGGTCGGGATCACGACGCCGGCTCCCTTGCCGCTGCGTGTCGGCACAAAAACAAGCCCGTGCGATTGTCCGCAATCTCGCAAAAACCAGATCCGCCCGAAGTGCAGCCAAGTCGCGAGGAAGATACCCGCTTTGCTCTGACGTGGACCGACCAGGCGCAGCCTCATAGCCAGACGCCGAAGGCGCCTCCCGATCCACGTCTGCGTTTCCAGAAACGCAGCCTTCTTTACGTCCCTTGTGGTCGCCCACCGGGCTGAACCGTGAAGGTCTGCTGATACCTGGAGCCATCCACTCCGCGTCTCAGCCAACGCTACAATTGCAAAGAGCGTCAGCGGCACCATCGGATAAAGAACCTCGCGCATGCTAAGAACAAACAGGGGCTGCATCCGCTCGATTCCACGCCAATGCCACGCCCATACCATCCACTTCCACGGCGCGTAGATTGGTCCCGTCCATGGGAGCGCAAATAGAGCTGGTCCTAGTCGCGGCGAATCGCCCATGAGCCAAGCGGTGTGCTGCGTGGTCATGAAGTTCACGGTAAGAAACGACGCTCCCAGAACCGCCGCGGCGAATTTCTTTACTCGCAGCAGCCCTAGTGCGGCGCCGCGCGATCGATACGGACGTTGCTCAGCCGTCGTCTTAGCTCCTACCGCGCCCGCGACTGCGATCGCGCCCTTCGGTGATCCCCCATTCCTGGCCGCGAGGCCGCGCGAAGTATTCCTGGTCTGCTCTGAGATCCCTGCGATCGGTGGGTATCGCGGTTACCGCGTAGCCCCGCTGGAGACCAGCATAGCGACGGCCCTCCGAGTCCTCGAAATACCCAACAAAGCGTCCTTGGTAGCCCCCCTCGTCGCGGAATTCGCAATCATCACGTCGCGCTCGTCGGCCAATTCATTCAAAGAGCGAACTCTGTTGGCCTCCGCCTGCCGTTTGATGACATCGATCGCAAGCTGGCGCGCGCGCAATTCTCGCTCGTGGTCCGGCGAGAGTTCCCAAGCTAGGCTGCCGGTTTTGCGTGCGAGCCCAAGCCCCTCCAGGAACTGAAGCCGCTGCATTTCCTGCTCGGCGCGCACTCGCGCCGCGTCGTTGTACGGAACGAGGCCGCGATAATCCGCCACTCGGTCTCCGTTCATTCGGCGCTGCAGCGCTCGGTCGATCTCCGTCCAGCGCTCCTTGGTGATCGTCTCTCCGCGGGTGCGGAGCATTTCCGGTTCGAGACGCTGTCCTAGCTCGCGGCTCGTGATTTCCTGGCTGCGCGCGCGAATGCCGTTCCTCACATAGTCCCGATCTATCAGCAGAGCTTTGCCGCTATGATCGACGCCTCGCAGCAGCAGGTGCGCATGCGGGTTGTCTGTATTGTTGTGATCGATAGCGACCCATTCGAGGCCCGTCCCAAGATCGCTTTCCATTGCTCCGACGAGGTCGCGAATGTGGTCCTTCAGGTCCATGCGATCGGCGTCTTCCGGGGACACGATGATTCGCCACATCAGCTCATCGCCGGCCTTTCCCCACTCTCTGACCACCGCGACCATATCGATGCGATCCTGTTCCGCGTCGAATCCCATTCCCTTCTCGTTCTCGAGCTGTGCACCTTCGCGCGTCAGGTATCGTGCGTGCGCGGCCCACGCGTTCGACCTGGGCTTGCCATTGCGCGTGTACATCACCTTGACGACGCTCCGCCGTTGAGAAGCCCCGCCTTGCGTCCGAATGTCACGTCCCCGCTTACCTCGACCCTGCGCGCTTGGCGATCAGGTGTCTCTTTTCCAAACGCATCCACCAAGGCGCGAGAGGCCGCCTCTAGTCGCCGCGCCGATTCGGTCGAACTCGGATTTCGACCTCTTTTTTGTTCAATCGAGGCCGACTAGCCATCGCACTCAACCTCTTCCAGCGTTCGTATCAGCGCTGACGGGAGCGCTTCGCTTTCTTTCGGAGCCGACCTTCCGAGAGCCACGATTACTGGGCGAATTTGCGCACTCGTAAGTGTGATGCTGTGGAGTTCCCGCGCCCGATTCCACGATGTCCACGCGCGTTTCCCAGTCGCCCGCTCGTCGAGCTTCACCTGTCCCTTTGCCGCGATCTCCGCACGCTGCTCTGGACCGAGAGCGGCGGTCTCTCTCGCGATGCTGAGAAAAGCTCCGAGCAGAAAATCGGGTGGCTCCATGTCCAAGCCGGCGAGCGCAATGAGGCCGCCGAGATTGGTGAGGTAATGAACCCTAAGACCTTGCTCTGTGCTGTGTGCGCCGCTCGCCATGACTCGTCACCAGGTCACCAGAGGCTCGGCAACTCCGCGAATCGCCCGCAAAGGAATCGGACCGAAGTATCGGGAATCCCAACTTCGCCGGTTGTTCAAACCAAATAGCCAGACCTCTTCCGTGCCGACTCGGCGCTTGCCCCACACGACGTGCGTGAGCGGGCGACCAGCGCTGTCCCGCGTCAGAGTCGCGCTGTTGGCGAGCCGTTTGCCGTTGACGGCAACCCATCCCGCTTCGACGTCCACCTTGTCGCCGCGCAAGCCACCGATCACCTTCAGCACCGGCTCTCCGCCGCCCGGACAATCGCGTCAGCTAGGTATCCGCGCATAAGACCTTCCTGCTCAGAGTTGACCGGAACGCATGCTACAGCGAGCTCGCCACGCCCTATCGGCGCGTCGACGAGGCGATAGAAACCCTCGGCGCATGAACTATTGGAAGGGGTCAAGCCAATTCGAAAATACCGCGTCAAGAACGTGATGCCGGCTGCCATGAGAACTGTCGAAATGCCCGCAAGAAGCGGTGCCCGAAACTGATTCCAGGACGGCGAAATTGCACTCGCGCCGCCTATCGGAAGGATATTTTCAGAATGGCGCTTCATGTTGAGAAAATCCTTGGAATAAGAGGGGAACGCGCGACATATCGTATGGTGTGGTACTTCGCTTTATCTTGCTCTACGACCGCGCGTTCCCCTCCCCATAAATCTGCTTCCTAAGTCCTTACCGATCTCCGTTAGCGCTACCCGTCATTTCCGCCGCTGCTTGGTGCTGGCGAAAGCTCGCCCCCGGCTCGCGTCAGACCATTCACATGCGCTGCTCTTGAGCGATTACCTCTAGTGCTGGGCGCTGCGATCCCGTCGAGTTCTTCCCGGACCTGCTTCACCAGTCGCGTCAACGATTCGGACATTGTGGCGTTCAGATCGAATCCCGTTGCTTCGGCGCGTTCACGTAATTGATCGATCTCCGCCTTCACTGACGAAGCGATGCGGATGGTGACGGTTTCCGTCCGTTCCTTTTTCTCTTTCAGAACTCCCATTGCCGCTCTCCTTGCGAGACCACCTGTGTACGTTTCGTGCACAAGTGCTTGTCCATTTTGTGTACAACTCAGCCCTTGTATGGACCCGGAAAGACGAGGTCTTCGGTCACCATGACGTTGAACTGATAGCCGGGTCGGATCTCCAAGGTCGGGCCGGTGCTCATTCCTTGCTCGATCGCCTGCTGCCCAACCGAACCGAATTGCGAACTTGCGGACGAGCCCGCCATCTCCGAGGCCATCGCCCACTGGTTTGGTTGGTAGTAACCGAGCGGTCCACCCATTCCGCCGCCGAACGCCGCCATCTGTCCCACCGCCTGTCCTGCGCTGATCAAACTCATGAGCGCTGCGGTGCCGAAGGTGCGCATGTACTGGTTGTTCACCTGGTCGGTGAAGCCCGCGTATCCGGCCTCGTCGGTTCCCGGCATCTGCGGAATGTCCATGCTCGCTGTGTTCGGAAAGATTAGGCGCTGCCATTGAATCTGGACGCGGCTCTGCCCGTAACCTGCTGCACTTCGATATGAACCAATCAGCCTGCTGCCTTGGGGAATCAGCAGAGATCGTCCGCCCGCGCTGTCGTAAACGTTCTGGCTGACCTGAGCCACGATTGGTCCCGGTAAGTCGGAATTGATACCGCTGATCAAAACCGCAGGAATCACATTGCCTGTCATCACCGTGCACAGCGATGCCGGCGGATGAAGTCTCACCGACGAAGACGTGTCGTTCGAGGACTGGAAACCGTTTAAGGCGAGCGCGTTGTTCGCATCTCCATTGCCTGTCTGGGCCACGCTCGGGATCTGGAGCGCCGAGCCACCGTGGAATGCAGAAACCATCTGCGGCGCCTCCAGGGCCTTCATGTACTTGTCCTGCGCCCACTCCGCGTATCTGCTCGGTTGGCGAGGAACCGCCGGCGCCGAGGTTTGCTCTCTCGGGATCACCATTGGTGGGGGATCCGCCGGGGGCGCAGGGAATGCGGCAGGCGTCGGATCGCCAGCGTGAGCGATGAGGTCCTGAACTTCGCTCTTGTTCGACGCAGTATCGTCGGCTCCATTGCGACCCGCAAGTTGGGCGCCCGGACCGGATGACTGCACAGCCAACGTGAGCAAGATCACGAGCCCGACCATGAGCCCCACTGCTGTGGCGGCGAGCCTGCCGTTGAGTCGTGGGCCGCCTTCGTTGCGGATCTAAGATCAGCTGGGCCGAACAGCAGAGCTAGGGAAACCGACGGAAGGGAGGTCAGTTCGATGAAGCGTATTTGCACCGCGGGCGTTTTGTCGATCTCGGACATGGCCCCTAACTCGCGTTGCCCGCGTACTGGATCGTCACGCGGTCCTGCTGTCGGCCGACTCCCGAAACCATTACTGCCTGACCGAAGAGGCGATCGACGACGTAGTACTCGCCGCGTACGCGGTAGTTCACCATCTGGTTTCCGCTACCCGCCGCGACCAGCAACGCGGGCGCGTCGCTGGAACGCATGCCATTGGGCATCTGGATGAACACATGGGATCCATCGTCGAAGGCCCTGATTGGCTTCCACGGAACTTGAGGACCGGAGACGTCGTAATCGAAATTGAGGTGACGCGGATCGACCGAAGCGATCGGCCTAATCTCGCTCGGACTCGTCGGTGGATCTGCTGCCGCAACTGCCGTGCTTTGCGCCGCGGCCTCATCGGCTTTACGCATCGCCTCCAGAAGATCGTCTGGGTAGTAAAACTCAACCTCCTGCATGGCGTGGCCGCCGCGCGATCGTAGCTGCAGGTGATAAATGTGCTTGGTCGTGTAGATGGTTAGGTTCGTCACAATCGCTGCCGCCTGGGGCTTCACAGCGAGGTGAGGCGTCGGGTTTGTCGGATCGCCAGACGATGCCGGCGTTGCCATCCATCGCTCTGTGTCGCCCATCGCAACATCGGTGATGGTTTCTCCCGCTTGTAGTTGCAGGTCGGTGGTTCGTAGCGGTTCGCAATCGACTACGGGATCGGGCCCTTGGCTGAAGGGATAGAGTACGTATCGTGGCGTCTTGTACGTTGCCCACTGGCCGTTCTGATCGTGGTCCTTGTACGCTGCCCGAACCTCCGAGGGCTGCTGTGCGAGCAGTTCCGCCCCAGTAATCGGCTTGGGCGTGGCCTCGGCCTCCGGTGCTTCAGGTTCGATCGGCGCTACGTTCGCGGCTTGAGATTGATTCTGGTGTCCTTTGTTGTGCCGAACACCCTCCGACCGTCAGCGCCAAAGCCAACGAGCGCCGGATCCGTGCTCGGAATGAGAGCTTTGGGAACGGTAAGCCCATAGCCGAGCTTGTCGACCTCGACCACATACGGGATAAACCGGCTGCGAGTGCTCTGCCAAACAACTCCAGCGGCGAGGATCAGGCTCAGCAGCAGCAATCCTCTAGCGATGATCTGCCAGTTGCGTTTGCCGAGAACGAGATCGGCGTAACGTTCGTCCCATTCGCGACGGGCTTCGACATAGGGATTCGAGTTCATGAAACCCACCCATTTTGCGGGTTGCCAAAAAAATTACCCGGCACGCTCGCTGCGTTCTGATTTGGTGATACTTCCCATGCCTCCCGAACCGTTCGGGTGGGGGCAGGGTGGGGTAAACTTCCCAGACTGAATGAGATCCGGCGAGACTCGGTGGGACATTTCTCGATCTGCCCCGACGCGGCAAATCGCACTGCCGCAAGGGTTTTCTGTCTCAAAGAGTCTTGCCGAGGTGCCGGTGTTCGCGGACTGGCGCGATATTGCGAATCTCCCGAAGGACCCTAGCACTGGGAGTCCTTACGAGTACTACGTGATCAACCCTCATTCCTTTAGTCTCTGTTCGAATTTCTATACAAAATCCCCCGCCGCAAGCACATCACAAGAAGGCTATGTGTATGGCCGGGGTTGGGAACACTACTCGGACCGCAGCTGCTATGAGCGTGATGTGGATTCGTTACCGGCAGAGCTTTCGCCTCCATCCTAGGTTTGCGGCCGCTCACAGCGCCGCTTCGCGACACTCGATTGGCTTGCAGATTCGTCACGGCTCGCATATCTGAAAGATTGCGGCGTAGCTCTCTCAACACTCGCCACATCCGTCGCTGGCATTCCTTCGGGAGGACGTTATGCAAATCGGTATTGCAATGATTTACGACCGCGTCGACGACTCCGCGCCAGACCCCGGCGTCTTTGCTCACGAGTGTGAGGAACTCGGCCTCGAATCCGTATGGGTCGGCGATCACATGCTTTTCCCCGCTGAACCGGTCTCGCGTTTCCCGATCGGCCCAACTGGTAGGATTCCTGAGCATTACGCTCATTTCCCGGAACCGTTCGTGGTCCTCGCGATGGCCGCGGCGACGACCAAAAAGCTTCGTATCGGTACTTCGGTCCTCCTCGTCCCCGAGCACAATCCGATTGCGACCGCCAAGCGTATTGCGACTCTAGACCGCCTATCACACGGCCGTTTCCTCTTCGGTGTCGGCGCCGGATGGCTCCGTGAAGCCGCCGAAGTATTGGGCTCCGATTTTCCCCATCGCTGGACGCAGACCGCTGAGTATATCGCCGCGATGCGCGAGTTATGGTCCAACGATATCGCCTCGTTCAACGGCAAATACGTCAAATACTCAAGGCTGAAATGCTATCCTAAGCCGATCCAGCAGCCCGGCCCCCCAGTCTTGATCGGCAGCCTGGATAAGAACGCGCTCAAATGGGTCGCGCGATGGGGCGACGGTTATATCCCGGTTTGCTTCTCGGTTCCTGCAGCCCTCAATTTCGCTACTGAAAAGATTGCCGGGCTGAGGCAGGAATGTGCCGCGATCGGCCGCGATTTCAGCAAGCTCGACATCTCCCTGATGGTCCCATTGAGCGACGATAATGCTGACAGTGCCCATGCGCGCGAACTGATTCCGCAACTCGAAGAAATCGGCGTACACCGCTTGGTCGATGTCAGTGGCGTTGCTCCGACTTTCCGTGGCGACTATCGCTCCAAACTCGATCGCCTCGCCAAGGTAATCAAGTGACTTACGCTCGCATCTATGTCGGCGCCAAGTCGAATAGGTCGAAAGCATCAAACGCGAGAATTCCGCCGGCGCAACGAGCGAATTGGTCCCGCTGGCGTCGAGGCGGCTGACTCGTTCGTCGATCTCTTCGAGCAACTAGCGGAGTAACTCGTAGAGTTGGGTGGTGGTCGTTATCCTGATAAGCGTCGAGCGCATCGCGCAAGGCTGCGATTTCGTAATCAATATCGCGTTTGCCATCAATTCGTTTCCGTGATGCTCTAATTGGCCGGCGGTTACCCTGCGGTCGCCGATAGCTGCAAGCACGGCTATCATGCTTGACCTCGGATGGGGTTGTCGACCAAATGTTCGATTGGCGATAATTCGAATTAGCTACAGGCTGAAGGCCATCGGGGCCGAATTCAAGGGCCGCCTCCGTTATTAGAAAAGCTCGTGGGACCGCCGGCAAGAATGGCCAATTTGCGGCGAATTTTCCCGACGGGCTACCGCGCGCCTGAGCCTCCTTCTTATGATCGCTGAATTCTGTTAACCGTCACTGGTACGCGAGGCTACTGAGGGGCGATCCCTCGCAATCATGACGGCTGCAAGGCATGAAAATCCGCCGTAGAGTCAAGAATCGCCCGATGGAGTGACCCGGTATGGGAGACGATAAAGCGCAACCGCTGTCCCACGACGCGTGGCTGGCACAAGTCGCCGAGCCAACACTCGAGCCTACACTGCCAATCATCGATCCTCATCATCATTTGTGGGACCATCCAAATAACCGCTACCTGCTCGACGAAATCCTCCGCGACACGAACACGGGGCATCGCGTGATCGCGACCGTATTCGTCGAATGCCTCTCGATGTATCGCGCGGACGGTCCCGAATCACTGAGACCGGTGGGCGAGACTGAGTTCGTCAATGGCATCGCTGCGCAAAGCGCCAGTGGCAAGTACGGCAGGACACGAGTCGCGGCTGGCATTGTTAGTTTCGCTGATCTAACGCTGGGAGCGGCTGTCGAAGAAGTACTGCAAGCGCATATTGCGGCCGCCCCCGGGCGCTTTCGCGGTATTCGGCACGCTGGTGGTTTCGATCCGGATCCAGCGGTGAGAAACTCGCATACTCGCCCGACGGCGGATCTGTACGAGTCGGCGCGCTTTCGCGAAGGTTTCGCACGGCTGAGAGGTCTGAACCTAAGCTTCGAGGCCTGGCAGTATCATCCACAGATGCGTCAGGTGACTGATCTCGCCAAAGCATTTCCCGACACGAAGATCATACTGAATCATTTCGGCGGACCACTCGGGATAGGTCCGTATAAGGATCGCCGCGAGGAGATCTTCCGGCAATGGAAAAGCGACGTCACCGAGCTCGCGACCTGCCCCAATGTCGTGGTGAAACTCGGAGGCATTAATATGCCAGTGAATGGATTCAATTGGCATCGGCGTGCTTTGCCGCCAAGCAGCGATGAGTTGGTTGCGGCGACGCGTGATTACTATCTCCACGCCATCGACAAGTTTGGACCACGACGTTGCATGTTCGAGAGTAACTTTCCGGTCGACAGGATTTCATGCTCGTATGGCGTACTGTGGAATTCGTTCAAGAAGATTGCCGCCGATTTTACGCCGGACGAGAAGGCTCAACTTTTCTATTCTACCGCTGCCGAGACCTACCGCCTGCCGCGTCAACCCGCCTAGCGGAGAATCGGTCCAGATCGACGATTTTGTTATGCTAGATTTTGCCATCAGCGCAGAAGAGACGTGGGATGGCTTTAGGACGGTTTTATTCCTGGCTGTTCCTTATGCGACGTATTTCGTTCGATAGATTATGCTAATTACCATTGCGGTTGCGACATGAAATATACGATTACCAAGAACGTTATCAAAGGAGATCTTTAATATGATTCCTCGCGGCATAATTTCCGCAGACGGCCATGTCTGTGAACCACCTAATTGTTATGTCGACTACATCGACCCGAAGTTTCGCGACAATGCGCCGCGGGTGGTTCCCCAACCGGACGGCACCGAGGCCTTTGTCGTGCCGGGAATGAAACGGCCAGTCGCCCTCGGCTTTATCGATGGCGCCGGCTTCAGCATCAAGGAACGCAACGACCGCGCTAAAAGAATCAAGTTTGCAGATATTCGCGAGGCCGCCTATGGGGGTAGGGCCCGGCTACCGTATATGGATCAGGATGGGATTGCTGCGGAGATTGTCTACGCTTCAGTTGGGATGGGTCTGTGTATGCATCGCGATGCCGAATATAAAGACGCCTGCATGAAAGCCTACAATCGTTGGCTGCAAGCGATGTGTAGTGAGGCTCCCAATCGTATCTTTGGATTGGCGCAGACCGCGGTCCTTAGTGTCGATAGCGCTATCGAAGATTTCCGCCGTGCCAAAGAGATGGGGATGGTGGGCATGATGATGCCCGGCCGGCCGATTCATGAAGATTACGACCATCCTGATTATGACGCTCTGTGGGACTGTGCCACTGATCTGGAACTTCCGATTTGTTTTCACATCCTGACGTCGCGCGACGGTAGTCTTAACATGCCTCATCGCGGGCACGAGATGAATAACTTTCTCGGCATCATTCGCGCGGTCCAGGATGTCGTCGGTCTTATGGTACTAGGCGGGGTGTTCGAACGCCATCCCGAACTGAAGCTGGTGTGCGCCGAAGGCGATGCCGGGTGGATGCCTCACTATATGTATCGTATGGACCACGCGGCCAAATTCAATTTCGAGAACGGCGTGATCAAGGGCTTGACTAAAGTACCTAGTGAATACATCAAGAGTAACGTCTGGATGACCTTCCAGGACGATCTGACTGCCTTCAACTCCTTGCATCAAATGCCCCAAACCCAACTCTTGTGGGCCAGTGATTTCCCTCACACGGATTCAACTTGGCCTCGCTCGCAGCAACTGCTGGCAGAACATACCGCCCATCTGCAAGAAGAGCAGCGGCAAGCAATCATGCGCGAGAATGCAGCCAAGCTCTTTTATTTGCCGGCTGGCGCGGAATCCTGGCGTATGAACTGACCTGAGCGTGGAGAAAGCCGAACCCACAGTTACATAGAACATTAAGGCCGGGCGGCTCGAAGCGCCGCCCGGCCTTAACTTGATCATTCAATTTGCCGGAACAGCTATGTCACTCTGAAGTCACTGATTTTTCGACAAATGTGAAGTGAGTATCGATTTGCGCAAGGACTTCGTTCAGATGCTTGCAGTATTGGAAGAAGCCGCCATTGTAGTTACCATCCTGGCGGCGCTGAAACTCACCCTCGAAGTTGTAATAACCGGGGGTGCATTCCTGATTGAAGCCGGTCTTGCCGCGATGTTCGATGACTTGCTGCACCCACCATTCCTCAGCCGCCGGAGCCGCATCCAAGGATCGATAGCCGTGGCTGCGTACGTGGTCGATACACGCCGCGATGTACTCACCTTGAGCTTCGATGATGTCAGTGAAGTTGAACTGGAATGAGGCCTGCAGGCCACCCATGATGAACATATTGGGATAGCCTTGAGAATGGACACCCAGTAACGTGCGCACGCCATCGCGATGCTTCTCGCCAATATCAAGGCCGTTGACACCTTTAATGTTATTGTAGGTGCCGGTCCTTTGTACTTCGAAGCCGGTGGCGTAGATCAGAACGTCTAATTCGTACTGCTTGCCCTCAAACACAGGACCCTTTTCCGTGATCTCAGTAATGCCCTTGCCATGGGTATCAACTAGATGCACGTTGGGCCGGTTGAAGGTAGGCAGATAATCGTTGTGGAAGCACGGGCGCTTGCACATCAGCATATACCATGGCTTGAGCGCCTCGGCTGTAGGCTTGTCTTTGACGATTGAATCAATGCGCGCATGGATCTTCATCATCGCTTCCATGTTCGCGTTTTCCTGCCGCCGGATTTTCTCCTCGGGAGACGTAGCGGCGTGCTTCGCCTTCTGTTCCGCGCTCATCTGCGGTTCCATCCGGGCGCGTTCACGCCGCCGCGCCTGCCAACCGGGAGATAGTTTGCGAGCCCAATTCGGATCGGTCGGCCAGTCGTCGCGAATATCGATTGATGAGGGTGTGCGCTGGAAGACATAAAGCTCCTTGGCCGCAGCCCCGAGTCCAGGAACGGCCTGCACGGCAGTCGCCCCAGTGCCGATGATACCGACAACTTTGTCTTCGAGTCCCGACAGGTCGGGCTTGGTGTAGGCATAGTCCCATCGCGAGGTGTGAAAGGAATGACCTTTGAAGGTTTCCAGCCCTTTGATCTTTGCCAGCTTCGGTTTCGTGAGAATCCCGTTAGCGCATATCACAAAGCGCGCCTTCATTTGGTCGCCGCGGTCGGTGGCGATATGCCACATCTGCTCGTCTTCGTCCCAAACCGTGGAAGTGACGGTAGTATGAAAGACTGCAAGCTCGTAGAGATTATACTTCCGCGCGATGGCCTGGCAGTGCGCAAAGATCTCAGGGCCTCCGGCGTAATGGTCTTTGGGTACGTAGTCCATTTCGTCGAGGAGCGGCAGGTAGTCGTAGGAGACGACGTCGCAGGCCACACCGGGATAGCGGTTCCAATACCACGTGCCGCCGACGTCAGCACCGCGCTCGACAATGCGGATGCTCTCGACACCGTGCTCACGCAGCCGAGCGGAAGTCAGGAGCGCCGAAAAGCCGCCACCGATGAACAGGCATTCGACGGTATCCTTGATCGGCTCTCGAGGCGTGATCTCACCTGCGTAGGTGTCTATCTCGTACTTAGCCAGGGCTCCGCTTAATTCGTAGGTGTACGCGGAGAGACCTTGAGGACGATATTTCAACCTCAGGTCGCGTTCTTCGGCGTACTTGCGTTTGACGCTATCGTAGAACTCTTGCGATCGCGTTGGTTTTGCGGTCAGTCCGATCGGCTTATCGAATTTTTCTGCCATCTGATTGCTCTCCCTGCACAGTGGTCATTGCGTTGCTTCGATCCAGCAGTAGTCAATGCCGATGAATCTGGTCAGATGGGGAGATTGGCACGAAATCAGTGCAATTTTCCAGAGCCGGTGAGGTGAGCATCACTATCGGCCGACGTCGTACCGCTAGCTCCCGGACACTTCTGAAGCTTGTTCAAAGCTTGATATTTATGGTTTTGCCGATGCGTGGCTCGCTGGCGGAAAGGAGAGCGTATATTCGTGGAGAGTAGTCAGTTTCGGTAGAGCAAGTGGACGGCGGTAAGCCTTCCGGGCTATGGGGCGGACGATGTGGACTCGCTATGCCACGTCGAAACCAGGCGTGCAAATATGCTCTCGGCAGAAGAATGACTCAGACTCATCAAATCGCAATCCTGATGCCATTGGCAGTTGGCGCGATCGCTGTGATCTGTACTATCTTCATACGCGCGCTGGCCGTTCTCGCGACGGTAAACTTCGTTCGCCACCAGCGAAGGGTCGGCCGCGCTACTGCCGGCTTCTGGCCCGACTTTTCTATCGTTGCACTGGCAATAACCATCGCGTTGGTGGCACATCTAATCGAGATCGCCTGCTGGGCCTTGCTATTCGTCATCTGCGGAGAATTTTTGCATTTCGGGGCAGCGTACTATCACTCAGCGGTGAATTACACGACCTTGGGCTATGGTGACGTGATTATGTCGCCTTCGTGGAGAATGCTGGGTCCGCTTGAGGCTGCGAATGGAATGCTCATGTTCGGGGTTTCAACCGCGATCATTTTTGCTCTCCTTCAACGGTTGATTCAGGCCAGGTTTACAGATCTCAAGGACTGGGATTGATTATTTCAGTATTTGCTAGAGCAATTCTTGATTGAATGGTGTCACAGATGGCCCCAGCAGATTTCTTCGAAGTGATTCATTCGGCGCGTGCCATGCGGCGCTTCAAAGCGGATTCAGTTCCCGATGAGCTTATCACCCAAATTCTCGAAGCCGCCGTCTCCGCGCCTTCCGGTGGCAATGCTCAAGATTGGCTTTTCGTAATAATCACCGATCCTGAGCAACGCCGGCGGGTTGGGGCCGTTTACGCCAAGGCTTCGCAGATGGTGCGGCCCTTCTACTCTAATGCCACCAAGCCGGCACATATGACCGAAGCCGAATATCAGCGGCTGAAATCGTCGGGATTCTATCTGCATGAGCATATGGGCGAAGCGCCGGTGCTGATTCTGGTCGCGGCAAAGAAAAAAGCGCCGCGGCAATATGGAGGTATCGATGCAGCAGTCGAGGCGCGCAATCAACTATGCACGCGGATGGCGAGTATCTATCCCGCCGTCCAGAACATCATTCTTGCATGCCGCGCGCTCGGTCTCGGCACTGTGCTGACGACGAACCACACTTTATGCGAAGACGAAATGAAGGCCGTAATTGGGCTGCCCGAGGAGGTCGAGACTTTCGCGCTGCTCCCAGTCGGTTATCCGCCTGACAACTTCGGGGGTGTGCGCCGCAAGCCGCTCGGCGAAGTGGTAATCCGCGATCGTTGGGGCAATTCCTGGCCCGGCGCGTCTTAGATTTTTGTCCCGCGAGTAGCGGGAGCCAGCCGAACCCCGATACTTGCAAGTGTGTCTGCGAGATCTTTGGGGCGGGCGGCCAGGATCTGGACTTGGTTGCCGACGGGGGCAATGAAGCGAAGCTCCGCTAGATGAAGCCAGAAGCGACCCTCGGACAGCGGTAACAACCGTCGACCGCCGTAGAGTTCGTCGTTGGCGATCGGCTGTCCAATGCCTGCCAGATGCACTCGTATCTGATGACGGCGGCCGGTGCGCGGAATCACATCGACAAGCGTGAAGCTGCTCGGTCGCGAAACGGGTTTGACATGGCTGAAGGCGTCACGAGGAGTTCCGCGATAGGGCACGCGCACCATCTTTTTGGAGCGGCTTACGGTCGCCGATAGCGGCAAGTTATCGACGATCACCATCCGCGCCGGATTCTTGCGATGATGAGCGATCGGCCACGTCAAGTCGATCGCGCTATTCAGGCTACCTTCAATCAAGGCCTCATACCGGCGATAGATGCGCCCCGCCCGCAAGGCCTCGCGCATGAAGCACAGTGCCTTAGGCGTCCGCGCGACCATTAGCGCGCCCGAAGTGCCGTTGTCGAGCCGATGGATCAGGCCGCCCTCCAAACGTCTGGCGCCGAGTGTGTCGTCTTCCGCAAAATCGCCAGGATAAACTTCGGGATAATCTTTGGCGAGCAGCGTGATTACGGTGGTTTCATCGCGATTGTGATCCAGCGGGTGGCAGGGGAGTAGCGGTGGCTTATTAACGATCAGCAGCACGGGGTCTTCGTACAAAATATCAAGTGATACTTTAGATTCTAGAACGGGCTCTCTTGCGCTCGATTCCAGTGGCACAATGATTTCGACTTCATCCTTCGCATTGACCAATGCACCCTTGCGCTGGAGCCTGCCGTTGAGGCGCACCCGGCCCTCCTCGATTAACACGGAGGCGCTACGGCGTGACGGAGCGAGGCCGAGCCGCACCAGGTAATGGTCAAGGCGTTCGCCGTCAGCTGTGAGGGAGCCCGTCAGTTGTTGGATAATCCGTTGCGTACCCAGCCCTGAACATGCCGGTAGAAACCGGCGAAGGGATCGTCGCCGGCCGAGGAGGAGAAATAGCATTTGCGCATGAAGTCGAGCGCGCCTGAGTAATGCTCGAAGCCCTTGCTCAGTTCTTCGAACATCAGATGATTCGGCTGGTGAGGCGGCGTGTCGAGGCCAGCCGCGAGCCGCGAAACTTCGTGGTAAGAGCGCGCGCCTTCTTCGAGATAGTAATCGAGGTAGCCGCCGCGCTCGACGAACCGGCGAAACAGTCCGGACATGAAGAGCGTGTAATCGCCGATGTGCTTGCGCAATTCGCGTTCACCCAAAACGCGCGTGCGATCGCTCGGGCTGATTTGTGAAAGCATCATCTCGACGACGCTGGTGAGCCGGCGACCGTCTGCGCCGCGCAACGCGAGTAATCGTTCGGAGCGGCTGAAATCGGTCAGGACGGTGGCTATATAATCAGTAATAGGTCGGTCGCCGACGCCTAGCTGTCCAAAGCTCTGGCGCACCAAGCTCAGAAAGAAGTCCTTCAGCCGCTCGGACGAGGTCACACTCATAGCGAGGTTACGATCCTCCTCGCGTGCCGCCGTGCAGTGGCAGCGCCGCCGGTGCCCTCAGATTACCAAATCTTTACGCTGCCAATCCACGATTATTTAGTGCTAACGGCCGGATGCTCGCAGCCCCCGGAATCTCCGACGTGACACTCGCACAAGCTCGCGCTCGCATGGCCGCGCAGGCCCTGCCAAATATCACGTTTGAGCCGCGAGCCGGAGCGCCGATTTGATCGCGCGGCTGCCCGCTTCGACAGGCAGGCCGAAGAGACCCCGCAATTCGCGGCCGGTCGCTGATTTGCCGCAGGACGCTACCGTCAGCGGGTCGCCCGAGACGACGACGCGTCCGCCCTCGTCACCGCCGCCGGGACCAAGATCGATGATGTGGTCGGCATGAGCGATCAGTTCAAGATTGTGCTCGACTACAATCAATGTATTGCCCTCGGCGATGAGGCGGGTGAAGACGCGCAGCAGCCGCTTGATATCGGAGGACGCGAGACCCGTGGTCGGCTCGTCGAGGATGAAGATCCGGGGGAGGGCTTTGCCGTTGCGCGTGATCGCAACCGGTTCCAGTTCAGCCAGTAAAAAGCGCGCGAGCTTGAGCCGCTGCGCCTCACCGCCGGAGAGGGTCGCGGTAGTCTGGCCTAATTGGAGATAGCCGAGACCGACTGCGCTGAGCGGTTCCAGCCGCCGTGCGATCGCCGGGGTTTTCGCGAAGGCGGCGCGCGCCTCGTCGATAGTAAGTTCAAGGATCTCGTTGATATTGCGGCCCTGATAACGCAATCCAAGAATGTGGCTTTGGAAGCGGCGGCCATCGCACGTGTCGCACGTTACCTCGAGGTCGGCCATGAAATGCATCTCGACCGTGACCGTGCCGGTGCCCTGGCAGCGCTCGCAGCGTCCGCCGGTGACGTTGAAGGAGAAGTCGCGCGGCTTGATGCCGAGCCTGCGCGCCTCGGGCGTGGCCGCGTAGAGCTTGCGGATATCGTCGTAAATCTTGAGATAGGTGGCGGGATTGGAGCGCATCGAGCGCGCGGGCATCTCCTGGCCCATGTGGACGATTTCGCCGATCTGCTCGAGGCCATCGATACGATCACATTCGCCAACATCGCTGACGTTTTCGCCCTCGCGGCGCAGATAGTTGTTGTAGAGCACGTTCTCGACCAGCGTCGATTTGCCTGAACCCGAAACGCCGGTGACGCAGACCATCCGCTTGAGCGGAAGCGTGACGTCGAGATTGCGCAGGTTATGCTCGCGTGCGCCGGTGATGCGAATTGCCGGATCGTCCTTGCCGAAATGCCGCTGATGGGCGAGCGCGCGGAGTAACAAAGCTCGTCCTGCATTATTGCCGTTGGTGTTAGGGTCGGGCGGGCCGCTGCGGATTAACCGTCCGCCCTCTCGTCCGCCGCCGGGACCTAGTTCGACGGCGAAGTCAGCGCCTGCGATCATTGCAGGATCGTGTTCGACAACGACGACGGTATTGCCGAGATCGCGCAGATGGCGCAGGACACCAAGCAGGCGCCGAGAGTCGGCGGCGTGAAGTCCGACGGTCGGCTCGTCGAGGGCGTAGAGGGTAGCCGAGAGCAGATTACCGAGCGCGCTGGCCAGATGAATCCGTTGTGCTTCACCGCCCGAAAGCGTGCGCGCCTGCCGCTCGAGGGTCAGATAGCCTAGGCCCACTTCGTTGAGATAACCCAGACGATTATCCAGTTCGCGCAGTAGGCCGCCCGCTCGCGCAAAGATGGATTCGTTGCGGCGTAGGCCGTTGATCCAATTAGGCAGGTCTCGCACGGCCATCGTGCTCACTTCCGTAATCGTGCGGCCTTTAAGTTTGACGTTGAGCGCGTCGGGCTTGAGCTTGACGCCGCCACATGTGGGGCAGGGCACGAAGCGGCGGTATTTCGCCAGCAGAATCCGCACGTGAGTCTTGTAGCGTTTGCGTTCCAGCCAACTGAAAAAGCCGTGGACGCCGGGCCAACGCTCGTCCCACTCCTGATCTTCGGTGCGCGGTTCGCCGTCGAGCAGCCAAGTCCGCTCGGCGTCATTCATCTCGCGAAACGGTGCGGCGGTGCGGACGCGGGCGCGCTTGGCGCATTTCAGCATCCAGTCGTGCATCTCGCGATAGGCGGGGGTCCGCCACGGAGCGATCAGGCCCTGGCGCAAAGACAGATTAGGATTAGGGATGACCTTGGCGAGGTCGAGCTCCACGGTACGGCCGAAACCTTCGCATTCGGGACAGGCGCCGATCGGGCTGTTGGCGGAGAATAGTGCTGCGGTCGGTTCGGGAAAAGCCGTGCCGCACTGCGAGCAATTGAAACGGCGGTCAAACGAGATCGAGGCGCCTGACTTGACCCTACCGTTGACGGAAGTGAGAAGAATCACGCGGACTTGGCCGCCGCCCAGGTAAAAGGCCTTTTCGAGCGCTTCACGCAGACGGTCGCCGGAGCCGTCCGTGGTCACGGCGACGCGATCGATGACGACCATCAGGGGTTCGTTGGGGGAGGGCGCTTGCACTCTATGTGTGGCAACTGAGTCAGAGCCGTTTAGCGATTGCGCAATGCTTAAGGTCTCGGCCAGCGACGCCGTCTCAATGATCGCATTGTCGCGATAGAGGCGATGGTAGCCGTTCTGGATCAGGTAATCGGCGGCCTCCGCCAGC
The DNA here is from genome assembly GCA_035524095.1 of Binataceae bacterium (SeqCode). Classification (GTDB taxonomy): domain Bacteria; phylum Desulfobacterota; class Binatia; order Binatales; family Binataceae; genus DATJUF01. Next base: position 4,838 of record DATKPK010000179.1, on the reverse strand, counting down.
GAGCGCGAGCCAATCGCAAAAGGCGCAAGGAAAAGGTACATGCCGGGCTTCGCCGTCAATTGAGCCGCGGCGCTGGCGACAGTGTCGCGCGTTACTTCGATGGTGCATCGCGGGCACCACGTCTGACCGGTGGACGCGAACAAAAGCCTGAGGTAGTCGCTGATCTCGGTGACGGTCCCAACGGTCGAACGAGCGTTCTTGATCGTGTTCTTCTGACGGAGCGCGAGAGCTGGCGGGATTTCAGTGATCGCGTCGACATCCGGCCGTTCCATACGCTCGAGGAACAGGCGCGCATAGGTTGAAAGGCTCTGGACGTAACGGCGCTGGCCCTCGGCGTAGAGCGTATCGAAGACCAGGCTCGACTTACCCGATCCCGAGACGCCGGTGACGACAATCAGCCGATCGTGCGGCAAATCGATCGAGATATTTTGCAGGTTGTGGGTGCGCGCCCCCCGAATACTGATTGAGCGCTCCAAGCGCGGCTTGCCCTTGGCCGCGATTAGCGCGGATCCTCAATTGGACGCGCTTTGACTTTGCGCTCGCCCGGGTACTCCGTGGCGACTTGGGCGTAGAGCTGCTTCAGGCGGATATCGAACTGCGCCTGCAGGCGCAGGGTCTCGGCCTGACGAGCGGCTGGGTCAGCAAGGCTCAATTTGCCTAATTCGCCCTCAAGCTGGCACATCAGGCGGTTGCGCTCAATTAGATATCTGTAACCATTCATTGCACTGCCGGTAGCTATATTCACTGATAGGAATTGCCTTAAAAGAGCGAGTATAGTTTATCCACTGAAGTCTGGCCAACTGCCGATAGCTCAACCGATGCATTCCTCCGAATCAATAGATAACCCGTCAGCGGCCATTGCGCCTCCGCAGATCACGCCTTGGCAAAGCCATGACGTTGCCGGCGTTCGAGCCGGATTTATGGGACGGCGTGGCGGGGTCAGCCGCGGGGTCTATACGAGCTTCAATCTAGCCGGTTGGATTGGCGACGAACCCAGTGCAGTCGCGGAGAACTGGCGGCGCTGGCATACGGCCAATCCGGGGCTAAGACCGGCGATGTTGACGCAGGTCCATCGGGCGGAAGTGATTCGGGTGCGGCGCGGCGACAGAATCCTCGAGGGTAATCGCCCGTCCGTCGATGGCATGATCACCACTGACGCCGGTATCGCACTGGGGATTTTCACTGGCGATTGCGTACCGGTCCTTTTATATGACGCGGCGTCGCACACCATCGGCGCGCTGCATGCAGGATGGCGCGGGACGCTTGCCGATATTGCCGGTGCTGGGGTCGCGGCGATGGTCAACGCCGGTGCGCGATGCGACCGAATACGCGCTGCGATTGGCCCAGCCATTGGCCCCTGTTGTTTCGAGATCGATGCGGAACTGGCCGATGAATTTAGCCGTCAAATCCCGACAGCCTCGGCCTTCACGCGATCAGGGCGGCCGGGCAAGGCGTACCTGAATCTGCGCGGAATCGTTCGAACGCAATTGGAAGCGGCAGGGCTTAATCCTAACGAGATTCAGACTGCCGGGCCTTGCACGCGCTGCAATTCGGATGACTATTTTTCGCGTCGTGGAGCGGGTGGCGCTGTGACCGGCCTGCAGATGAGCTTTATCGGCCTCGGTGAGTAAGGTGATGAGCACTGACGAGTTGCGGCCTGCACGCGGTTTGCGCACAATCGCGAAGCCGAGCAAAGCCGCAGAGGGTAGCAAAGCGAGCGGTCACGCGAACGTGGGTTCGGGCGGGCTGATCAAGAAGTTGCGCAAGCCGATTCCACCGCCTACGCGGGTCGCTGAAGACGAGCGCAAATACAAGCGCGCGCGTGAACAGGAGCGCTCGCGGCGTGAAAAACTCGGTGGAACGAACTGAAACCAAGCGAAGCCGTCTGCGCCATACGCAATTTAAGAATCTGAAGAGTGGCGGATCTCAACACCACGGAACGAAAGGAACGCCGGATGATCGGGTTTGACCTTAGCGACGAGCAGCGGATGATCCGCGAAACGGTGGCGGCCTTCGCTACCGAGCAGATCCGCCCGGCCGCACGTCCAGCCGATGAAAGCGGTGAAATTCCCGCCGAGCTAATCGCCAAATCGTGGGAACTAGGCTTGGTCTGCGGCCCCATTCCAGAAACCTACGGTGGCTATGGCGACCAGCGCTCGGCGGTCACCGGCGCGATCATTGCCGAAGAACTAGCTTTCGGCGACCTTGCGATTGCACTGCATATGCTGGCGCCGCGTCTAACGGCCTTTCCGGTGCTCGAGATGGGCACTGATGCTCAGCGTCAAGCGTTTTTGAAACCGCTTTGCGCCGGCGATTTCGTTCCCGGTTCGGCTGCCCTGATGGAGCCGCGTTACGATTACGATGCAGCCGCGCTGATGACCGCAGCAGTGCATAACGGTAGCGGCTTTATTCTCAACGGCGCCAAATGTTACGTGCCACTGGCTGCTGAATCTTCATCGATATTAGTGTTCGCTGCCGGTCCAGAAGCCGGTTTCGAGCATGTGGGCGGCTTTCTCGTAGATCGCAAAAACCCGGGTCTGAGCATCTCGGCACCCGAGAAAAACATGGGTATCAAAGCGCTCAGGACCTACGAATTGAAGCTTGAGCAATGCCGAGTTGATGCGGGTGCGCGTCTTGGCGGCGACCGCGGAATCAATTTTCCGCGCGTACTCAGTCAGTCGCGTGTCGCACTGGCAGCGATGGCGGTTGGCGTCGCGCGTGCCTCGTTCGAGTATGCCCGTGACTATGCGAAGGAGCGCAAGGCCTTCGGTGTGCCGATTGCAGTCAAACAGGCCATAGCTTTTATGCTAGCCGAGATGGCTATTGAGATCGATGCTGCTCGATTGCTGGTGTGGGAGGCCGCATGGCATCTCGACCGTGGTGAAGACGCAACTAAGGAGAGCTATCAGGCGCGCAACTACGCGGCGCAGGCCTGTCTGACGGTTGCCGACAACGCCGTGCAAGTGCTCGGCGGCCACGGTTATATCCGTGAGCATCCAGTGGAGTTATGGCTGCGCAATGCCCGGGGCTTCGCCATTCTCGACGGTTTGGCGATAGTCTAAATCCACTAGGAAGGCTTCAGCCAAATCTGCCAGTTAAAGTTGAAGGATAACTTTCAATGATCGATTTTGAATTCGAGCCCCAAGTCGTCAAGCAGCTCAAGACCTACCACGGTGTCGCCGAAAACATGATGCGGCCAATTTCGCGCGAATACGACGAGCGTGAGCACGACAAGCCGTGGGATTTTATCGAAATGATGTGGGCCGGCTCGAAGGCTACAGCTGCCGCCGGCGGCGATGCGCCAGTTAGATCTGATGGTCCACGGCTCCGCACGCTCTACACCTGTCTCAGCTCAGAAGAACTATGCTGGGGCGACGCGGGGTTGTTCGTCTCGATGCCGAATGCAGGACTTGGCGGCGCCGCGGTGGCTGCCGCTGGTACTCCTGAGCAAAAAGAACGCTTTCTCAAGCGCTTCAGCGAGGGCAAGCCAAAATGGGGCGCGATGGCTATAACGGAGCCGGGATGTGGCTCGGACTCGGCTGCCGTCGCGACCACGGCCACCCGCGAGGGCGATTATTGGGTCCTGAACGGCACAAAGATTTTCTGCACCTCAGGCCAGATGGCCGCCGAGAAGTCGGAAGGCTTCGTCGTGGTCTGGGCCTCGGTCGACAAAAGTGCCGGACGTGCCGGGATAAAACCGTTCGTCGTCGAGCACAATACTCCTGGCATGACGGTCACGCGGGTCGAGAACAAGCTCGGAATCCGAGTCTCGGACACCGCGATGCTGTCCTTCGACAGTTGCCGGGTACCGCTCGAAAATCTGCTCGGCAGCGCCGAGGTCAAAAAAGAGGGCGGCTTCAAGGACGTGATGGCGACGTTCGACGCTACGCGCCCGATCGTGGCTGCGATGGCGACCGGCGTCGGGCGCGCCGCGCTCGACCATGTGCGCGACTTTCTCTCCGATCAGCAGGTGCCGATCCGTTACGGGATCTCGCCGCGCAAGCTCACTTCGCTCGAACGTGACTTCATGGAGATGGAAGTGCAACTCAAAGCGGCGCGGCTGCTCACTTGGCGGGCAGCGTGGATGCTTGATATGGGACAGCGCAACAGTCTCGAAGCATCGATGGCAAAAGCCAAGGCTGGCAAGGTTGTCACGCTGATCACACAGAAGGCGGTCGAATTGCTCGGACCGCTCGGTTATTCGCGCACCCGGTTAGTGGAAAAGTGGATGCGCGATGCCAAAATCAACGACATCTACGAGGGCACCCAGCAGATCAATTTGCTAATCGTCGCCCGGCGGATCTTGGGCTATAGCAGCCGCGACCTGAACTGACAGGCGGAGAGCGGCTGACCCACGAATCGTCGGCCGCTTCTACACAAGTGCGTGGCTTTTACTGGAAGTGGCTTAGTAGAACCATTTATTCTGATCCCAAGAGAAGATCTCCAGCGTAGGAACAGTACGCACTACCTTGGGCTGGCTGTGCTTAGCCTCGTCGACCGTCTTCCCGACGATGTAGTAGTCCTCTTCGTCGTAGGTCACTTTGCCCAGCGGTATGCCCTCAGCTGATTCCTTACATTCGCAGGTCTTGAGCGGGCCGTAACCGACGTAACTTGCGGTTTCGTAACCGCCGTTTTCCTTCCAATTTAACGAACTCAGATTATTCGATTCGCGGTCACGCAGCATCCGCGCCCACTCGTGACAGAAATTGGGAAAGGCCGCAGCCGCCCGCGCGTAAAGCCGCCGCTCAGCTGGGGTGCCTGAAGTCAGGCGTTGAATCTCCGCCTGGATTTCCGACGATGGACCACCCGGTGGCATCGCCATCATGTTGGCATTTGCT
>DATKPK010000178.1:0-14893 GCA_035524095.1 Binataceae bacterium (SeqCode) | reverse complement strand
ACGCGGCCCTTCAGCCATTGGAAGTCTCGCTTGCCCTAGCGCATGATCTGCATCAGTCCGCTGGGTGAGCTGTATTTCACGAAGTCATGATACTCAGGTGGGGCATCGCTGTTGAACTTCGTCCCGAAGCCCTGTTCGTCGACAGTCGAGAGGAACGTCATGTGATCGTTCTGCACATCCCAGACCGACGCGGCAACTGCGTTAGTCGTTACGTGACCGACACCGGGTACGTCGGCGGCGCGGGGTCCCAACCAGAACAGCTTCCACAGTTGCAGGTTAGCGTCGTAGATATCGATCCAAGTCGCGTAATGGAATTGGGAATCGACATACATGATACGGCTGCCATAGCAGTAACCACCCGCTTCAGACGGAATGCGACGCACGTCGAGGATATCGACGTCGCGGGCTTGCCATTTGCCCCAATCGGGCTTGGGAAATCCGAGCGGCATGTCCCAATCGTCGGGGAACTTACCGGTTTGATTGGTGTAGTCATCAACCAGCGCGACCAGTTTCCGGCGGCCCAGGAATTGAGAGTTGAACAGCGCCAATCCACCGTTGAAGCCAACGGTCTTGTAGTCGTCCAAAACGAAATCACTACCAGCCGCCGGGGCGCATCGCGCGCTCACGGCGAGACGCAGGGAACGGCGCAGGGCTGGAACGAAGACGTAGTCATCTTCGGGCTTTTCCGGGTCCTTGCGGAAGACCGTGAGGTTGGTTGTATAACGCGACTGCTCGGGCTGAGTCACCATGAACCACTCGGTGAACCACGCATCGCCCGCCTCCGGCAAGTTCATGGGTACGCCGGGATCGGTGTTGTAGCCGACCTGGCGATATATCCACACCAGCTTGGTACAAGCGATACTGCCGAAACGGTCCTGCGAGCAGCTGATTCCTGGATGGTCAAAGGGCTGCGCGAAAAGGCTTGGCACGTAGGAAAACCATACGTCAGCCAATAACTTGTAGCCTTTGTCGGGATCCTGCGGGTTAGGGAACGGCTCGCCCGCGATGTATCCCTGGACAAAGTGATGACCAGCCGGAGTAGTACCGACACTGGTTTGCGAGCCGTACTTTTCGCTTGCCTCGGTGTAGCCGCGTGGCAGCGGCAGGAGTTTAGTGGGACCGATCGTCATCGCGACGTCGGCTGGCATTTTCCAAAAATACTTTCCCTCGAACAGCGTTTGCATGCCATAGGGCATGAACTGCTTGTACTGCTGCCAATTGCTCTGGTTGATGGTTGTCCCTGGGGCCAACGTGCCCTGGTTAACGGTCTCCTTCAACCATTCCTGCATCGGAGCGGGAGGGTCGTAGCTTTGGTCCGCGCGGGCAATAGCGGTGGATCCGGCCCATGCCAGTGCGGCTGCTAGAACAAAGCTTAGTCTACGCACTCTCATCAAAAAGGTCTCCTCATTGGACTAAAAAACAGGCAGGGATGTTATAGGCCGAGCAGTCATGGCGGAATCCCTATGGGCCGACTAAGACCGCCTGTTCGTTAGCGGAACTGATGAAGCAAACCTAATACCACGAGGATTGCACGCCGTGTTATTCTAATGAAGGCAAAATTGCGCGTCGTAGCCTCAGTAGGAAGGCTTATGGTAAACCCAGAAACGCCTCGCTTTAAGAACAAAATGCGAAGGTAGCAGCAAAAATTCGCGATATGGCGAGTATTTAGCGGCGAAAGCCCATCTTGTCGAGCTTTCGGATAATCCAATCCATGCGGTCGTAACCCCAGAATAGCTCTTGATCGACGACGAAGGTTGGCACGCCGAAGACTTTGTCGGTCAAGGCTTCGCCGTAGCAGGCGCGAAGACGAGGCTTCGCTTCTGCCTCTTCATCGGCGACGTAGCGTGCGAACTTTGCGGCATCAGCGCCGATTTCACGAAAAATGGCGGACAGTGCGTCAGGATCTTCGACGTCGAGTTCGTGCTTCCAGAAGCGCTCAAAGACGCAGTTCGCATAGGGACGGAAGAGGCCGTCGTCTTCAGCACACATCCCACCGTAAAAGGCGATTCGAGCGCTATAGATACGTTTGGGCGGATAGATGATAACGCCGCGCTCTTTGGCCATCCTTCGGACATCGAGATAAAGATAACGGACTTTGATCTGGTCGCGGCTGGTGCGCGTTAGGACGTCGCCGTAAACCTTGCGGATGTTGACACCGTAGGGGATGAATCGCACGTGCACGTTATGCGAGCGTTCGAGGGCGTACGCAGGTTCCAGCGCGAGATAAGTAAAAGGACTCGTATAAGCGAAGTAAAATTTGATTTCGAGCGGCGTACGCATTCGGCGCCTATGACGGCTTATTCTTCAGAGCTGTACTTTCTGGCTAAGGCTTCGGTTTCCGGAACGCCCAGAACCTCTATGAGTTCTTTGAACAACTGCCCCGTAATCGGGAAATCGAGTGAGCCGGTTTCTTTGAGTTGGCGCATCGCGTCGCGAAAATTAACGAAAGCCGCCATCAAGGTGCCTGTATGGATCGTAACTTTGAAACCGCAGGAGGCTAATTCTTTCACTGGCAGCAATCCACCGTTGTAGAGCAGGGGGAGATCGCTGAGCGCGGACGAGTAATATTTGACGTCATCGACAGTGCGGATGCCGTCGACGAAAATCAGATCAGCACCGGCGGCGCGATAGGCACGCGCGCGGGTTATGACGTCCTCCCATCCGCTGACTGCCAGCGCGTCGGTCCGCGCGATGATGACAAGATTGGGGTCGCGGCGAGCGTCGCAGGCGGCACGGACTTTCGGCACCATCTGATCGAGCGGGATGACCTGCTTGCCTGCCAGGAAACCGCAACGCTTGGGGAACACCTGATCCTCGATATGCAAGGCAGCGGCGCCTGCGGCCTCATACTCGCGGACGGTCCGCCAGACGTTGAGGGGATTCCCGTAACCCGTGTCAGCATCGCAAATCACCGGAAGATTGACGGCGTTGGCGATAGCGCGCACGTTTTGGACCATCTCGGTCATCGTGAGCAGGCCTAAATCTGGAAAGCCACGAGCGGCGGCGGTGCCGAAGCCAGTCATATAGACCGCGGCGAAGCCGGTGCGCTCGGCGATTTTCGCCTGAAGTCCGTCATAAACGAAAGGCGCGACCAGCATCTCGGGAGCGGCGAGAAGCTGGCGCAGTCGCTTGGTCGTTTCGGTCATACGGGGAAACCAATCTTCAAAAAGGTTGGCTCAAGCTATAAGGGTGAGAAGTCCGCAAAAGCAAGAGGCGGCTCGTTTCCGAACCGCCCCTAGTTTAGTGATTGGGTTTGATCTATTCGCGAACTGACACGGCATAGCCCCTCGGGGCTACGCTATTTGGTCACCGTATTAGCTCCTGATGCGGGTGCTGCGGTATTGGGCGCCGCTGAGGGGGCTGCGCTCCCGGCCGGAGTTGTCGTGTGATCGATTGGGGTGCCGGCGGCTAATAATTGCAAGGCCTGGCCCAAGTCGAGTTCGCTGTACTTTGGGTTGGAATAGAGTGTGTCGAGTTTCTTGACCGCCTGGTCCGGGGTCAATTCAGACATCGACAATTGGCGCGAGAGCTCGTGAATTATCTTGTCGGCACCCTTCCAATGAAAGAAGTTTGAGGCGCTGCGCAGATAGTCGAGTTTGTCGACGCTCACTTGCATCGCATCACTGTAGCCGCTGATGTAGCCAGTTTTTCCCGCGTCATTGAGCGAACCCCAGAAGTTACCGTCGTGATCGACTGGGGCGGCGGCGAATCCAATGATTGAACTAGTTAGAAGTCCAAGAACCAAACCAGCAATAAACTTTTTCATCTGTTCGATGCGCCCCTCCGAGGCAGCATCACGTTAGGAGAGCTTCTATCAGAAGCGAGTCGTTGATTAAATACCTTCTCGTCGCAAACTTCATGTATTACGGTAAGTAATTCTGCGAGGCGACGATTTGGCGGGTTCGGCCAGTGGATGGCATGATAGAAAAATGAGCGAAACGATCGGGAAAGCAGTTATGGATCCGGGAATCCAAGCCCAAGTCCTTAGCTTTATCCATGAGCCTGAGCCGACGAGGTTTGAGGAGCTTGCTCTGCAGGTCTTTCGCTATCAGTTCGCGCGTGTTGCGGTCTATCGCGCCTTCTGTATGAGCCGAGACGCCAATCCGTCCACGGTTAACGGTTTTAGCTCGATTCCCTTTGCCAGCACGCTCGCGTTCAAACATACCGAGGTAGCGAACGATGAAGACTTCGTAGCGGCAAGCGCGCTCACCTTCAAGACGAGCGGGACGACCAAAGGTTACGGCAGCAGAGGAATTCATCGGGTGTCGGACCCGAAAATTTATCGCGCTTCTGCAATAGCTCATCTGCGAGTGATGCTCTTCCCTGAAGGGCGGCGGATGCCGTTGTTAGCGCTCCATCCGACAGCCGATCGGATGCCCGAATCGTCACTGTCGTGGATGATCAACTGGTGTTTCGAGGAGTTCGGAGCGGCTTCGTCGGTTTGTGTCGCGACGCCCCAAGCGTTGGATAGCGAATCCGCGGTCACTTTTTTGCGCTCGGCGGAAACAGGCAGCCGACCGGTCGGTCTTATGGGCACAACAGCGGCGTTTGCGCGACTATTCGAGGCTGCCCGCGAGCGACCAGTCAGATTACCAGCCGGATCGCGCCTGATGGATACGGGAGGTGCGAAAGGACAGATCGTTCCGCTCAAAGACTACGAAGTGCGCGAACTAGCGCGAACGCTGCTCGGGATAGAGCCGAAGTGCGCGATCAATGAGTACGGGATGACCGAGTTGTGCTCGCAGCTCTATGATGCGACATCGTTCAATTACTCGGGCGTGGCGGACGGGAACAGAATGAAACTGGCACCGCCGTGGATGAGGCCGGTGGCACTCGATCCGGTGACGCTACGCCATCAACCGGACCGGCAGATCGGCCTGATGGCGTTCTTCGATCTTGCCAATGTCGGCTCGATTTCTGCGATCATGACCGAGGATCTGGGTTACACGGATAACGGAGCGGTCGCGATCCTCGGTCGCGCGGCTGCGAGCGACGCGCGCGGATGCGGATTGGCTATCGAGCAATTCGCCGCAGAGGCTGCGTCGCGTCACTGGCTGCAGGAGTAGCGGGCCGTCGCGGGCGCGGATTTGATGGCAGAAACCTCCGCTCAATTGGTTCAGGCGGCGAGAATAGAGGCGCTCGGCGGTCATCATATATATGACGCTGCGGCGCGGATGCGCAGATCGCAACCGGGTGACTCGTTCCGCACGGCGCGGTTGCTTGGGGAAGTGGTCGGCGCCTGGCGGAGACGTGATTTCGCACCCAGACGCGAGATGATAGCCGCAATCGGTGCGGCTTGGGGCTATAGCGAGCCGCTACTTGACTCTTCAACTGACGCTTTGCTGGCTCCCTTCACGGATGACTCGATGCGAGCTTTCGCGGCAAATTTCGCAGTCAATCAAGGTGAGCAGAAGCAGCACGGTGAACTGATCGGGATGGTGATGCCGGGAAATTTGCCGGGTGCGGGTCTCCATGAGGTAATCTTGGGGCTGCTGAGCGGCAAAGGATTAATCCTGAAGACCTCGGCAGCCGAACCGTTTTTCTTTGCAGCTTTCGAGCGGACGATCCGACAGTTCGACGAAACTCTCGGGAATCGCATGGCGGTGTTCAACTGGGACCGTGATAGCGAAGATATGACTACCGCTTTGCGCGCCAGTTGCGACTGGCTGGTTGCGTTTGGCGATGATGAAACGATGCAGCATTTCGAAGCTGAGGCGGGCCGGAATAATTCCGGGAGAGAGCAGACTCGACAATTTAGGGCCGGTTTCGGCCGGCGCTTCAGCGGAGCTTATGTCGGCAAAGATGGAGCCGCTGAAGATGATGCGCGGGGGTGGCGGGCGGTGATTGATGCTTTCGCGCTCGATATCAGTCTCTTCGAGCAGGCCGGATGCCTTTCGCCGCATCATATCTTCGTCGAGGAGCGAAAGCAGACAGTTGGGTCGTCTGATCGTAAGAGGTCGGTCGGCAAGGCCTACAACTTCGCGGCCAGTCTGGCATCGGCACTCGAGCGCATCAGGGTTAACCTTACGCCACCGAGCCGGATCGGCCTGGAGACAGCGGCAGCGCTGCGACGAGTCCGCGAATCGGCGCGATGGCGGGCGATCGGCGGTGAATCGGTCGCAATTTGGGAAGGGGAACGGCTTGGCTGGACGGTGATCTATGACGAGGATGCGATTTTCACACCCTCGCCAGGTTACCGGACAGTCACGGTTTCATCGGTAAGAGATGCTGACGATCTGGCGCGTCGCCTCGCTGAGGTCAATGGACGGCTTGAGGCCTTTGCCCTAGCAGGCTCAAATCAGAATGACGTCAGACGATGTCTAACCGAGCGAGGCGCATCTTATCTTTGCGCACCAGGGAAGATGCAGTCGCCGCCGCTGACATGGCGCCATGGCGGTGGCCAATTCCTTGATGCTTTGATGACTATTCCGCGAGTTCGAGATGAGTGAGGCGCAGGAGCTTTTTCGACGCCATATCGCGCAAACCTCGGAAGCGCCTATCGGTCTCGAAATCGAGCGCGCGGAGGGGTCGTGGCTCTATTGCCGCGACGGCAAACGTTATCTCGACCTGATAGGCGGCATTGGCGTCAGCAATCTCGGACACGGCCATCCAGCAGTACTAGCTGCGATTGTCGAGCAGGCGCGACGCCATCTGCATGTGATGGTCTATGGGGAATATGTAATTGATGCGCAGGTGCGGTTGGCGTCGCGGCTGGCGGACTTGTTGCCCAATCCAATCGACACGGTCTATTTCACGAACAGCGGCGCTGAGGCGATTGAAGGTGCGCTCAAGACGGCACGCAAATTCACGCGCCGGTCGGCCTTTGTTGCCTTTGATGGGGCCTACCATGGCGATACGATGGCGGCGCTGGCCCTCATGGGGAATGCCGCCTTCCGTGCACCGTTCGAGCCGTTACCGGGTCCGGTGCGGCGGCTGCCGTATGGCGATGAGGCAGCCTTGGGCGGAATCGACAACGAAGTCGCCGCAGTCGTAATCGAGCCAGTGCAAGCCGAGGGCGGGGTGCGAATCCCGTCGAGGCGGTTCATGACTGCGTTGCGCGGGCGTTGCGATGAGACCGGCGCGATCCTGATTTTCGACGAGGTTTTAACCGGTTTCGGGCGAATCGGGCATATGTTTGCACTCGAACATTATGATGCCGTGCCCGATCTGATAGTGATGGCGAAGGCGCTGGGCGGAGGATTGCCGCTAGGCGGCTTTGCTGGAAGGCACGAGTTGATGAGCGTGCTAGCGCATGATCCGCCGCTCGGGCATATCACAACCTTCGGTGGCCATCCGCTGTCGTGCGCAGCGGGACTCGCGTCGGTACAAGTGATCGTCAAGGAGCGGCTATGGGAACGGGCGGCGCGGGTCGGGGCCGATTTGCGGAAACGGCTTGAGGCTTTTGTTGGCGAAGATGTGGTGGCGATTCGCGGAATTGGGATGCTGGTTGGAATCGAATTTGCCAGCGCGGATCAGGCGCGGTCTTTCGTGGCCGAAGTGCTTGAGCGTGGGGTAGTAATCAACTGGACACTCAACGCCGATCGCGTGGTTCGGCTCGCACCGCCACTTACACTGACAGATGATGAAATGGAATTCGCCGTGACGGCGATGGCCGCAGCGCTCGAGGTTCTGCCGAAGGCGGACTGAGCGGGAGAAGAAAAACAGGCAAGTGGGTGCTGGCGCCGTAATCGGGGATCAGGCCGTCGCCGTGCAGGGCGCGGCCCCGCCGGTCGCGCGTCCAGTGACTCCCACACCGCGCCAGGTAGAGGATCGTTTCGACGACAATGCCGACGCGGTGGATGTCCTCAAGAAATCCGCGCCGATCGGCGTGTTCTTTCTGATCGCGTATATCCTGATCGATTCACGAACGCCGATTTCGTCGGGCACGATCACGGTCTCAGCCTATCACTGGCTCGCGCTCGCGACGGTGATGTTTTTCTTTGGGCTCACCTGGGTGCCGGGCTTTCGCGCGCACTGGCGGTTTTGGTCCCTGAGCTGTTGCATCTTGTTGATAAGCCTGATGATCGCCGCCGACGCCCGTACCGGCGAGTCGATGGCAAGCTACCTAACAATCGTCCTATGCCCGTTTGCGACAGCGTCGTTCGTCGTTTGGGGTTGGCGTTGGCAATTGACGCTGGTCGGAGCCTGCATACTCCTGTACCTGGCTGGCGAAGTGCTCGTACCGCATGGGCGGCCTTTTGAACTGCATCGGATGCTGGGGTTGATCGCGGCGCTAACGCTGTCGCAGGTGACCGCTGTCTTTCTTGAGCGTTATCGCCGCCGGTCCCATCGGCAGATGATGGAACTCGCCGAGGCCGCAGCCTTCCGTGAGACTCAGATCGCAACGATGACGCACGATATCCGCAATCCGCTCGCGACGCTGGTAGGGCTGGTGACGCTGCTGATGGAAGAGGAAATAGACGACCGTCAGCGCTGGAATCTCTTGAATCGAGTTTGGTCGACGACGGCTTCAATGGATTTGTTGGTTAAAAATGTCCTCGATCTCTATCTATTGGAAGAACAGAGATTGCGGCCGAACCGCCGCATGATTGATGCGAATGCGGTGGTGGCCGAAACGGCAGAGCAAATAGGGATCGAGGCGCGGCTCAAAGGCCTGAAGCTACAGGTGGAGCTCGGTTCCTTGCCGAGAAGCAATCTCGATCCACTCCATCTCGAACGGATAGTAGCTAATCTGATTGCAGGCGCGATTAAACGAACCGACGCCGGAACGATAGCAGTACGGACTCACCATCAGAGCGGCGCGCTGATAATTGAGGTGAGCGACTCGGGGCCGGAAGTGTCGGATTCGGAGATAGAAGCAATTTTCGAACGTCCCGAACTGAGCTCTGGCGCAAAATCGGCGGCCTTGAGCCGCTTTATTGCGAATGCATTGGTCCGGGCGAACGGTGGGAGAATCGAAGCCTCTCCCGCCGCGAACGGAGGCTTGGCTTTGACCGTTAGGCTGGCCGATAGCGAAGCGGCGGCGGAGGTGTCTGAGTTGCCTTCCGAAGTCATCGCGTTTGCCAGCAACGCGTGAGCGCCGGCGGCCAGACTGTCGCAGGAGAGCGTATAGATGAATAGCGCAAATGGATCGAAGTCCGCGGCAATCCGTGCGCGGCTGAGTCATCCGCTGATCGATTCCGACGGCCATCAGATGGAGATGGGCCCGCTGTTCCAGGACTACCTCAAAGAGGTGGCGGGAGACGCGATGGTGAAGCGCTATCGCACCAGCTTCACCGATACGTTTTTCGATCCGCGATGGGGTCAGTTTTCGCCGGCCGAACGCCACGAGCGGCGGACGATGCGTCCGACGTGGTGGGGCTGTCCAGCACGCAATTCTCGCGACCTTGCGACGGCCTTTTTTCCACGGCTGTTCCATGAACGGCTCGATGAAATGGGCCTCGATCTTTCGGTGGTATATCCAACGCTCGGCCTGGTGGGTGTCGAAATTGGTGACGAAGAGTTGCGGCGCGCCGGGTGTCGCGCGTTGAACCGGATGAAGGCCGATATGTTTGCCGGACTGACCGATCGGCTGTTGCCGGTGGCGACAATCCCAATGCATACGCCAGCCGAAGCGATCGCCGAACTGGACTACGCAGTTGGCGAGTTGGGCCTGCGCGCTGTGATGATGGCAAGCTATGTTCGGCGTCCGGTCGGAGCCGCGCTGAAGATTTCGCCGGAGGCGGCGCGCTATAGCTATTGGCTTGACACCTACGGTCTGGACAGCGAATACGACTACGACCCCGTGTGGGCGAAATGCGCTGAACTGAAGGTCTCACCGACGTTCCATTCAGTCGGTTATGGATGGGGGAGCCGGGCGACACCATCGAGCTATATCCATAACCATCTGGGGAATTTTGCGGCGAGCGCGGACGCGATCTGCCGCGGCCTCGTAATGGGAGGGGTGCCGAAGCGCTTCCCGGCGCTTACGTTCGCCTTTATGGAAGGCGGTGTCGCGTGGGCGCGCAATCTCTACTGCGATCTGATTTCCCATTGGGAGAAGCGCAATCGGACGGCACTGGAGAACTACAATACCGCGAGGACGAGTGAGGGCGATTTTGTCCAATTCGCGCGGCGTTACGGGCCGGCGCAGGTGAGTGGTCGCGAGACTGAGATGCTAAGGGCGCATAACGCCTTGATGGATCGGGGCGCCGATCCGGCGATGCTCGATGAATGGGGACCGAGTGGCATAGCCGGTCCCAAGGATATTGCGGAGATCTTTACGCGCCAGTTCTATTTTGGCTGCGAAGGCGACGACCCGATGAACGCGCTGGCCTTTGCCACCAAAGGTTCGCCATTCGATGCGCGGCTGCATGCGCTCTACGGTTCCGACCTCGGCCATTGGGACGTGCCGGAGATGGCAGAAGCGGCAGAGGAGGCGCATGAGTTGGTCGAGCAATTGGTGATAACCGATGACGATTTTCGCGCGATGGTGTGGCTCGATCCGGTGCGATTCTGGACTTCGACTAATCCAGATTTCTTCAAAGGTACGGTAGTCGAGAGTGCTGCCGCGCGAGTAAGTAACCGGGATTGATTGGGCCCAGGCCGAACGCATATCGATTAGTCTGCAGTACGTCATTAGTCTGTATTAAGTGACAATATAAGTCGGTCCTTCACAAACGAGCCGGTATCGCTAATATAGAGCGCAATTCTGCTCGCCATCGGGGGGCCTATGAGTGCAGCGATCAAGGCGACCGGCGTGCCACCGGAATTAGCACGCGGACAGCATAAGTGGCTGATCGCGCTCGCGGTGATGCTGGGGACGACGCTCGAAGTGCTGGACAGCTCGATCGTCAATGTTTCACTGCCGCATATGCAAGGGTCGTTTTCGGCGAGCGTCGATGAGATTGCGTGGGTGCTGACCAGCTATCTGGTCGCCAACGGGATCATGATTCCGATGACCGGATGGATCTCGTCGCGGTTCGGACGCAAGCGCTATTTTCTCACGTCGGTGATGGTTTTCGTGGCCGCGTCGGGCTTGTGCGGGGCTGCCCAGTCATTAAATGAGATGGTGATGTTCAGGTTGCTTCAAGGCGCAGCCGGCGCGGCGATGATTCCGTCGTCGCAGGCTATCTTGATGGAAACGTTCCCGCCGGAAGAGCAGCAGATGGCGATGGCGATGTGGGGAGTCGGACTGATGTGTGCGCCGATTCTGGGTCCGACACTTGGCGGATGGATTACCGATAACTGGAACTGGCGCTGGAACTTTTATATCAATTTGCCGATCGGGACGGTCGCGTTCCTGATGGTCACGGTGTTCGTGCACGATCCCGCTTATCTTCGCCAGCGCAAGAGTGGCGGCCGAATCGACTACCTCGGGATCATTTACCTGGCGCTGTTTTTGGGGCTCTTGCAAATCGTGCTGGATCGCGGGCAGCGTTCGGACTGGTTCAGTGCGCCATGGGTAGTCTGGTCGTCGATCGTGTGCGGAAGCGCGATGGTGTTGCTGGTGCGGCGCGAATTGCAGGTCAAGGATCCGATTCTCGATCTACGCATGCTGCGAATACCGCTATTTACCACGGCGGTCTCCTTATGCGTCGTGCTGAGCTTCGTGTTGTTCGGAACCGGCCTACTGAATCCGATCTTCCTGCAGGAATTCATGGGTTATACGGCGTGGCGAGCGGGCCTCGTGCTCGCGCCGCGCGCAGTCGGGGCGATGGCAGCGATGCTGTTTGCCGGACAAATGGCGCGGCGTGGTTTCGATAACAAACGGCTGGTCGGACTCAGCTATGCGCTGATGACGATTGGGCTATGGATGATGGCGCACTGGAACCTACAGGTTGGTACTTTCCAGATTGTCCTGCCGGGCGTGATACTCGGGCTTGGTCTGGGAATGTGCTTTCCGATTCTGTCGGCGGCGGCGCTGTCGTGCGTCGCACGTGAGCGGATGGGTTATGCGGCGAGTATCTACAATATGATGCGCAATACCGGGGCCGCGGTCGGAATCGCCTATATGACCAATATGCTGATCAGCCATCAGCAAATTCATCAGTCACGGCTGGTTGAGCATTTTTCGGTTTTTGACGCGTGGCGGATGGGGTCGATGGCGCAGTCAGCACCCGGGGCTCCAGTCTTTCAGTATTTGCCGCAACTCATCAGCGGACAGAAGCAAGGCTTCGGGATGGTTTACGGGATGATTCAGCAGCAAGCGTCGATGCTGGCGTTCAATGATATCTATCGCGTACTCGCATTCATGACGCTGCTGATGATTCCCTCGTTCCTGCTACTGCGGGGAATGCGAGCGCCGGGAGGCGGCGCGCCAGCGGTGCATTAGCTATTCGCCATCCGGAATCAAGTTCAGAGTCTCGAGCCAGGCGGTGGGTTCGCTGTCGCTGGGGGCACGCCAATCGCCACGCGGCGAGAGCGAGCCGCCGGAACCAACCTTTGGCGCATTGGGGATACAGCTTCGCTTAAACTGGCTGGTCTTGAAGAAGCGAAATAGAAAAAGCCGCAAGTGCTCTTTGATCTGCGCGAGCGAGTATTGATGACGCTTGTCTTCCGGGATACCGGGCCAAGGGCCAACGCTGCGGTCGCGCCATGCAGTCCACTCAAGGAAGGCAATTTTTGGCGGCGGGTAGCCGAATCGTACTGTGTAATAGAGGTTGAAGTCCTGTAATTCATAGGGGCCGATGAACGACTCGGTATCCTGATCGGGTTCGTTGCTGCCTGCGCGTGACGGGACTAATTCGGGGCTGATTTGCGTCGCGAGGATTTCGAGCATCGCCGCGCTGGCCTCGGGACCGAAGCGATGGGTCTCGGCGACCCAGCGGATGACGTGCTGGATTAAGGTCTTTGGGACGCTCGCGTTGACAGCGTAATGCGACATGTGGTCGCCGACGCCGTAGGTGCACCATCCGAGCGCGAGTTCACTCAAGTCGCCGGTACCGACCACGATCGCATTGTGATGATTGGCGAGGCGGAAGAGATGACTCGTGCGTTCACCGGCCTGGACGTTCTCAAAAGTAACGTCGTACTGTTCGTGACCTTCCGAATAGGGATGACCGATATCGCGGAGCATCTGTAGTGCGCTCGGGCGGATATCCATCTCGTGAGCGGTGCACTTAATCGCGGCCATCAGGCGACGTGCCTGCGCGAGTGTGCGGGCGCTGGTCGCAAAACCCGGCATCGTGTAGGCGAGGATGTCACTGCGCGGATAATCGAGCCGATCCATCGCTTGGGCGCAGACCAACAGGGCTTGAGTCGAGTCGATGCCGCCGGAAACCCCGATGACGAGGCGCTTGAGGCCGGTCGCCTTAAGACGAGTAGCCAGTCCTTGCACCTGAATTTCGTAGACCTCGGCACAGCGCTCGTCGCGGCCTGCAGGATCGGCAGGAACGTAGGGAAAACGTTCATAGTGGCGGGTGAGTGGGAGCGGCGTATCGCGATCCAGTTCGGCATCGAAGCGGACGCGGCGGAAGCCGGTCAGCGAGGCGCGTTCATGATGGACTGAGGCGCCGAAGCTATTCTGGCGCATCCGCTCTTGCGCGAGGCGTTCGAGGTCAATCTCCGACGCGATGAGCTGCGAGCCATCATGATAGCGCTCGGATTCGGCGAGCAAGTTACCGTTTTCGCAGATGAGGGCGTGGCCGTCCCAAGCGAGATCGGTGGTAGATTCGCCGGCGCCGGCAGCCGAGTAGAGGTAAGCTGCGAGGCATCGCGCGGACTGGCCGGTAACCAACTCGCGCCGATAGCCCGCCTTGCCAACAGTGATATTCGAGGCGGAAAGATTGAGTAAGACGGTGGCGCCGGCCAGTGCGGCGTAGGAAGATGGCGGAATCGGGACCCAGACATCCTCGCAGATTTCGACATGAAAGGTTAAGCCAGGAACGCCGCTAGCCTCGAAGAGCGTGTGCGAGCCAAACGGTACGTCATGCTGCCCGACGATTTCGATCTGGCTGCTGAGAGCATGATCCCCCGGGTGGAACTGACGTAATTCGTAGAATTCGCGATAGTTCGGCAGATAAGTTTTCGGCACGACGCCGAGAACGTGCCCGCGCTGGAGAACGACGGCGACGTTTAAGAGCAAGTTATCGACCACGAGCGGCATCCCGACCACGCTGACGGTAGGAAAGGCGGCCGAAGCTTTGAGGATTTGCGTGAGCGCGTCGAGCGAGCCGTCGAGCAAAGCGCGCTGATGAAAGAGATCGTCAGACGTGTAACCCGCCAGCCCTAGTTCCGGGAATAGAGCGATAACAGCGTTGCGGGAGGCCGCTTCGTTGATCAATTCAATGGTGCGGGCAGCATTAAAGGCGGGGTCCGCGACGCGCATCGAAGGGACACCGACCGCGACGCGGACGAAGCCGTGATTGTGGTAATTGAAAAAGTTTTCGCCGGCTTTCACGTTCTGGTCCTTCGAGTGGAGGCTCCCGCCGCGCCAGTTTTACAGCTTAATCGCACTCACTTTAGCGATTAGTTAAATTTATATCAGTAAGCGGGCTTGGGTGAAGCTATCCCATTCGCGGACAATGCGGACGAAATAGCAGCAATCGGCCAGAGTACAATATGAAATAGTCTCGGTTTGACTCGCGAATGGCCTGCTCGGAGCATTAAATCCAATCTCGGCCATTACGGTGATTCCGATGAAGGCTCCTGCGCTAGACGTATGGTGGCTGGTTCTGGGGTTGGCAATGACCGGTCTGACGGCGGCAGGCTGCGCGATGCATGAGGCAGGCGACGGCGCCGAGAATCGGTCTGCGGCGACCGCCAAGGAAAGCTATAACTTTCAAGAGTTCTTATTAGCTGGAGTGTGGCAGGGTACTTCGGTCTCTGATTGTTACGGAATGGCACCGTGCCGGGGTTTGAGGCACATCACGTTTACGATGCTGCCGGCGACCGCAGGTGGTTTGAACGGGTTCTATCGCTGCGAGCAGATTACGGCCAGTTGCGACATTTT
>DATKPK010000177.1:0-12854 GCA_035524095.1 Binataceae bacterium (SeqCode) | reverse complement strand
TTGTTGGGATTGTTGTCATACACGCTCCGGCTGACCACGAGGCTGCCGGGAAAGAAGACAAAGTGCGGGATGCTGCCGCTGAGAGCAGATCCAGTCGAGGCGCCGATTACCAAGGCGCCGCAGGCCGTGCCAAGCAATATGGTCTTGATGCGGAGGCGGAACGATTTTTTGATCATAATCGCGATAACTTCTCCTCCGAAGCAAAATGGGCTTCGAGAAGATCGTTACATCACAATAGTGGTCAAATTCGCGTCAATTTTCCTACAACAGCGTTAACTCTTTGTTTCAAATTGTGTCCGCTGAAGAGATGCAGACGTATCCACGACAGGTCTGCTATCCGACCATCAACTCAATGTCAGCGAAACCGTCAAGACGTTCGTTGCACCCATCAGTCGATGAGGCGGGACAGATGATAGAGATCATGTCGCCGGCCGATCACACGGGATTGGCCGGCGAGTGTAGGTTCACGTTACTCGATCAAAATCAGATCATTGAATGCATGTGACTGTGGCCTGGGCTGTTGCGACACCGCTGCTACAGCTCCCCAAGTCGCACAGACCTGAAGTGCAGGTCGGGTAGTCTTGCTGAACCGGCTCGGAGACAGACAGGCTAAGTCCAGAGCAATCGGGTGACGAGACTGTCGTAAGGGAACAAGCCGAATAACCCGTGAAGCTGTTCACACTCCACGGAGTCGCTCCGATAGTTCCTCCGACAAGATCAACCGCCCCGTTGGGCTGGTCGACAGTAACCGAACATCCGGGTTCTCCCGACTGAGATTGGGTCGAGGTTCCGCCGGTCCACGCTGCCTGGCTAAACGCCCCGCCACCCGAACTGGTGATATTGAAAGTGAAAACGGTGGTGGAACAAGCTGTTGGCGGAGTGGTTGTCGAACAAATGATATTGCCCGACGAATCAAACCCGACCACAGATTGACCACTCGGACAAGACTGACCAGCAAGGCCGCTGTTTCCTGGCGGGCCCTGAGGTCCGGCCGGACCCTGCGGACCGATTGCCCCAATACTCAAATCCCAATGGTCGACGTGCCCCGCGTACAGGTCGCTGGCCCAAAGCCAATTGTCCTGGTAGACCGGCACCGTCGACACGATCAGGAGGTAATCACCGGCCGGCGGTATGGGCGGGTTGTCGCCGCTCAAATCGCAGGTGATGGTTTGTGGGGAAACGGTAGCGTTGAGTGTACAGTCTGCCGACAGATCCCCAACGTTTGCGAGCTGAACACTCAAGGGCCATCCGTTGTTGAAATTTTGTCCGAGGATCAACATCTTCTCGGACGGCGCATCCACGAAAACATTCTGAATGGTGAGGACACTTGGCGGAAGAATTGGCGTGGCCGAACCTCCACCAGCCTGTGCCATCCCGCACAGAGCTATCGTCATTAGTCCGGCGAGCAGCGACCGAGGAATAACTGCATTCCTTATTTGAGGCGGCCGATCAACCGCTAGATCCGTTTGAGATGTAAGTGAGCGCGACAGCTTGAGATTAAACATTTTCCTCCCCTCTCCCAGTAATGCGGTAGAAATTCAACTGTCGAATTTAGAACAGTCGCCAGGCGGGCTGCGGCAGTTAGTCGGCATTGTTGTAACGACTTGTTAGATCTAAGCCCCCCAATGGACCTAACTAAACGAACCGTCCACAGATTGAGTAATAAAATGTGACTAGCAGTTAATATCGCTTGAAAACAACCGAATCGAGTCAATTTAGAGGAGAAGTTTGCATGAACAACGATACCTAACAAAATGTAATAAACTATAACTACTTTTGATTATCTTTACTCCGATAAGGTTGCTTTAGAAATCTGAAGCCGGTCGAAAGTCCGTTCCCTTCCCGGCGCTTGGTAGGACCGACTGTTAATCAGGTCGAAGAGCGGGCTCGCGCGGAAGTCGAACGAAACGATTTTTACTGACGCGAGATGACATCTAAAGAGAATTAAAGAAGAGCACGTCCCATATATGATTTGTTAATCTGTAGCGGGAAATCGCTGGCGGCATGAGCTCCCAAAGGCTCATGGCAATACATGATCAGCTCAAGAGAACAGTCCGAAAGTCAGTTCATACGTTAGACATCTTTGCAATTGATCGGACCCTTCAATGGCGGAACTCGCTGAGAAAGTAATGTGTTGAACGCTGCGAAGGTGCCATATCAAGCCGAGATTTATATCAGCACAGGTGGGCCTCTGATTTGCTGCTGGGTTCCATGAAAGATTTCAATGCCTGGAGTGAGGTTTTCACCACCTGGCGCTGAATGACTAGCCCATTGAACCACCAGTTGCGGTCGCCCGCGCCGGGATAATCCAGTAACCGCATCCGCCATAGGCAGTCCACTTGCCGGCGTCCTTCTGAAGCCATACTAGTAGAAACGTCTGCAGCTGCCCGGCTCCGAGATTCCGGCTATGAGAACCGATGGGTATTTCTATCTGGGATAGATGGCAGACTCTGTGATCCAATCGCTCTCCTCAAGGAAGCGGAACTTGATTCCAATCTGCGCATCACCATAACCGTAACTGCTCGGACCCCAGGATTGGCGCATTGAGGACCATTGGTGTGATCAACTCGAGCTGAAGATTTGGAAGCGCACTATAATCCAGTTCGAGGTGCGGCGCGGTAAATTGTCCAGCCGCCAGATTGATCAGCGAATTGCGGCGCCAGGTAAGTTTTCCCAATGCCGATATTCGGTAGGATCTGAATCGTCTGCGATATACGGAGGCGCCCCGAGCGAGATCGCATGAAGGATCAGCAGAATCACGAGAATGGCCAATCCCCTAACTGCTGTTGTTTCGGTCTCACTGGCTCGAGGGCCATCCACCACCCGACGTCTGGCGGCGCCCGCTCCTTCCAGGTACGGGTCTTGCCCGATCTGGTTGCGTCGAAGCAGCCGCAATTGATTTACTAACGGAGACGCCAACTCCTCATAGAGCGTACCAAAGGAGAGCATGACCCAATGCACGACCTCGTAATCCGAAACGGGAAAATTGTTGACGGCACTGGCGCGCCGGCGATTAACGGCGATATTGCAATCGATAATGGACGCATCAGCAGCGTCGGCGGCCAAGCCGGTTCCGCCCGGCGCGAAATCGACGCGAAAGGGATGCTGGTGACGCCCGGCTTCGTCGATATTCATACCCATTACGACGGTCAGGTGACGTGGGATCCTTATCTTACGCCCTCGAGCTGGCACGGTGTGACCACTCTGGTGATGGGCAACTGTGGCGTCGGCTTCGCCCCGGTGGCGCCAGGCAAGCAAGAATTCTTGATCGGCCTGATGGAGGGCGTCGAGGATATTCCCGGAACGGCACTCGCCGAGGGTATCAAATGGGGCTGGGAGAGCTTTCCGCAATATCTTGACGTGGTTGACGGCATGAAGCGCGCGATAGACGTCGGTGCGCAGGTGCCGCACGGCTCGATTCGGGCGTATGTGATGGGCGAGCGCGGAGCGCATAACGAGGAAGCGACGCCGGACGACATCGCGAAGATGGCGGCCATCGTCCGCGAGGCGTTGCAGGCTGGAGCGCTCGGCTTTACCACATCGCGTACGATGCTTCATCGTGCGAAGAACAAGGAGCTGGTGCCGGGAACGTTCGCAAGCGAGGACGAGTTGCTGGGAATCGGGCGGGCGATTGGCGAGGCTGGTCACGGAGTGTTCGAGATGGCGTCGGACATGGTCGGGCCTGATGCGACGATGGAATGGATGCACAAGCTGACTGCGGAGACCGGGCTGCCGATCACCTTTGCAATTGCGCAGATCGATAATCAGCCGCAAAAATTCCGCGATTTGCTTGGCAAGGTGCGCGAATTAAACGCTCAAGGGGCGAATCTGGCGCCGCAGGTGGCCGGGCGGCCGGTGGGGATGTTGATGGGACTCCAGAGCTCTTTGCATCCGTTTATTACCCATCGAAGATACAAGGATATTGCACATCTGCCGCTCGATGAGCGGGTCGCAAAGATGCGCGAACCTGAGTTTCGAGCTCAAATTCTAAGCGAAGGGCCGACCGTACGGGAGAAAGCGACGCGGCATTTCGTGACGAACTTCAGCAAGTTCTTTCCGCTGGGCGACCCGCCAGACTATGAGCCGGCTGAGGATCAAAATTTGGCGGCGCGGGCGGCACGCGAAGGGCGGACGCCGCAAGAACTTACCTACGACGCATTGCTGGAACGGGATGGCAAGGCCCTGCTTTATGTTCCGTTCGCGAATTATACGGAGTACAACCTCGACGCGATCCATGAGATGCTGACCGACCCGGCGACCACGCTTGGCCTCAGCGACGGCGGAGCGCATTGCGGATTGATCTGCGACGCGAGCATGCCGACCTATCTGCTTAGCTACTGGGTGCGCGATCGTAAGCGCGGCCAGCGGCTCGAGCTGGAATACGCGGTGAAGCGCCAGACCAGCGACACGGCACGCCTGTACGGGCTAAATGATCGCGGGGTGCTAAAGCCTGGGATGAAAGCAGACGTGAACGTGATTGATTTAGACGGGCTAAAGCTGCACGCGCCCGAGATGGTCTTCGATCTGCCGGCAGGTGGGCGGCGGCTGATCCAGAAAGTCGATGGCTACAAATATACGGTTGTAAGCGGTGAGGTGATCTACGAGGATGGCAAGCCGACAGGCGCTCTACCGGGCAAGCTGATTCGCGGACCGCAACCCGCGCCTGTGCTGTGACATCTTAGGAAGTATCAAATGGCATGGGGGGCCGTGGACCTGGAAAGGGACCACGCCCTTTCGCCGTTCTTCTGTCTAAGCGACCGCCGGCATGGCTTTAGTCAATGTACTAGAAACCTATCGGAACTGAGTGATGGCCAAGGATGTAAGGTTTCCCGGAAGCGCGGCAGTGCCTTATCAAACGGGAGCGGCGTCGCTGGAACTGCATCATGAGATTGCGCAGTTTCTCTACTATGAAGCGCGGCTGCTCGACGACCGGCGATGGGATGAGTGGTATGCGCTACTGGCTGACGATATCCAGTATGTGATGCCTACGCGGTACAATCGTTTGCGGCGTGAAGCGGCGCAGGAGTTTGCAGGGCCGGGCGGGGCATTCCATTTCGACGAGACCAAACATAGCCTCGGACAGCGGATCAAGCGGCTCAAATCGACGACGGCATGGGCTGAGGATCCATCGTCTCGCACTCGCCATTTCGTGAGTAATATCGTGGCGCAAGCCACGGTGAATCCGGATGAATACGAAGCCCAGTGCTACTATTTGTTATATCGCGGGAGGCTCGAGCGCGAAATTGAGACTTTCGCAGGTATGCGTCATGACTTGCTGCGGCGCATCGATGCGCCGACGCGATGGCTGATCGCACGACGCATGATCGTCCTGGATCAAACCGTAGTCATAGCCCGCAACATGAGTTTTTTCTTTTAGCGAGAGCCTTGAGAGAGACGCGATGCGTCTAAGCCTCGTGCAAGCACGCCATCGAGGCCCGCATCAGCGATAAAGGAAGTGAAGATGGGATGGCTCGAAGGTAAAGTCGCGTTGGTGACCGGTGGTGGTTCGGGCCTCGGACGTGCGATCGTCGCACGCTTTATCGAAGAAGGCGCGACCGTCGGAGTACTCGAGCGATCGCCTGATCGGAATAATGAGCTGAGTGATCAATTCGGCGACCGGATTATAGCCATTACCGGAGATGTAACGAGCTATGCAGACAATCACCGAGCGGTAGCGGATACAGTCGCGCGCTTCGGGCGCCTCGATTGCTTCGTCGGCAATGCGGGAATTTGGGATTACTCAGTTCCTCTAGTAAAAATCCCTGCCGAGAAGCTTGGCGACGCGTTCGACGAACTGTTCGGAATCAACGTCAAGGGGTATATGCTCGGAGCGAAAGCAGTCGTGCAGGAATTGCTCAAGACGCGTGGAAATATGATTTTCACTGTATCGAACGCTGGCTTTTATGTGGCGGGCGGTGGGCCGCTCTATACCGCGTCGAAGCATGCGGTGGTCGGACTGATCCGGCAACTTGCTTTCGAATTGGCGCCAAAAATCCGCGTGAATGGGGTGGCGCCGGGTGCCATACCGTCCGATATTCGAGGCCCGCGCGCGTTGGGGATGGAGCAGCGCTCAATTTCGTCAATTCCACAGGACGAGTTTGTGCAGAAATTCATCCCGCTTGGGCGGATGCCGCAGCCGCGCGACTACACCGGCCATTATGTGTTACTGGCCTCGGAGAGCAATTCTTCGACGGCGACCGGCAGCGTAATCAATTGCGACGGTGGGATGGGCGTACGAGGGTTCCACAAGGCCGGGGGTGGCGGGTCGCTGTAGGCTAAACGCGCAGGCACCCGGAGTATTATAACCGCTTGGCTCGGGATTCGTAGCAGGCGGGTTTGCAAGCGAACGCTGTCGCTCACCGCGGCCAGTCGGTTATGTTAGCGCGGGCTTTACAAGACTGCATCGATGCGGCGAAGATAGCGCTTACCACCTCTGTGACGGCAACGGGCCGCCGGGTGGTATCAGCAAAAACAGAGTGATCCGGCGGCTAAATTAACGCCAAGCAAGGCTGGACGAGGATCCGATGGGCTCGGTCGTACAATTAGCTCGCCGCCGCGCGGTGGCATCAAAGCCGAAGGCAAAATCGGCGCGCGAAGCCGAGGAATCCCGCCGTTCGCTAGTCGTACTGGTCGGAACTTTCACACTCACCGCGGTCGCTATGTCTGTGGCAGTGGTGGTCGCCGGCTCGGATTCATGGGCGGAAGCTGTGCCGATGACCCTGTGTGTCGTAGTCTTTGCATTGCTAAAGGTCGTGCTCGCCGACGCAGCATTTTTCGGAATGCTCAAGGCCGATCAGCTGTCTGAAAAAAAAGAGGCCGCCGCACGCCAGAAGCTTGCTACTGCGCCAGGCTCGATCCTGCGTAGGCCCCCACTAAATCCACGCGGGCGCGTACTAGCGGCAACGTCCCTGGCTGCTTTGCCGCAACCCCGTCGGGGTAGGCTTGCACTGGTTATCCGCAGACACCCCAACGGTCGCGGCAACAGCAAACGCTAGGCGTTACGTAAGCCTTCATTGTCGAAAACTCCCCATCGTGTGAGCCGGAAAGAGCAAATCCCAAGTGCCGAACTCGATCTCGCTACGCTGGACGCCGGTCTTAAGCCTCAGATGCGACTGCCGGCGCGTTACGCTCCGGCAGCTTAATCAGGCGATCTTGTGCGGCTTGCGTCTTAACCGCAAAGGACGTCAGCGGCGTGCGTAGTGTCGAGATATTCTTTGACCGACTGAATCTTCCCGTCTCGAATTTCAAGCAAGAAGTGGTACTGGTTGTGGTAGATTTTGCCGTTTTTCATTTTGGCGTGAGATTCAGCTTCGACCGCGACGCGTTCTCCCTCGGCGGTGACCCCGGTGGGCCTGATAGTTAGGGGGCCGTCGATTTTTGGGCCGAGGCTGCCGACCAATTCGGCGAACTGCTGCTTGGTCTTGGTGCCAGACAAGGCGAAATTACCTGCAACCCACCACGTCGCCGTGTCGGCCAACGCGTTCATCACCGCGGCGCCATTGCCACTGCTCAGATTTTCAAAGAAAGCCGCTGCGATCTTTTTGTTCTCTTCAACACTCATAGGAAGCCTCCAAAGGTTTTAGTTCACAGCCCTCAACGATGCGCGCAAGTGGCGCTCACGCGCAAGAGAATGCTGGCTTGCCGCGATGCGGTAAGCCTTTCTGGAACTGCCTTGGCGAGACAGGCCGTTCAGACGCGCGACGGGTTATAATCCGGAAGCATCGCCTCGATTTCAGAACCGGCCGGGACGATATAGTGGCCTTCCTGCCGAGCCAGAATACCCTGTTTGAGCATCTCGGCGATGACGCGGCTAGCCATCGGGCGTGAGCAGCCCGTCATTTCGGCCAAGTCCTGATGACTGAGTTCGGGCAACAACACGATACCGCGGGCGTCGTGCGCGCCTAGCCGATGCGCAAGATCCGCGAAGACTAACTCCAGACGACCGCGGCAATCACGCAGAACGCAGGTGGCCCAACGAAGCATTTCACCGGACCACGCCGAGTTGAGGACGTCCATCAGCCGGATCAAGGTCCTGGAGTCGAGGCTTTGCAGGACGTTGCCAAGCTGATCGCGCGTGAGCATCCCGAGTTGGCATCCTGTGCGGCTGACAGCCTCAAGGATATGAACGGCACGCCCCTTGGAGTCGAGCGTATTGCAATAGCCAATCAGCTCGCCATGGCCGGCCAGACGGATCAGCACCCGGCTACCGTCGGGCTGGTAGGAATACAAGTTCACGAGGCCCTTATGGATAAGAAAAACGACTTCGGCTGGCGAGCCCTGCGGAAAAATCGTCGCGCCTCGCGAATACGATAGTAGAGAGTTCCGCCCAAAAAGCTCTTCAAGCAAATTCTCCGGCAAATGCCAGTGGCTGATGCGCGAACGGAGGCGTTCGAGCACGTCGGCAGCGATGGCTGGACGGGGACGCTGAGCAATAGTGGAAACCGATGATTGGCGCCCCTGGATCGAGTTAGCTGAGGCGGCGGCGTTAGTGATGCGCTGTTCGATGGCGCGCATGCTTATCTTTCCAGAGTTGGGCAATGGCTTGTGCAGAGACGCTTCAGTTTCAGTCAGACTTTTCTTTATGTCAATCGCTGTTAATTGAAATTAACTCGGTATCCCTTCGATTTAGGCTGCGACCTTTGGCGTTTTGCGCCAAAATTCTGTAAATTGCAGCAGCGGTGGCGCTTACGCCTTAAGTCTGGCTTGAGGCGGCCTGAGGAGCGATTAGTTTACCCTCAATCGCGGTCTCGCCGGACTCGCTCGGGGCGTTCGCGGGGTAGTCCTCCAGGCGTGGGCGAGAGCCAACTAACTATGCCGTGGCTCGTCGTGTTTTGGTAGCACGCTTGATGCGATATGAAACAATTTAGTGTTCAGATGTGTTGCAGTTGGCAGAATAAGTACTCCGTTGGGTTAAAAGCGCTCGTAAGGTGAAAAATAGCCAAATCGATGCCCCTATAGCGCTACAAATTAACAAACAACCTGCTGTGCTTAAACGAAGATGTGTGTAGATTAAACTGCGATGTTAGGCGGGCCAGCGCAGCATTAGCGTCGCAAAAGCTAAAAACGTCCGCCCTAAAACCGGTTTCGCTCTGCCTCGCGAGAGGCAATATTTCAAACGTTCTTTCTGGTGCAATTCCGCCCAGGAAGGCCAACAGGAGGAGAGAAGGATATGAGCATCAACGTTAAGGGATTGCTAGGGGGAGCAGCGCGGGTGGCCGCCGGTGCCGCGCTTCTCGTAGCCGCAGGCTCGGCGATTGCGCCGGCTCACGCGAAGCTGAAGGCCGCGATCTCCAGCAGCACTGGTGGAACCGGTCCGGGACCGCTTCTGGCGACCTATTTCGACCTCGGCTATTGGGGCAGCGGTGACGATGGTACCGTTCGTCTGGACAACGTCTCGGGTGCGAATGCCTGCGCATTCATCTATGTGTTCGATACGACGCAGGAGTTGCAGGAATCTTGTGCGGTCGGTCTGAGCGCGAATAAGGATTACTCGTTCTACACGTCCAGTCTGGTTGAGAACCCGTTCTATGCGGGCGCCTTTGATGGCGGCTTGGCTGGAGTAATCGAGATCATCTCGGGCACGCCGAACACGGGCACCAGCCCCTTCGCGTCGACGACTGAAGGGATCACTTGCGATCCAGCGGCGGCCATCACGCCTATCACTGCGGTCAATGCCTGGATCTCCACGGTAACCGTGGCGGAAATCGATGGCATCTGGTGGCCGGGCACGACCGTGCTCCCGTTCACCGACGACGGCAACCCGGATGCGGCCAATCTGGCCACCATCCAGAATGCGCTGGGCGTGCTTGGCTCAGAGATCGGTGCCACCGGCGACGGCGTCTGCGACCCGTCTAACTGGTCGGATCCGTCTGTTTCGGTTCAATAAGAGTAGTTCTATCCTTTAACTAACCAACTGTTGCCGCCGGATCTGTCCGGCGGCGACACCCAAACTCTCCGCGTAATCCCCAAAGTCATTTAGAGAGAACCGAAGGCAGATACGGTGCCTATGTTAAAGACAGCGCAATCACGTGTGTTTATTGGTGCTTTAGTAATGTTGAGTGGGCTATACCCTCGCATCGTGAAGGCTGACACCAATACCGAGTCGGCTCAAAGTGATGTCGCATCTTCCCAAGTGGCAGCCATCGTGGGGGGCGGCAAGATTACTTTAGGCCAAGTCGAGCAGGCACAGCCGGACGAAATTCTAGGCGCGAAATCGAAAATTCTTTCGTCCAAGTTCGGCCTGTTCATGGCCGAGCGAACTGCCACCGTGAAATTTGTGGACGATCAACTTCTGGCAAAGGAAGCCGCCCGCGAGCATCTGACGGTCGATCAGTTGACCAAGAAGCATGTTGACGATCGCATCAAAGACCCCAGCGAAGAGGCGATCAAGATTTATTATCTCGGGGCGCAGACCCAGATGCCTTATGCTGACGCTCGCCCAAAGATCATAGAGCACGTTCGGAAACTCGAAGAGAAAAAGGGCCTCGACGATTACACCGAGTCCCTGCGTAAGGCGGCAGGCGTAAAGATCGCGCTGTTGCCGCCACGGCTTGACGTAACGCCCGGCAATTCGCCCTCAGTAGGTACTGCCGATGCATCGGTAACTATCGTCGAGTTCGCCGATTATCAATGTCCTTATTGCCATCAGATGGAGCCAACCTTGGCGAGTATCAGAGAGCAATACGGCGACCGCATTCGGTTCGTTTACAAAGACTTCCCTTTGCCGATGCATCAATACGCAGAGAAGGCGGCGGAAGCTGCATTGTGCGCCGGCCAGCAAGGCCAGTATTGGGCATACCACGACGCACTGTTTGCGAGCACGACTGTCAACGAATTGCAGGTTGATGGCCTGAAGAAAACCGCAGCAGATCTGAAGCTTGATCAAACCAAATTCGCCAGTTGCCTGGATTCCGGCGTCCAGGCGGCGGTGGTCACGCAGAACATCAACGAGGGGAAGGCGTTGGGTTTCAGCGGTACGCCGACGATCTTGATTAACGGCTACTATCTGAGTGGCGCACTCCCCAAAGATGTGGTCACCGACGTCATCGATGTCGAGCTTGCACGATCATCGAAGGAGGCCGCGAACGACAAGGCAGCCGCGGCGCGGGTGTTTGCCAGCGCTAATTCTGCTATCCCGTCCAATTCGCGCGGCTCGGACAAGCTTCACGAGAGGATCCGCTCCTGATCACGATGGGCTCCGTTACGCAGCACATGCGAGAAGATCTGAAACGCCGCCGCGTTGATGCGGCGGCGATGCGTTCGGGCTCTTTGGGTGATTTGCAGGCTTGTCTTCCTAATTTAAGAAGAAGAGCTGAGCGGCTCGATGTGGCCGTGACGAATTACAAGAACATTGTCGTGATTCGCCGTAACGATCCAGCGCGGTACGAGGGGAGCGATTATAGAATCGCCCTGCTATCGCGCGTTCGTGTGGCGGCTTAGTTTATTCCGCTCCCCAAGCAGGGAAAGAGAGGCTTCCGTGATTAAGCGTTTCAAACGGGAACGAGGGTCGACCAGGTGGCTATGGTTAGTTTTAGTGGTGATTGGTTGTATTTTAACAATCCCTGCCATCGGGCTTCGGAATAGTGGCGCCAGTGCCCAAACGGGCGGCTCCGCGCTTGCCACCAGTCCCACGCATATTCCCTTTTCGGCGAAGGAACTGAAAGCCCAGAGCACGTACTGGCTCTCCAAACAAGGCTTTGCTCACGGCTTGCCCGCCGGCGGGTTCACGGATGCAATCACTCAGGTCAATGAACAAGACTCATCCGGATCGGCGCGTAAACTGGCTTCGGCAACCTTGGCGACGACCGCGTGTAGCGATGCCGCACTATGCTCATGGGATTTCCTGGGGCCAGATCCGATCAGTCTGCTAACCTACTTTGCCCCAGGAGTCGTGTTTGGTCCTCCACACCCCGGAGCGGGAGCATTCACTTCAGTAGCGGTCGACACGAATCCGGCAGATGTGACCTCGAATAACACAGACTATATTTTTGCCGGATCGGCGAATGGTGGACTTTATCTGAGCGCCGATGGTGGTTTGACTTTCAGCCAGATTTTCAACGGTGAGCCCAGCGAAGCGATCGGGGCTATCGCAATCGACACCACGACCACGCCGAGCACAGTGTACGTCGGGACGGGCAATCCCAATGGGAACCTCGATGATTATTATGGCGCGGGAGTCTTCCGTTCGGGCGACCTCGGCAACACCTGGTCTCAGATTATGCCGGCGTCGTTCGCCAACGGCGCGGTAGCCGTCTCTAAAATCGCATTGGATCCGGCGAACGGTATTATTTTCGTCGGTGCCACCTGGGGTTCCAGCGCCAGCCGCGCTGATGCAAGTATCGTCGAGAGCGATGCCACGCAGGCGGGCTTATGGGAATCGTCAGACGACGGGGCCTCTTGGACGCAATATGCGCCGACGGCACTGGGCGACTGCTATATCTTGAGCACTGCGTACCCCTGTCCAGTAGATGACGTCGAGATCGATCCTGCCGTTAACGCCAGCGGCTCGCATAACCTGTATGTCGCGGTTGATGGCTTGGAGGGTAACTCCACCAATTCCGGTGGCATATTTAAATCAACCAACGAAGGTGGGACGTTCACGTCCTTTATTCCGGGTAGCAGCCGCTCAAGCATCGCGATCGGCCAGCCAACGGGAACCAACAAGTCTGGAGTCGCATATTTCATGATGGGCGACGTTGACGGCAACGCCTTCATTAATTTCTGGTATTCGCCCAATGGTACCACTCTGGTCCAAGAGGCTGTGCCGTCTTTCAGCAGCGGGGGCGTCACGTTTGACGGCAACAACCCCAACAATCAAGTCAACTCCTTCTATAGCCAGACATTGACTGTCTTAC
>DATKPK010000176.1:0-8368 GCA_035524095.1 Binataceae bacterium (SeqCode) | reverse complement strand
GGGGCTGCGATGACTAGTGCAGACCAGGCGCTTCAGATTGTCCTCCAAAACGTATCACGGCTCGGTATCGAGCGCGTCCCGATCCTGCTTTCGCTAGGTCGGGTCCTTGCCGAAGAGATCCGCTCGCCGCGCGATATTCCCGGCTTCGATAATTCAGCGATGGACGGTTATGCGGTGCGGGCGGCAGATATCGCTGCGGCGAGCGAGAGCCATCCAGTGCGCCTCAGAGTGCTCGGGACCGTGGCGGCTGGCATGATGCCTCGGGCGGCGCTGACGGCTGGTACCGCCGTCCGAACGATGACCGGTGCACCGATCAGCGACGGCGCCGACGCGATCGTGCAGGTCGAGCGAACGCGCAGCGAAGGTGACTGGGTCGAAATTCTAACGTCGGCCGAACCGGGAGCATTTGTGCGGCCCCACGGCGAGGATTTGCATGCCGGCGAACTGGTGATGGCTGCTGGCAAACGTCTGACGCCTTCAGATATAGGAACGTTGGCTTCGCTTAACCGCGCGATGATCGATCTTTACCGCCGCCCACGCGTCGCAATCGTCGCGACTGGAGACGAGTTGGTTGACGTTGATCGGGTACCGCTTGGCGCGCAAGTGGTGAATTCAAGCGCTTACGCTCTGGCAAGTGGAATCGTTGAGGCAGGCGGCGAACCAACAATCCTCAAGGTCGCGCGCGACACGATTGAAGAGGTGCGCGAACGGCTGAGCGAAGCCCTGGCCTTCGATCTGGTACTATCGACAGGCGGCGTTTCGGTCGGACAATTCGATCATGTAAAGGGGGTAATGGATAAGCTCGGGATGCGGCAGCACTTTCATGGCGTTGCCCAGAAGCCAGGGCGTCCGCTCAAATTTGGCACGATCGGTGGCCGACCGGTCTTCGGTCTGCCGGGTAATCCAGTCTCGACGTTAGTCTGCTATTACCTCTATGTTCGGCCTGCATTGCTTAAGATGGCTGGATTCGAAGATCTAGGATTGCCGCACATTGAAGTGCGATGCGCAGCTAAAATCCGTCTAGCCAACAATCTGACCGAGTTTGTGCGGGTAAAATTGGAACGCCGTGGCGCAGCGCTTTTCGCGGCACCGACGGGGAACCAAAGCTCAGGCGTACTTAGCTCATTGTCGCGCGCGGATGGACTATTGATCGGGCCGGCAGCGCGTAGCGAGTTGTTGGAGGGTGATCATGCGACGGTACTGCTGCTCAATGGCGGAGCTGGATTCGACACGGAGGCATTTTTCGAGGAGCCTCTGCGGCGCCATAAATATTGAATCGCCAGCGTTATCAAAGTGCCTACCAAGCCGCCGCCAATGATAATTGCGGAGAGCTTCAACTGCACTGTAACGAACCAGGGGACCAGATGAATCTCGACGGGCGCCGGTTGGGAGTTTGCATAGATGAGGTACGCCAGCCACAGAATGATAATCGCGCCAACCCAGAATTTGGGGCTTTTCCGGAACTCGACCATCTTTGTGAATCCTCCGCGGCCCAACCAAAAGGTTGGACGGGCAGGGGGGTAAAGTCAACGTCATTCATGGCTGTAACTCGGCCAGTGCTCTGATGGAATTCCGCGTCGGTCAAGGCTTCGATTTCCACCCGTTGGAACAGGGACGGCGGCTGGTGCTGGGAGGCGTGGAGATTGCTCACAGCCACGGCTTGCGTGGCCATTCCGATGCGGACGTTGCGGCTCACGCCCTAGCCAACGCGATTCTCGGTGCGCTCGGCCAGGGCGATCTTGGACGACAATTTCCGGATAGCGATCCACAATATAAGGACGCTAATAGTTTGAAATTGCTCGCCATTATATGGGGTCGGGCGCGAGCCCTGAAGTGGCGGCTGGGCAACGCCGACATTACGATTTTCGCGCAACGACCGAAGCTCGCACCTCACTTGATGGCTATGGTTGAGCGGTTCTCAGAAACAATGAGCGTAGAGCCAACAAGCCTTAACCTTAAGGCATCGAATCCAGAAGGATTGGGGGCCTTGGGACGGGGAGAGGGGATGGCTGCCGCCGCTATCATCATGCTCGAAAGGGATTGAGCCGCGAGTCCTAGTGGACCAATCGTTGATTGTAAATGGTTCGATTAGGGTTATCTCCTCACCCCGAAAATTCGACCGCCTGCGTGAAGCGATTAGGTTGCCGTTCGACCGCCGAGCGTACTAGAACATGGGACGAATCGCATAAGAGTTCATGGAATGAGCCATTGAGTGAACTAGAGTCGGCAATCCAAATGCGGTGAGGACGAGGAGAACTGTTATGGTGAAGGTCACAACTATCAATCATGTCGCGATCAACGTTAAGGATGTCGACAAGTCGCGAGAGTTCTACGAAAAGGTGATCGGGCTTAAGAAGATTCCGCGGCCCAAAATCAATATTCCGGGTGAATGGTACGGCATCGGCGAAAACGCGATCCATCTGATTGGAGGCGAACGTCACGAAGGTATCGACCCGACTGGGCCACATATCGCGGTCGAGGTAGAAAGCTTTGAGGCGACTAAGGCTGCGCTCAACGAGATGGGGATCAAATATCTCGACGGCGAACAGATGCTCGCGAAGCTTCCCCCGGAGGCGAAGCGGATGGTCGGTCAGCAGCTTTGGGTCCAGGATCCGGACGGCAACGTCATCGAATTACGCCAGAGTGCAAAGTAGGTCGGTCGCGATCATCTGACGGCTTTTTCGCACCGGGCTGGCGAATAGGCCAGGTTGACTTTGCAGAGTTCCACTGGTTAGCTGGAACTCCTCCCGAACGGTGGGGCTGTAGCTCAGTTGGGAGAGCGCCTGAATGGCATTCAGGAGGTCGCGCGTTCGACCCGCGTCAGCTCCACCAAATTCCTCAGTAAAATCGAATACTTCATCGGGAATAGATGACTCAGTTGGTGACTCTTTGTGACCAAACTGGGTCAGAACTGCAACCTTCGATTTAGGCGCCTCGTCGATATAGTGCCCGAGCTTCTCGAAGGCGAGGGTCATATCCTCGGTGCTAATGATGTTATATAGCGGCGGAACGTCGAGGCCGTCTGATGGCCGCTGATCATCATGGCGGTATGCTCGCTGATGCCGGCACGGATCATGTTACGAACCCCACTACGGCGGAGGTCGTGGACGAGCACCTTATTCAATCCAGCTGCTCGGCAGGCCGACCGCCAAGTTTTCTTAAATTCGCCGATCTGCTTACCCGCAATATGGAACACGTGAGGGCAATCGAGACGCCGCTGATCCCTCGCCCGTGAGACGATCGCCTTTAATTCACCTGTCATCGGGATAACCCGTGCTCGGCGGTTCTTGGACTGTTCTGGTAGAAGCCGGATCTCGGAGTCGTCACCGGCAACCTGGCCCCATTGCAGCGACCGCATCTCGCCCACCCGCCACGCGCTCAAGTAGAGGAAATGGATAGGGTCTTGCAAATAGGCGGGGAGGGCACGCCGCAGCCGGTCGAAGTCGGCCGGGTCGACGAAGCCCTGCCGCGCATTATCTTCGCGGAGCTGTGCGATGTGCGGCCGCGATGATAGGCGTCCGGCGCGCATCATCAGTGTAAAGCCGCGTGCCAATGCTGCGAGTTCGCGGTTGATGGAGGCGTTCGCCGCACCCTGGCGCTGGCGATCTACCACATAGGACGTGACTCTGTCCCCTGAGATGTCGAGTAGGCGGGTGTCACCAAAGTATTCGCTCAAATGCTGTAGCGAAAGCCTCACCGAATCTACCGACCGCTTCCGGTTTGCTTCATAGTCGTCGACCAACACGTGCGCGAGGTCGGCAAACATCAGCTTTTCTTCCGTGACCATCACCCGGCGCACGCTCTCGGAGCGGAACGGTGCGGTGGCAGTCTTGCTCGAACCCATTGTGCGCGTCATGCACCGCGAGCAGGTATGCCGATCGCCCTGGATTCAATGCGACGACACGACCCTGGATGTGCAGGATCCGAGTCGAGCGCCAGAGATTCGGACCGGGCATCTGTGGGTGCATCGGGGTGAGCTTGGCGAGGTGGTGTACGACTTCACCTGGTCGCGCAATCGGGACGGGCCGCTAAAGATGCTGGCCGGTTACCGTGGGTATCTCCAGGTGGACGCGGCACCCGCTTACGACGACGTGTTTAGGCAATATCCCGGGATCATCGAAGTCGGATGCTGGGCGCATGCGCGGAGGTATTTCAAGGAAGCGCTGCCAAGCGCGGCAGTGGCCTGCGCGCAGGCGTTGGCGCTGATCGGACAGCTCTACAGGATTGAGCGGGCGGCCAGCGACCGACAACTTGACGCGCCGGCACGACAGCGTGTGCGGCAGGAGCAGGCGCGGCCGATGCTGGAGAAACTGCAAGCGTACCTAAAAGAGCAGCAGGGGGCGGCGTTACCCAAGAGCCCGCTCGCTGCGGCCATTGGCTACGCGCTGCGTAACTGGATCGCCCTGACGCGTTACGTCGAAGACGGACGGCTCAAGATCGACAACAACGGGGCGGAGCAGGCGCTACGACCGATCGTGCTGGGGCGCAAGAACTGGTCGTTCGCGGGGAGCGAAGCGGCGGCGCATCGCACCGCCCTGCTGTGCTCGCTGGTCCAGACTTGCAAGCACCTGCAGATCAACCCGTTGGTGTATCTGCGCGATGTGATCGAGCGCGTCTCGACGCATCCGGCGCGGCTGGTCCAGGAGCTGACACCGCGCCAGTGGAAGCGCCTTTGGCACGACTCCCGCGCGCAAGCCGCCGCCTCAACAGGGCCTCGTAGTTTGGGTGACGCGTGTTCCGTAGTGTATGAGATTCGGTCGGAGAAGCGACAGTGTATTTCATGTCAGCGCGAGGCAGAACTGGTCCGTTGCGCGGACGTGGAGCCTCTTTGGACGCAAAACCTCACTTGAACATCGCGTTGCGAGCTGAATGGTTCTAGTGCGAGTCTGAATCAGGGTTTGAAAAGGAAAATCTCGTTGAACTCTCTCCATGCTTTGTCGGGATGACGCGCAATGCTTATTCGTCCGATCTACGAGGCTACAGTAAGTTAAAAGTAGGGCTGCCAATTGACCGCTCGCAGTAACTGTCACCTAGGCGAACGAAAGATGAGACCTAAAATGATTCCTAGCAATCTTGCAATGATAGGTTGGTCCCATATTGCCGCACTCGCCGTATGCATGCTCTTACTGGCCGCCCCCGCGTGCGCCGACAGCGTTGAAGGTCAGGTGCTTGGCGGAGGCACTCCGATTGCCAAGTCGACCGTGACACTATGGTCTGCAAGTGAGGACGCGCCCAAGCAGTTGGCTCAAACTCAAACCGGCGACGACGGTCGGTTCGTTCTGAGCGCCGACGGATCGCCTGACAGCAGCATGTACCTGGTCGCTACGGGTGGCGTACCGGTCGCCAACGAGGCGGGGGGCAACAATCCGGCGATCGCGCTCCTGACGGTCGTCGGCAGCAAGCTACCTGCACGCGTAGTCATTAATGAGTTTACGACCGTGGCGTCGGTATGGACCAACACGCAGTTCCTCGACGGCGCCGTGCTCAAGGGTAACGCGCTTGGACTGCGTATCGCTGCGGGCAACGTGCCCAACTTTGTCGATCTTGAAACGGGCGGCTGGGGGTCAACAATTCAGGATCCTCTCAACGGGCCCCAGACGCCAACGATCGCGAATTTCGCGACGCTGGCCGATGCGCTCGCGGGTTGCGTCACGAAGGTGACAGCCGATGCTTGCGACAAGCTGTTCTCAGCCGCCACCGGGCTTACGGGCAGCGCCCCGAGTGACACTCTGGCGGCAGCCC
The DNA here is from genome assembly GCA_035524095.1 of Binataceae bacterium (SeqCode). Classification (GTDB taxonomy): domain Bacteria; phylum Desulfobacterota; class Binatia; order Binatales; family Binataceae; genus DATJUF01. The sequence goes on along the minus strand of DATKPK010000176.1, from coordinate 2,626 downwards.
AATCTATCGCGCGCTATCCGTGGTACCACCCTGAGCGCGTCTTCGCCCTGCTCAAGGCCTTCTATCCGATTCCGCAGGGCAAGAACCTGCGTCCCGTCCCCTATATGCCGTACCTCAATTGGCAGCCGAGCGCATGGGTGCTGCCACTAAAGTTCGACGGCGGCGGGTACCGCGCGGGCGGCAAAGCAGGATTCGACAGCGAAGGTAACTTCTGGGTCGGCGACAATTTCTCGGTTGGCTGGCAGGGTCAGGACTCGCTGTGGGAGGGACATGCTACTAAGTTCGCCCCCGATGGGCAGGCACTTTCTCCGATCACCGATGGCTTCAGCGGCGGTGGGATGGAAGGCGGCACCTTTGGCGCCGCCGTCGACGCAAAGGATAACGCTTGGTTCTCAACTTACGGCAGCAAAGCAATCGTTGTGTTCGACAAGAACGGCAAGCCCCTGACTCCCCCCGACGGCATCACGTTCGGTGGCCGGTTGGGACTAATGCAGGGCGTCATGATCGCGCCAAGCGGCGATGTCTGGGTCCTGGGGATCGAGAAAAGGCAACTCGTCTACTTCCCAAAGGGCGATTTGACCAAGGGACGGATTGTCTGCGAAGGCGATGATGCCGAGCCTTGCAAGTCGTTCCTGGCGCCATTCCACCTGGCCATTGATAAGCAGGATCGCATCTGGGTCTCCAACAGCGGAATCAATCACGTCACCCGCTTCCCTGCATCTGATCCGACTAAGACCGAGAACTTCAAAAGCGGCTTCAGCACCAGCGGTCTAGCCATCGATAGCCAGGGCAATGTCTGGGTCACCGCCCGTTTTGGCAACAGCCTGGTGGGCATGATGCATCTAATGGATATGGGTTTACGCCTGAAGCTCCACGGTGTGACGAAGGCCTCCGACTACTTGACAAAGACCATGTCGGAACAGAAGGGCGGGCGCGCAGGCGGCAGCATGATCCTGCTGCGGCCGGATGGCTCTCCGTATCCAGGTTCTCCGTTTATTGGCCGCAGCCTGCCGGGGCCATGGGCCGTCGCCGTCGACGGCGACGATAACGTCTGGGTTTCCAACTTCGCGGGAACATCCGGCCAGATCGCACACTTGTGCGGCGTTAGAACTGAGAACTGCCCGCCCGGCTTTAAGACTGGCGATCCGATCTCACCTCCTTTCGGTTACGTCGGAGGCGGCCTGCAGATGGAAGTAGACATCGACGTAGACCCGGCCGGAAACGTTTGGGTCACCAACAACTGGCAGGACATCGACAGCTGTATCGGCGCGCCCGCAGAGGGGCTTTCGACCCGATGCGGCGGACAGGGTGTCGTCGTGTTCTACGGCATGGCCAAGCCAGTGCACACGCCGCAGATCGGGTCACCACGCGGGTTCTAGGAGAGACCCAGCCCCGGAGGAAAGGAGGAACATCGAAAAATCGGTGCGCGAGGGTTATCGCCTGATTGGAATCTCTGGCCTTGCTGATCGTCGCTCCTGGCGACGCCGACTGCGGACAGCTAATCGCTCGACGAGTTCAACAAGGAACTGTGAATCATATTTTCTAGCACTAGGTTAGATGTTTTTGGTCCTCGGTGTTTCTCTAGTGTTGCCGGTCGGGCCAATTTTGCTTTCTGCTCGCCCGCCCTCCTGCATACCACCCCCTCCGAAATCCATCAGGGCTCCTCGATTTTTACAACTTGGCAGTTTACTTAGAAAACGCAAATCCAAGTTTATGCTTGGCGGCTTTGGCTGGAGTGAGCACATCCAGCCACTCGCGCAGCAGTCGTCGATCCACGCCTCCGACCGCATTTCGGTGTGTGCAGCGGCCTGCCGAGGCCATGGTGTTCGTCACAGGTTCACCTAGTTCTCGGTTAAGTTCAAATGGTCCGCAGCACCTTACCCCGAGTGAGTCGCAGACATCAGGTATCTTGCGGTTCTGTCTTCGTCTAGAAGGCTTCGAAACTTCCGTTGTCACAACGCATCTATCCGCTGAGTCGGAAAGCGCATACGCGATCAAAAATGGATCGCGGCCTAATTCTTGTATTTCGTCGTCGGTGGGATCATTTGCGTAGCCGATCGTTACTACTCGCTGTACTAGATTTGCACCGGCAGCCTCGTCCAATTCGAGCGCGATGCGACTTTCGTCCACTGAAAGCCAATCGATTAAGGGCTCATCAGGTCTGCCGGCAAGGACCTCTTCCAGTATTTCAAAGGGAACCTTTACGTGCCCGGAAGTAGCTTTATGTTGTAGCCAGCTCCAGAATTCGGGAACCTGGTCTATCGGATAGTACAGACTATTAGCGGTGATGAGGACATTCGCGTCGAGCAGATAAAGCATCAGTGGCCATTCTGGCCAGGAGCGGCGCTGAGGAGAGGATCGACGTTTCGCGGTTTAACGCCTAATACTTGTGCGGCTTTCGTATGCGTGAGAGTTCCCTCTGCAAGTGAACGTTTCACGAAACCGAGCAAAGCTTCACCCAAGCGATGCCGCTTGAGCTTGGCGTTCTCCTCGCGCAGCTGCCGCAGCTCGCGCAATTCATTCAGCGCCAGGCCGCTGAACTTCTTTTTCCATACGTAAAATGTGGCCTCGCTGACGCCATGCTCGCGGCAGATCTCGGCCACACGGGTCCCGCCTTCGGCCTGCC
>DATKPK010000175.1:0-49514 GCA_035524095.1 Binataceae bacterium (SeqCode) | reverse complement strand
ATTTTGATCCAGCGTTTCAATGTTCCTTTTTATTTTGGTGGTACCGCATTGCTGATCGTGGTCGGAGTGGCACTGGATACCGTCGCTCAAATAGAGACCCATCTATTAACAAGAAACTATGAGGGTTTCATGCGCAAAGGGCGCATCAAGTCGAGGCGGGGAGGTTAGCTCGTGCGACTGGTACTACTGGGTCCGCCTGGGGCAGGCAAAGGCACGCAGGCGCGTGTACTCGAGTCGCGTTTGCATGCGCCGCAAATCGCCAGCGGTGATCTGCTACGCGCCGCCGTCCGCAACAAGACTGGCCTCGGACTGGAAGCTAAGGGCTACATGGACAAGGGTGCTTTGGTACCCGACGAACTGGTGCTCAAGCTGATAGCAGAGCGGCTAGATCAGGCCGACGCGAAGAGCGGTTTTCTTCTCGACGGCTTCCCGCGCTCGGTGCAGCAAGCTGAGACCTTGGCCAAGATGCTCGAAGCTCGGAATGAGCAATTGGACAAAGTAGTTGCGCTGATCTTGCCCGACGAGGAAGTGGTCAAACGTATTTCGGGCCGTCGGACCTGCCGTAACTGTGGGGCGATGTATCATCTGATCTACGACCCGCCGCTCAACATGGGAATCTGCAACAGCTGCCAGGGCGAACTTTATCAACGTGACGATGACGCCGAGGATACGGTGAAAATGCGGCTTGAAGTCTATGCCGCTTCGACCCGGCCCCTGTTGGACTACTACGATAAGCAAAAGATTCTCGCGAAAATCGATGGGATCGGCCGCCCAGAAGAGATCGAAAAGCGAATCCTAAATTCGCTTGGCGTGAATGGTACCGCCAGCGGCGCCTGAAGTTCAACCAGTGATTACGTTAAAGAACGCCGAAGAGATCGCTGTAATGCGGACGGCGAGCCGGATCGTTGCCGAAGTTCTGGAGGAACTAACGGCGGCGGCTGTGCCTGGTGTATCGACTTTGGAACTCGATCGCTTGGCGGAAGAATTGACGTTGAAAAAAGGAGCGCGACCAGCTTTCAAAGGCTACAAACCTCACGATGTCGAGTATCGCCACAGCTTGTGCGTGTCTATCAATAGCGAAATCGTTCACGGAATTCCGAGGGCGGGGCGCAAGCTAAAGGTGGGAGATATCGTCGGGCTTGACTTTGGCGTGGTTTATCATGGCTTTTACGGTGATGCGGCTCGTACGCTCGCGATTGGCAAGGTGTCCGAAGGTGCGCATCGACTAATGGAGGCGACGCGTCAGGCGTTGTACGACGGTATCGCCCAGGCGCGAGCCGGTAATCGGATCAGCGATATCGCCTCGGCAGTGCAACGCACTGCCGAGGCGGCAGGATTCTCGGTCGTGACTGATTTCGCCGGGCACGGCATCGGGCGCCGCTTGCATGAAGATCCGCAAGTGCCGAATTATTTCCGGCGTGGGATGCCTAATCCTCGTTTGCAGGAAGGTATGGTTCTAGCCATCGAGCCGATGGTTAATGAGGGTACGCCAGAGTTGGAGATTCTTGATGACGGCTGGACGGCGGTGACCGCAGACGGTAAACTGTCTGCCCATTTCGAACATTCTATCGCGATTACGGCGTCGGGCCCAGAAATTCTGAGCGAGTTGGGCAATGTCCAAGGGTGATGCGATCGAAGTGAGTGGGACCGTGCTCGAAGCGCTTCCCAATGCGATGTTCCGAGTGTCGCTTGAGAATGGCCATCGAGTGCTGGCTCACATATCGGGCAAGATGCGCATGCATTACATCAAGATTTTGCCCGGCGACAAGGTAACGGTGGAATTGTCTCCGTATGATCTCAGTCGCGGCCGGATTACTTACCGGATGCGCTGACGGTCCGTCGGGAGTAGCTATGAAAGTTCGTGCGTCAGTTAAAAAGATTTGCAAGAACTGCAAAGTGATACGTCGTCAAGGCGTCGTTCGCGTTTTGTGCTCGAATAGCCGCCATAAGCAGCGCCAAGGATAGGCGGAGGAAGATGCGATGGCACGTGTAGCCGGAGTGGAATTGCCGCGCAACAAGCGCATGGAGATTGCCCTCACATACATCTATGGAATCGGACATGCGACGGCGCTGCAAATTCTGGCCAAAGCGAACATCGATGCGGGCCGCAACAGCGACGATCTGACGGCCGACGAGCAAGTGCGAATCCGTCAAACACTTGATCAGGAATACAAGGTCGAGGGTGACCTCCGGCGTGAAATCCAACAGTCTATCAAGCGATTGATGGACTTAGGATGCTATCGCGGCCTGCGCCATCGACGCGGGTTGCCGGTACGCGGACAACGGACGCATACGAATGCGCGCACACGGAAAGGTCCGCGCAAGATCGTCGCAGGCAAGAAGGCCGCGCCGCCTAAAGGGTAACCGATTAGGCAACAACTGGCGCATCATGGATGCGGCAAGTGAGAGAGTTTTAGAGGCTGATGGCAGACGAGACCAAAGAAGCAAAAGCCCCGGCAGCTCCTGCGACCGGAACTGCGACCCCTGCTGCGGGCGCACCTGCAGCCGCGCCGCGGCGTCGCCGGACCCGGCGCTCGGTACCGGAAGGAATTGCGCACGTTCACGCGACGTTTAACAACACAATCGTGACGATTACCGACCCGCAAGGACTGGTGGTGTCATGGTCGAGTGCGGGTTCCGTCGGCTTTAAGGGATCGCGCAAAGGTACGCCGTTCGCTGCGCAGATGGCTGCGGAGGCGGCGGCCCGAAAAAGTGCCGACTTCGGCATGCGTGCGGTAATCGTCTACGTTAAGGGTCCTGGTGGTGGACGCGAATCAGCCGTTCGCGCGTTGCAGGCGGCTGGTCTCGGAGTGATTTCAATCAAAGATGTTACGCCGATTCCGCATAACGGATGCCGTCCTCCGAAGCGGCGGCGGGTCTGAGTGAAACGCGGTTAGGACAGATTCAGGCGTAATCAGAGGATCACGGTGGCAAGAAATCTCGGACCGGTCTGTCGGCTCTGCCGGCGCGAAGGCATGAAGCTCTTTTTGAAGGGCGAGCGGTGCTATACTGACAAGTGCGCGATAGAACGGCGCAATTACCCGCCTGGCGCACATGGTCAAGCTCGGACGCGCTTTTCTGAGTTCGCGATTCGGCTGCGCGAAAAGCAGAAGGTCAAACGTATATATCGTCTGCTCGAAAAACAATTCGCTCAATATTTCGAAATGGCGGAGCGGATGCCCGGTGTCACGGGCGAAAACCTGCTCGTTCTGCTCGAACGCCGTCTGGACAATATGGTCTACCGGCTTGGTTTTGCTAGTTCGCTTTCCCAGGCACGGCAACTGGTGCTTCACGGGCATATCGAGGTGGATGGTCGCGCAGTGACCATTCCCTCATACCTGCTGAACGTCAACCAGGTCGTGAGCATCACGGAGAAGAGCCGCCAGAAAAAGGTTGTAACTGAGGCGATTGAACTTGCACAGCGGCGCGGCGTTCCACCTTGGATTTCGCTCGAACGCGAACAATTCCGTGGCGCATTGAAAGCGCTGCCGGTGCGATCGGACCTGACGATGCCGATTAGCGAGAAGCTGATCGTTGAGCATTACTCGCGCTAAAGGCTCGCTTCCCGCCCAAAAAATTCGGCGGAGATGAAATTTCGCGGTTAAAGAAAAAAGCCTATGCAGAATGACTGGCGTGACCTGATCAAACCCAAAGCAGTTGAGTTCGACGAAAAGGAGTTGACCCCCCTGTACGGGAGGTTTTTCGCCGAACCGCTCGAGCGGGGTTATGGAATCACGGTCGGCAATGCCTTGCGTCGAATTCTTCTCTCCTCGCTGCCCGGCTACGCAATTGTAGCGGTGCGGATCAACGGAGTCTTACACGAATTCTCGACGATTCCTGGCGTGAAGGAAGACGTCACCGATATCGTGCTCAATCTCAAGGAAGTGCGGCTCAAGCTGCACGAGGGCGATCAAATCACGGCGACCCTCAAGGCCAAGGGTGAGGCCGTTGTCGCCGCGCGCGATATTACCGGTGGCCCCAGCCTCGAGATCCTGACTCCAGATCAGCATATCGCCACGCTCGACAAAGGCGCCGACCTCGATATGGAACTGGTGATCAAGCGTGGGCGCGGGTACGTTCCGGGTGAGCGCACAGAGGAAGGTGAGCCGATTGGCACGATTCGGCTCGACGCGATCTTCGCACCCATAAAGAAGGTCAACTTTGTCGTGACCAACGCTCGTGTCGGTCAGCGCACCGACTACGATCGGCTGACGATTGAACTGTGGACGGACGGCTCTATTTCCCCGCGCGACGCCCTGACCTACGCGGCGCGTGTGATGCGTGACCAGATGTCAATCTTTGCTGGAGTCGAAGAGGAAGCCGAAGTTCCGATTAGCGGCGAACGGGCTGAGCCGCGTCCGGCCTTCAACGAATATCTCTATCGGCCGGTAGAAGGGTTACCGATCTCGGTGCGCGCCTTCAACGGCCTACAGAATGCCGACATTAAGTACATCGGGGAACTGGTGCAGCGGACCGAGCAGGATATGCTGAAAATCAAGAACTTCGGCCGCAAGTCTCTCAATGAAATTAAGGAAGTCTTGACGGACATGGGTCTTTCGCTCGGGATGCGGCTGGAAAACCTGCCGTCACGTGGTGAACTCGATCGCATGTGGGAAGAGCAGGAGCGGCGAGAATCGGCTTAACGCCGCGCTGCGAAATGGAGTAACTAGCAATGCGTCATCTGAATCGAGGCCGAAAGCTTGGCCGTACCTCGGCTCATCGAAAGGCCCTTTTTCGTAATCTTGTCCTGAGCCTGATTCAGCATGAGCGGATCAAAACTACCGACGCCAAGGCGAAGGAACTGCGCCGCTATGCGGACCGGATGGTAACGTTGGGCAAACGCGGAGACCTTTCTGCGCGGCGGTTGGCGTTTGCTTTCATGCAGTCGCGGGATGCGGTTAAAAAGCTTTTTGACGAAATTGCTCCGCGTTTCAAGGATCGGCCAGGCGGGTACACTCGTGTTGTGAAGTTTGGCGTACGGCGCGGCGATGCCGCGCCGATTTCCGTTATTGAGTTTACAGGTACTTCTGAAGCATTCGATACCAAGAAACCGCGCAAGAAACGCGCTGCGCGCCGCGATCAGCCAACCGGCGAGCGTGGTGAACGACGGGCGGCGGCCTCTGCCTAATGGCGCGGAGTGACGCCAATCAATCTGACGATTAGATTGTCGTTGCGATAGAGCACATGTCAGAAAAACCGGCCACTTCGGCCGGTTTTCCTTCCGCCTGACTCTGTAAATTCGACGTTGGCGAAGAGCTGAATCGCGGCTTTTCGGACCAATCAGTTCTGACTACTGGCGCCATCTGATACAATCGTGCCCGAGGATGGGAACAGCCTATGGCGAATGATCTGGTCCAGCCTGAAAAATTCTTTTTGAACCGTTTCGGCATGAATGGCGGTGCCCTCGAGCAGATTCTCGGTAGTGCGCTTGAACGTGAGGCCGATTACGCCGACCTGTATTTTGAGTATCGCAACGCTGAAGGCCTCGGTCTGGAAGAGTCGATCGTAAACCATACCAGCAAGAGCATCTCGCACGGTGTGGGTGTGCGGGTATGCGCCGAAGATCGCACCGGATATGCCTATTCGGACGAGGTGACCGTCGATCGCATGCGAATTGCGGCTCATGCAGCACGGGCGGTGGCGGACAACCGGGGCACACCGGTGGCGCCAATCGCGGTAGGAGAGCAGGTGCGGCGGCATCAGCTCTACGAATTAGAGAGTACCGCGTTGGAAGTCCCGCTCGAGGAACGTGCGCGTCTGCTTCGCCAGATTGACGAAACCGCACGCGCTTTTGATCCGCGCGTGCGTAATGTCATGGCGTCGTTTTCGGCTGAACGCAAAATTGTGATGGTGGTGAACAGCGAGGGCCGCGTGGCCGCCGACGTTCAACCGCTATGCCGTCTCAACGTGACGGTGATTGCCGAGGACGGCAAGAGCCGCCAGGTCGGCACTTACGGCGGGGGTGGGCGCGTCGAATGGAAATATTTCTTCGAGGGCGAGCGGTGGAAAGATTACACCGAGCGCGCCGCGCGTCAGGCGATCATCAACCTTGATGCAGTCGATGCTCCAGCCGGTCAGATGGTTGTCGTGCTAGGCCCGGGCTGGCCAGGTATCCTTTTGCATGAGGCGATTGGCCACGGCCTCGAGGGTGACTTCAATCGCAAAGGCGTTTCGGCTTTCTCCGGACGTATCGGCCAGCGCGTAGCGAGTGAACTGTGCACGGTCGTGGATGACGGCACAATCGCGAATCGGCGCGGCAGTCTCAACGTCGATGATGAGGGCACCCCCACGTCTCGCACGACGCTGATCGAGAAGGGCATCCTGCGAGGGTACCTGCAAGATCGCCTGAACGCACGGTTGATGAAGATGGACCCGACCGGCAATGGCCGCCGCGAAAGTTTCGCACACGTTCCGATGCCGCGGATGACTAACACGTTCATGCTACCCGGCGAGGCGACTCCCGAGGATGTGATCAAATCAGTTAGGCACGGCCTGTACGCGGTCAGCTTCGGCGGTGGGCAAGTCGATATCACCAACGGTAAGTTCGTTTTCTCAGCGAGTGAGGCTTACCTGATTGAGGACGGCAAACTGACGGCTCCGGTTAAAGGTGCCACGCTTATCGGCAATGGCCCCGACGTTCTCATGCGCGTTTCGATGGTGGCGAACGACCTCGAACTCGATTCCGGTATCGGCACCTGCGGCAAAGACGGCCAATCCGTACCAGTAGGAGTGGGACTGCCAACGATTAAGATCGACGGCATCACGGTTGGTGGGACGCGCGCGTAAAGGGGCTGGTGATGGCAGAAATCGATGCTGGGTTGGTTGAATGGGCGCTCGATCACGCGAAACGGAACGGAGCGACCGCTGCCGAGGTGCTATGCGTTAGCGCCGAATCGCTGGCGGCTGGCGTTCGGCTCGGCGAGGTCGAAAAGCTTAAGAGCTCCCGTGAGCGCCGGCTGGGAATCCGTATTTTCGTCGGGCAATCTTCCGCAAATGCTTCGACCGCTGAATTGGAGCGGTCCGAACTGGAGCCATTTATCGCTCACACAGTTGAGCTGGCGAAGCTGACGGCTGCTGATCCGTGGTCCGGGCTGCCGGAGGCTCAACTGCATCCTGGCGCGATTCCGGAACTCGATCTTGACGATCCGGCGCAAGGAATACTTGACGCCGATCGCGCGCTGGAATTGGCGCGCAAAGCCGAGCAGGCTGCGCTCAAGGCCGACCCACGGATCCGCAACTCGGAAGGCGCAGAGTTCGATTCGGGGCGCTACCATATTATTTTCGGCAATAGCCACGGCTTCCTCGGCGAATATACCGGAACCTCCTTTAACCTCGGTGTTGCGCCGATCGCGCAAGCAGACGGTGGCGTGATGCAGCAGGGGTACTGGTATACCGCCAATCGCCATTTTGGGCGGCTGGAGGACCCTGAGGCAGTCGGCCTGATGGCTGCGAAGCGGGCTCTCCGGCGGCTTGGCTCGCGCAAAATCAAGACGACGCGCGCGCCTGTCGTGTTCGACCCCGATATGGCGGCGAGCCTACTCCGCTCGCTCGCTGGTGCAGCCTCAGGTCCGTCTCTCTATAAGGGCGCTTCGTTCCTGGTCGATAAATTAGGCGAAACAATCGCCCCGCCAACTGTTACGATCCGTGACGACGGTACGATCAAGGCAGGGATGGGCTCGAAGCCTTTTGACGGCGAAGGTCTATTGACTAATCGCAAGAGCCTCGTCGAGAAGGGCGTGCTCAAAACCTACCTGCTCGACAGCTATTCTGCGCGCAAGCTCAAGCTGGCTCCGACGGGCAACGCCGCGCGTTCGGTCGGCGACTCGCCGAGTGTGAGCCCAACCAATCTCTACCTTGAGGCGGGATCTTATTCACCGGAAGAGATAATTGGTTCGGTCGAGCGCGGACTCTACGTTACTGAGTTAATCGGCTTCGGCGTTAACGGTGTGACCGGCGACTATTCCCGCGGCGCTGGCGGGATGTGGATCGAAAATGGTGAGCTTGCCTTTCCAGTTCAGGAAATCACGATCGCGGGCAACCTCAAACAGATGTTTCAGTCAATTGAGATGGTTGGCAGCGACCTCAAATGGCGTTCGACGGTGATTTCACCGACTCTGAAAATCGCTGAGATGATGATCGCCGGCGAATAGCCCGTACACCTACATTGTTCCGATAGCCAGTTTGGCTGCAATGAGGGTTGTCGAGATTGAGTGAATATCACAACAGCCAATCCTGCCCGCTCTCGTCCGCAATCATCTGCAAAAATTTGGCAGATGATATAAAAAGCTAGAACAGCTTCACATAAAGTAGCTCACTCAATATCGCAAGATAGCAGTCGAGCAAGATATCTATTGGCGAAGTAAAATACCTAAGGCGAGCGGTAATCTCCAGAAAATGTCTATGTGTTTGAGACTGCCCAGCGATTCTGCCTCTAATAGCGAATGCGCAAAGGGGGGCTTGGATCAGAATGCTAGGGGAAGGGGAGGAAAAGCTGAAGCAGCGGCTTGCACGATATGGAATGCCGTCGGAGGCAATCGCTGCACTGCTTAGCCGCCAAACTATCGTCCGCTATCCCAAGGGCTCGCCATTAATGGCAACTGGCTCGTCCGCCGATGCGATTTTTGTGGTGATGAGCGGGATGGTAAAGGTCTACTGTTCGGGATGGCGGGGGACGCGGGTTTTGGTCGATTTGGCGGGTCCGGGGGACCTCGCCGGCTATGGGAATCTTGGTGGGCCGGCACCGGGTCAATCGTCGCTTTACGACGCGGAAGCACTAACGCCTGCGTCAGTGGCGTTGTTCGCCCGCCACGATCTGCTGCGTGTGCTTCGCGGCCTTGAGCCTGGCACTCTGCTCGCGGTGACCGAGATGATCAACTCACTGTGGGCCGGAATGGTCCACCGCTATGCGCGCTATCTTGTGATGTCACTGCGGGAGAGGCTTGAAGATCTCTTTACGGGATTGGCTCGCCGCTACGGGGCACAGACAGGGCAAGGCGTCCAGCTTTTGCCGGAGCTGGGGCAAGAAGCGTTGGCGGAAATGATCGGTGGCTCGCGCCCGATGGTGAGCAAGTTGCTCGCCGAGATGAGGGCCGAGGGTGTGATCGCTCGCGAAGGCCGCCATTATGTTCTGCTGTCGACACGGGCCGGATCTCATCCGAAGCGCAGCGTAGTGCGCCCGTCTTTATTGGGGAGCGACGCCACCAAGTAGGGGTCCTGCAGCCTGGCTGGGTGCTAGAGCAAAAGTCTACGAGTCCAGCGCATCTTGGAGAGGGCCGTTGGTGTTGGGAGAAGGTTAAGTTGGGCAGCGTTAGCCTCGGCTAGCGTTGCAAAACCGTGTGCGATTGCCACGGGTAAGTTCATGGTTACTTTCTGCAAGAGGAATTCAGATTACCATGAACGTAAATCGTTTCACCGAGAAGCTCCAGGAGGCTATCGGCAACGCTCAGAGCGCGGCCGTTAGTGCGCATCATCAGGCGGTCGACGTTGAGCATTTAGCCGCAGCCGTGGTCGCCGACGATGCAGGTCTGGCGTCGTCGATCCTGAAGCTTGCCGGTGCCGACCTAAACGGGGTGCGGAGCCGATTGGCGGACGAGTTGCGCAAAATCCCGGTCGTTACCGGTAGCGGGTCCGACGCTGGTCAGACCTATGTTACGCAGCGGCTTAATCGAGTCCTCGCGCGCGCCGAGCAGGAGGCGGGCAAGCTTAAAGACGAATACGTCTCAATTGAGCATGTTCTGATTGCGATGCTTGACGAGTCAGGCGCGACGGCGAGGATTCTGCGCGAAGCGGGTCTTACTCACGACAAGCTGATGAGCACACTGCAGAAGGTTCGTGGCGGACAGCGCGTGACTTCGGCGAATCCTGAAGCGACCTATCAGGCACTTGAAAAGTACGGGCGTGACCTGACGAAGCTGGCGGCGGCCGGCAAAGTCGATCCTGTGATCGGCCGCGACGAAGAGATTCGCCGTGTGATCCAGATTCTCTCGCGCCGGACGAAGAATAATCCGGTACTAGTCGGTGAGCCCGGCGTAGGCAAGACCGCAATCGTTGAAGGCCTTGCGCAGCGGATCGTCTCCGGGGACGTTCCCGAGGGGCTCAAAAATCGACGCATCGTTTCGCTTGATATGGGCGCGCTGGTCGCGGGCGCGAAATTCCGGGGCGAATTTGAGGAACGCCTGAAAGCCGTCCTCAAGGAAGTGCAGGATGCCTCCGGCGAAATTATTTTGTTTATCGACGAACTGCATACCGTCGTCGGTGCGGGTGCAGCAGAAGGCGCGATGGATGCCTCCAATTTGCTCAAACCGATGCTTGCGCGTGGCGAACTGCACTGCATCGGCGCCACGACGCTCGATGAATATCGCAAGCATATTGAGAAAGACGCAGCTCTCGAACGCCGCTTCCAGCCGGTGATAGTCGAGGAGCCAAGCGCCGAGGACACTATCTCGATTTTGCGTGGGTTGAAGGAGCGGTACGAAGTTCATCACGGGATTCGCATCAAAGATTCTGCATTGGTCGCTGCTGCGGTTTTGGCCAAGCGCTATATCACCGACCGCTTCCTGCCCGACAAGGCGATCGATCTGGTCGACGAGGCAGCGGCCAAGCTGCGGACCGAAAAGGAATCGATGCCGGTCGAACTTGATGAAGTGAATCGGCGCGTGATGCAGCTCGAAATCGAACGCGAGGCGCTCAAGCGTGAGACGGATCGCGCTTCGAAAGATCGGCTCGAGAAGCTGGAGAAGGAACTGGCCGAGGCACAGGAAAAACGCGCGCAGGTCGAGGCGCAATGGCAGGCTGAGAAGGGCAAGCTCGAAAAGGTTTCGAAAATCAAATCCGCGATCGAGCAGACGCGTCAGGAAATCGAAAAGGCCAAGCGTGAGTACGACCTTAATAAAGTCGCTGAACTGCAATACGGCAAGTTGGCGGGCCTTGAGAAAGAACTAATCGAGTCGGCGAAAGCCGATCAAACTACCGGCAGCCGCCTGATTAAAGAAGAGGTCGACGAAGAGGATATCGCCGAGGTCGTCGCGCGATGGACCGGCGTACCGGTTTCTCGCCTGATGGAAGGTGAGGTGCAGAAGCTCGCACATCTGGAAGAGCATCTGCATAAGCGCGTGATTGGCCAGGATGAGGCTGTAACGGCGGTGGCTGACGCGGTCGTTCGCGCTCGCGCCGGTCTGCAGGATCCAAATCGGCCAATTGGATCGTTCATCTTTCTTGGGCCCACCGGTGTCGGCAAAACCGAACTGGCGCGGGCGCTCGCCGAATTCCTCTTCGACGACGAAGCCGCGATGATTCGGATCGACATGTCCGAATACATGGAGAAGCATACCGTCTCCCGGTTAGTCGGCGCCCCTCCAGGATACGTCGGCTACGATGAGGGTGGACAATTGACTGAGGCGGTACGGCGGCGACCGTATTCGGTCGTCCTGTTCGATGAAATTGAGAAGGCCCATCCCGACGTCTTCAACGTATTGCTGCAATTGCTCGACGACGGACGGCTTACCGATGGCCAAGGCCGCACCGTCGATTTCAAGAACTGCGTCGTCATCATGACCTCGAATTTGGCCGGGCAGCTAATCCTGTCGTTCAAAGGGCAGAATTACGAGAAGATGAAGGAGCAATGCCTTGATGTGCTGCGGCAGAGTTTCCGGCCCGAGTTCTTGAACCGTGTTGACGAGATTGTGGTGTTCCGTCCATTGAACAAGGAAGAGTTGCGCTCGATTGTCGATATCCAGATGGGACGGCTGCGCAAGCGCTTGGCTGAGCGCAAAATAGAGCTGGAACTAACCGACAAGGCGCGCGATCACTTCGCCGCCGAAGGTTACGATCCGGTATACGGGGCGCGGCCGTTGCGGCGTATGATTCAGCGCGAACTCGAAACGGCCCTCGCTCGCAAGATCCTGCTTGGCGAAGTCCGCGACGGATCGCATGTAATCGTTGACGCGGGTCAGCAAGGTCTGACCTTCACCGCGCGAGAACCGCAGAGCGCCGCAGCCTGAGGCAAAGTGTTCTTAGGGGACTTGATGGAGGGCGCATTGAGCTTCTCCATCAAGTTCGCGGTGGCTTACTCCTTCGGCCAGAAACCGGATGATCTCAGAGGATCGGCAACCTTGGTGTTTCTTGCCAAGCCCGGCGTGATCGGATCGCGTTCAGGTAATCGCGAAGCTTCGGAAACCCTTCCAAGCTGAAACCCGCCTTTTCAATCGCATTGAGTACCGGTCCGTAGGCGCATTCGACGAGCGAGAATTCCTCGCCGAGCAGGCACTTGGTTTTTGCGAGCTGGTCTTCAGGGATTTCCAACACGCTCGGTAGAGCTTTTTCGCCACGCGCGATCGCGTCTTCATCGCCCTTAAGTCCGAGCACTTTCACCGCAAGACGATTGAAGACCAGATCAGTGGCTGAGGGTGCGATGTGTGCCGAAAGAAAGAAAAGCCATTTGAGCGCGATAGCGCGTCCGGCCACTGATGCCGGCCATAGCCTACCGGTCGTGTCGCCCAGATAGCTCAAGATAGCGTGCGACTCCCAAAGCGTCAGATCGCCGTCCACGAGCACTGGCACACGGCCGAAGGGATTCAGCGCAAGGAACGGGGGCTGCCGATGTTCACCTTTACTCAAATCGACATCGACGATCTCGCAATCCAATCCAAGTTCAATCATTCCAAAGCGGACCTTCTGCGGATTCGGGGATGGGAAATAGTAAAGCTTCATAGCTCTTCTCCTTGGTGGGCGTTTGCAGACGGACGCTCGACGCGATATGCCCTCCTGACAGCCGCATAAGCCGAGCTCAACTCATCAGCAAGCGTGCCTTATGACATTGAACCCACTCGTGGCAGCACGCAAGGAGAAGGATTATGGGCAAAATTGGACGTCCTCCATGGATGATAGCGGCGAGCTTGTTCGTCGCGCTGTTTTTCCTCTGGGGTAGTTTCAACACGTCGCCTATCTTCGTCGGAGCTTTGCTCAAGTCCTTTCATTGGAGTCATGCACGAGTAGCTTGGATTCCAAGTATTCTCGCTCTTGCAGTCGGCGTCACCTCGCCTGCCGCCGGATGGCTACTCGACCGCTTCGAGGCTCCATTCGTAATGACCACCGGCGCGATTCTGACCGCCGCTGGATTGATCGCGGCAGGCCATTCGCACACTTTCAATGGCCTGTTCTGCTCGACGATTCTGTTCGGTATCGGTCTGGGTGCCTCTACCTGGTTGGCAGCCTCCGTGGTGATTGCGAACTGGTTCGGCGAGCACCGTGGGACCGTGTTGGGACTCGCTACTGCCGGAATGGAATCCGGCGGGATGGCGATGTCGATGCTGGCCGGTTACATGATTGCCCATAGCGGCTGGCGCGCGGCTTACCTAGCGCTTTCAATTCCTGCCTCAGTGATTGTCGTGCCATTGCTCGCATTGGTCGTGCGGACGCGTCCAGCTGATCAGCGTGGACGCACTGTCGCCGAAGCCGCAAAAGCATTGCCCGGGTTTGAAGTGGGCGAGGCTATACGCACCCGCGCCTTCTGGATGCTGGTAGTTGCCGAGTGCGCCTACGGTGCGGCGGTGGGGGGCACATTCATCCACCTAGTAGCCTACTTGCAGTCGCTCAACTACAGGGAAGCGACGGCCGTTATGGTCGTGAGCATCCTGCTGGGGATGGCCGCCATCGGCAAGCCCACGATGGGGTTTCTCGGTGACAAAATCGGCGGACGTAACGCGCTTGGGGTCGGCTTTATTCTGATGGCCGGGGCGATCCTTTTCCTGCTCAATCTGCATCATCCAGCATTACTAATTCCGTATATGCTACTGGCCGGACTTTCCGGCGCGGCGCCGGTCGCTCTCGTCCCGATGGTACTGGCTGAAACGCTCGGCCTGCGCCGTTTCGGTACGCTGTTCGGATGGATCGGTATGTTGCTGACGGTCGGCATCTTCATCGGGCCAATTCTTGTGGGCAAGCTCTATGACTTAAGCGGTTCTTATAGTGAGGGGTTTATCGTCTGCGTGCTAATCGCTCTCGTTGGTGCAGGGGCGAGCTTCGCTTGCAGCGCGCCGCCGGTGACAACGACAAAGCCAGGAGAAATCGGCTCGGAACTCCGCCAGGGCCTTAGTACGGTGCCCGCCTCATCACATCAATAGGAAGGTCGGGATGTTTGACGTTGGCGTGACGATAGAAGCAGAGCTAAAATCGCAGGGGTCATCAGATTAGCGGAAGGAGACTTGGCGGTCGCTGGCCGGTCGCGATGAGGGTTTGCGATGGCCGCGCATAAACGCTATGGTGTCGCGTTTGCGGCATTTTGCCGGGGCTCCTGGCACAACTGCTGAGCTGCAAGTACCAAACGAGTCTGAGCACCGATGATACGCAGGCAAAACAAGTTGAATCGCAAAATCATCCCGAATCGCGAAGGCAATTTGAATGGCAAGGGTCTTTTTGGCATACGCCTGAGCGGCAGTGCGATTGCGGCGGCGTTTGTCGCCGCCGGATGCCTTCTGGGCGCAGTGTCAACCGCACATGCGTTTCCGTGGAGCATCGACATGTATCGCGGTCCGGCAATTCAACCCTTGGAAGTGTCACCTCGCGTGATGCCGGACGGCGTGCTGCCAGTGGATGGTATCCATTACAACGTCCATTACGATCAACCGAAAGATTTGCCGGGAACGGAAGAGCAAGCTCCGCCTACGATGAAGCTCGAAGCCATGACCGTCAAGATGCATAATCCGTTGCAGCCGACGCCTGATAATCTGCAGCGCGGCGCCAATTTGTTCGCCTCGAACTGCTCGCCTTGCCATGGCTCGATTGGCCGCGGGAACGGCACCGTCGTTCATCTGTTAGCGCATAAGCCAGCCGACCTGCTGACCGGCGTTAGCAAGAACCTGCCCGAGGGTTATATCTACGGGTACATCCGCAATGGCGGTATCTGGATGCCGTCCTACGGCGATGCAATGTCGTCGAATGAGCGTTGGCAGGTCGTGATGTACCTGCGCCAATTGCAGGATAAGTACGGCAGCGAGGAAGCCTCCGCTCCTGCGCCTTCCACGGACACTGGCACTGGCGGCGGCGAGGAAACTACGCCGAGATCCGAAGCTCCTTAGCTTGATTCTGGGATCAAGCCCGTTCTGTCGGGCATTTTTGTTCGCACCGTCACCTGAAACGTCACGGCAAAATCCCGCAGCAAGACTTATGCAGGCCGTATTCTGCCCCGCATAAGATTGACATCTGAGGCCGTCTAGTTTTTCGCGGGACAATCGCGGTCTATCAGAACAAAGGCTGTGACGGTGCTACTGCGACGCTGAATCGTAGATGCAAATTACCGTGACGCTTCGAAGATAATTCCCCCGATTCCACCTTGCGAAATCGCCTATCGGCGGATGGTTGTGCTGTGCCATTTGCCCTGTAGATTTCTGCGGAGCACCTAAGAGTCGTCAGTGTCCGAATCACATTGGCGGAGGGATAACTTCATGATGTTCGCAACGCTTAAACTTGGCACGTGAGTTGAACAGTTGGCGGTGCGGATGATCATCCAGGCTCTGGTTCTCCCAAGGATGTGCGAAAAATCTTTCAAATGTAAGAATGCTCCACGGACTCGACCAAAGCTGCGAGTATAGGTTTGCTGCTTTTACAGAGGCTTAATCTAGCCTCGCGTTAAAAGAAACGTATCCAGAAGAAGGTGGCGTGGCAGCCGGAGTGGGTGATGTGGAGAAAGGCAAGAAGCGCAGTCGTAATTGCGGTAGTGGCTTGGCTTTTGGCCGGAACTTCGCGCGCGGTCGCCACGTCAACAGCGGAGCGTGGACTTACAGCCGATCAGCTGGTTCAAGTCGCTCTCGAAGCCAATCCTCAAGTTAAGGCTGCCCGCGCAAGATGGCTCTCAGCGGTTCATAGTATCCAGCAGAACTACGCGCCGGCTGATCCAATCTTCGGCTACTATAATATTGATAGCCCGACCAATGGTTTCAGCGCGGCCTCAGAACACAGCCTGACCGTTACCGATTCGTTTCAATTTCCCGGTAAAGGCCTTTTACAGGCCGACCGGGCGAAACTCTCAGCGGAGGTTGCCCGTCTCACCTACGAGGCGATGATAAGAGACATCCGTGCGCAAGTTGAGACCGCGTACTATCAGGCGCTGCTCGACCGCGCTCAGGAAGAGGTCCAGGCGGAGACCGTGGCGAGCTTGCAACAGGTGCTGAAAGTGACTCAAGTCGCTTATTCTACAAGTCAGGTCACGCAAGCCGACTTTATCAGCGCCGAATTTGATTTAGCGACGGCGCAGCTCCAGCAGCGCCAGCTTAGGCTGTCAGAGGAAAACGACGAGACGACGATCAACCAACTGCTCTATCGCGCCCCGGATGAACCACTGAATCTCGAGCAAAAAATCGAGCTTGCGCCCCTGAAGACGCCGCTTGATCAATTGATCGATCGTGCGGCCGCGGCTCGGCAGGAGATTCTCGCAGCAGCACTTGCGCAAAAGAACACGGATACGTCCCTGGAGCTGGCGAAGCTTGAATACGCTCCAGATTATACGCTCGGCTACACCTTCGATAACTATCTGCTGTCCAGCGCTGCCCCCGCCGAGAATGGCCGGATGCAGGATCACGGGTTCTCGATCAACTTCAACGTCCCGATCTTTTTCTGGCTGAAGCAAAACGAAGACGTCAAGAAGGCTGGCTATGATCTCGAAGCCGCGCGCGACGATCTCAGTTCGATTCGCAGCCAGACCGCGGCCACCGTGACGACGCTCTACCGCACCGCGCGATTCGCCGACGAGACTGCGATCCTTTACCGCGATTCGCTGATTCCTTTGGCACGGCAGGACTTCATAGTCGCGCTGACCTCTTATCAATCAGGCAAAATCGATTTCACCATGCTGGCCAACACGGTCACTGCCACTTATAGCGCGCGTTCGGCATATCTGCAGGCGGCGAACCAATTCCTGGCAGGCAAGGTCGCTCTTGAACAGGCGATCGGGGAGCCGTTCTAAGCCATGCGGCATCGCCAGCGAATGTCTGCGCTAAGATGGCTTTTGATACCGTTGGCGGCCGCCGTCTGCGGACTGTCGGCTTGCGACAGCAATCCCTCCAGCCATGCAGACGTAGCTCCGCCATTACCGGTGCCACGACTCGTGCGTCAATCCGGTGACGGTGCTGTGTTGCAGTTATCGGGTGAGCAAATACCGGGGATGACCACGGCCGAAGTAACGCAAATCGAGTTACCCGGCGTGCTTGAGACTAACGGCCACGTCGATTTCGACGACAAGCGGGTCGCGACGATTTCGTCGCGAGTGGCAGGCCGTATCGATAACGTTCGCGTCTCTCAATGGGACAATGTGAGGCGCGGCGAGCCGATCCTGTCGCTTTACAGCCCCGACTTCATGACCGCGGAAGCAGAATATTTGCAAGCGCAGACCACAGCTCAGGTGAGCAGTGCACCCGGGCTTGGTGGTGGCGGACTCAACCTCGGTCCCGCGATGCTAGCGGCGGCCAAGCGCAAGCTCGAATTGCTCGGGATGAGTGATGCGGATATTGCGGCGATTAGGTCGCCGACCCCAACAGTGTGGATGCGTGCGCCGATCGGCGGCACGATCGTCGATAACAAGGCGGTGCGCGGCGCCGCGGTTAATCCTGGCGATGAACTGTTCACGGTCGGTACGCTCGATCAGGTTTGGATTGTCGCGAGTATCTATGAAGATGATCTATCGCGCGTCAACCTCGGCCAGCCGCTCGAGGCTGTGACCACTGCCTATCCTGATTTGGCCTTCAAAGGGTTCATTTCCCGAATCAGTCCCGACGTTAATCCTGATACGCACACACTGGAAATCCGCTGTCAGGTGGAAAATACCGACGGAAAGCTGAAACCGCAGATGCTCGCCCGTGTGAGTATCGTCACCCGGCCCGGCGAAGCGCTTTCGGTGCCGATGGAGGCGTTGGTTTTCGATACCAATGATTACTACGTCTATGTTGACGTCGGCGGTGGACGCTACGAGCGTCGTAAAGTTCAGATCGGCGCATGGAAGGACGAAGGCCCAGTGCGAGTTCTTTCCGGCGTGAGTGCAGGTGAACGGGTCGTCGCGGGGGAATCGATTCAAGTTAACGCGCTGTGGCATGAAGCCAACGGCGAGAGTTCCTAGTCAAGCCGAACTGACAGAACGGTTTAGCTGAGATGATACGCGCGTTGATGCGACTCGCGCTGGGCCAGCGAGTGATCGTGGTAAGCGCCGCGATCCTCCTGTTAATTGGCGGCATTTATGCCTTCAGCCAAATTGATATTGAGGCCTATCCCGACCCGGTCCAGCCGCTCGTCGAGGTGCTGACCCTGCCCAATGGGCTTAGTGCCGAAGAGGTAGAACGGATCGTCACGGTGCCGCTCGAATATGGCTTGAGCTCCTCGCGCGGCCTTGAGCGCATGAGTTCGATTTCGCTCTTCGGCCTCTCGGATATCCGTTGCTACTTCGGCTGGGACACTGACTATTACTGGGATCGCGAAGAGGTCATCAATTCTCTTCCGTTCGTTACCCTGCCGACCGGTATTATCCCGGGCCTTTCGCCAGAGAACCCGATCGGCGAAATCTACCGTTACACCATCGAGAGTCCGAATCACAACCTCATCACAGAAAAGGAGATCAACGATTGGGTCGTTGCACGGCAATTATCTTCGGTACCCGGCGTGCTAGGCGTCAGCACTTTCGGCGGATTGACTAAGGAATATCATGTCGACGTCGATCCACAGTTACTAGAACACTACCGAATTACGTTGTCTCAACTGATCGCCGCGATTCAGAACGCTAATACCAACGCTGGCGGCAACTATCTGACCGTCGGTGAGCAGGCTTTCGACGTTCGCGGCATCGGCTTGATCGGTTCGCTCGACGACATTCGAGAGACTGTCATAACAGCCAACAAGGGTACGCCGCTTTCGGTCGGCAATGTCGCGGATGTTAGCGTCGGATACACTCAGCGTCTCGGCATCGTCGGTATGAACCATCGGGACGAGGTCACCGAAGGCATCGTCTTGATGCGCAAGTACGGCAACACGCTGACGACCGTCAAAGGCGTCGAAGAGAAGGTAGATCAGCTCAACACTTCCGGCATGATGCCGGCCAACTACAAGATCGTTCCCTATTACGACCGCACCAGCCTCGTCGATACTACGCTGCGCACAGTGCTCGAGAATCTTGCGGTCGGGATGGGACTGGTTTTCCTCGTCCTGATTTTCTTTCTCGGTAATCTGCGCACTGCGATTATCGCGGCGATTAATATTCCGTTGGCCTTGTGCGGCGCTTTCGTTCTGATGCATCTGAGCGGAACACCAGCAAACCTGATCTCGCTGGGGGCCATCGACTTCGGCATAATCATCGATTCGACCGTCATCGTGATGGAGAACATCCATCGCCATTTGACCCTTGAACTCCCACCCGGAGCCGAGGCCGCCTCGGTCAGCCGCCTGCGGGGACGTATCTTGCGCGCGGCGCAGGAAGTTGGCGGTCCAATGTTCTTCTCGACGCTGATCTTCTTGATTGCCTTCCTGCCGCTCTTCACGATGCGCGGAGTAGAAGGTGCGATTTTCTCGCCGATGTCGCACACCTACGCATACGCTCTCGGCATGGCGATTCTTCTCGCAGTGACGCTGTCGCCGGTGCTCTCATCGTACCTGCTCCAAAGTAAAATCCGCGAAACCCACAATATTGTGTGGGAGTCGTTCCGTGAGGCTTATCACTGGCTATTCGTGCGGGTGATGAATTGGCCGCGGCTCGCGCTGTTCGTCATCACTGTCATTGCACTATCCGGCTATTCGCTGTTTCCCCGCCTCGGAGGAGAATTCCTGCCCAAGCTGGAAGAAGGCAATATATGGGCGCGCGCGACGATGCCATTGACTATATCGCTCGATCACGGCGCGAAACTGACTAATCGGATGCGCGAGGTTTTCCTCTCATTCCCCGAAGTGACTAATGTGGTATCGCAACTGGGGCGTCCCGACGATGGCACTGAGACTACCGGTTTTTTCAATATCGAATTCTCGGTCGAGCTCACGCCTTCGTCGGAATGGCCTCGCGGACTCACCAAACCTGAACTCGTCCAGCAGATAGACGACAAGCTGAACCGCCAATTTCCCGGGGTCAGTTTCGGCTATTCGCAAAATATCGAGGATAATATCGACGAGGCGCTATCCGGGGTTAAGGGCACCGATTCAGTCAAAGTCTTCGGCCCCGATCTAGCTATCGACGAAGGGGTCGCCAACGACGTCATGCACGCGATGAGCAACGTGCCGGGAATCGTTGATTTGGCGGTCTATCGCTCACTCGGTCAGCCCAACGTGTTGATCACGCCCGACCGCGCCCAATGCGAACGCTACGGCCTTAATGTGGGTGATGTGAACGCGGTCATTCAAGCCGCGATCGGCGGCCAAGCCATCACCCAGGTGCTGGAAGGCGATCGCAGTTTCAACCTGGTGGTGCGCTGGAAGAAGCAATACCGCACGAGCCTTGATGCGATTCGCAACATCCGCGTGAGCATTCCGAGCGGAGGCTACGTCCCGCTCGCGCAAATCGCAGACATCCGCAACACCGAGGGAGCGTCGTTCATCTACCGGGAAGGACTGCAGCGCTACGTGCCGCTGCGTTTCGCTGTGCGCGGACGGGACTTCCAGACTGCCGTGGAGGACGCGCAGAAGCACGTCGCCGAGTACGTCAAGCTGCCGCCGGGGACGCATCTGGAATGGGCCGGCGAATACAAGGAACTGCGCGAAGCCAACAGCCGTCTTGAGATAGTGGTGCCGATTGCTCTCTTGCTGATTACCGGCGTGCTCTTCGCCGCGACGACTTCAGTAATCGACACCTTGATCATTATGGCGCAGGTGCCGGTCGCGTGTCTTGGCGGAATCGTTGCACTCTACATCGCGGGCGTTCCATTCAGCGTTTCGGCGGCCGTCGGCTTCATCTCGATCTTCGGTATTGCCGTGATGGACGGTATCCTGCTGAGCTTCTATATCCGGCAATTATGGGAGCAGGGGCATCCCTTCAAGGAAGCGATCATCATGGGATCTGATCGCCGCTTCCGCGCGATCATCATGACGGCGTTGGTGGACGGCGTGGGCCTGCTTCCCGCGGCTTTGTCGACCCGTATCGGCGCGCAGACTCAGCGTCCGCTCGCGATTGTCGTGATTGGCGGCGCGATCGCAATCATGCTGCTCACGCGAATTCTCCAGCCGGTATTGATCTATCTGTGCCATCGCCGCTTGCGCATCGCAGACATGCATAAGACTGCTCCTATCACCCCGCTTGCCTGATGCTTACCGGTCAACAAAAGCTCGGCCCGTTTTCAGATTCTAGGCCGCACGGTCCGCAGCCTTGCGTTTGCACGGCCTTTCAGGCTCCGCCTATATCTCCGATGGCCGATCAGCTGCCGAACGTGGTAAATCGGCCAGTGGAGGAATCGGATCATGGCTCAATTAGAATTACTGGCGAGCGGTTACGGTCTGCTCGAAGGCCCTCGCGTCGACGATCAGAACCGCCTCTATTTCAGCGACGTGCCGCGCGGCGGCGTCTATCGGCGCAGTCCCGACGGTACGATTGAAACGGTCATTCCCAAGCGTAAAGGCGTAGGCGGGATCGCGATCAACCATGGCGGCGGCATAGTGTGCAGTGGCCGCGGCCTCATCTACTTCAACGAGAAAACCAACCAGAGCCGTGACCTGTTCGTTGAATGGGAAGGCCGTCCGCTCAAGGGGCTCAACGACCTTCAGCCTGACGATCTGGGCAGCATCTATGTCGGCTCGCTCGAATTCGACGCGCTCAGTGATCAGAAGCCAACACCTGGCAATCTCTTTCGCGTCGACCCGGACGGCAAAATCACGAAGCTCTGGGAAGGCATCCAGGTCACCAACGGTCTCGGCTTCAGTCCTGATCGCAAATTGCTCTATCATGCGGATTCGACCACACAGGCGGTGTGGGCCTATGACGTTCAACCTGATCGTACGGTGAAAGATCGGCGGGTGTTCGCCAAAGTGCCTGAGGGCTGGCCGGATGGGATCGCCGTCGATGCGGAAGGCGGTCTCTTCGTTGCGGCGGTCAAATCGGGTGAAGTTGTGCGTTTCAAGCCCAACGGTACGATCGACTTCCGTCTCAAGGTTCCGGCAACCTTCGTTACCAGCTTGACCTTTGGCGGCACTAACCTGACGGAACTCTATATTGTGACGTCTGATAATACTGACGAGGCGGCGAAGAAGGGTTCGATCTTCAGGACTCGCTCGGAGATTCCCGGTCTTGCCGTACCGAAGGCGCGCTTCAACTAATCGAGTAATGTGTAGCGTTTGGCTAGCAGTGGAGTCGGATGCCTAGGACACTTGAAGGACTGCTGGTTGCCGACCTGACTCAGAATCTGGCCGGCCCGTATTGCACGCAACTGCTCGGTGACTTCGGCGCCGACGTAATCAAGATTGAACGGCCGGACGGCGGTGATGACGGCCGCCGGTTCGCGCCGTTGTGGAACGGAGAGTCGGCGGTCCATCTGTCGTGCAATCGCAACAAAAGAAGCATCTGCGCTGACCTTGACGATCCGCGCGGACAGGAGATCGTGCGCAGGCTTGCGCGCCGCGCCGATATCCTTGTGCATTCGATGAAACCCGGCAGCGCCGAAGCTCGTGGCCTCGGCTACGACGATCTGAAGGACGATAATCCGCGCATGATCTACGCTTCGATCAGTGGCTTCGGCGATGACGGTCCGATGAGCCAACTGCCCGGCTATGATCCATTGGGTCAAGCGTACTCTGGTGTCATCAGTATGAACGGGCACCCGGGATCGCCGCCCGCTCGTGTGGTCGTGCCGATAATTGACGCGGGCTCCGGTATTTGGACCTTCAGTGGCATTCTTGCCGCCGTGATCGAGCGAGGGCAGACCGGTAAAGGTGCGCGTGTCACGGTCAGCCTGCTTGAGACCGGGGTAACCTGGACCGCGCTGATGATGACCGCGTACATGGCTACCGGCGTCGTCCCTGGCCCCGGTGGGTCGGCTTCGCCCGCTGCCGCGCCCTACGAGGCATTTCAAACGGCCGATAGCTGGGTCCTTATAGCCGCCGGCAATGACCGCTTGTTCGCGAAACTGTGCAGCGTGCTCGGCTTGCCGGATCTGCCCAGGGATCCGCGATTTGTGACCAACAATGAACGCGTTCCACGCCGCGGCGAGTTGCACGAAATCCTTGAGCGTGCGACGCGCCTGCACGATTCCGTGGAACTTGTACGAATGCTGCGCGAAGCGAACGTTCCGGTCAGCGTAATCAATACGCTCGATAAGGTGTTCGTCGATGAACAAGTGAACGCGCTGGGAATGTTGCCGCCCGCACCTGCTGACTTCCGCATCCCTGAGATGCGCTTTGTCGATATTCCGGTGCGGCTTAACGGTGAGCGTTCGCTTAAACGCCTGATGCCGCCACTGCTCGGCGAGCATACCGATGAGGTTCTTAAGTCACTCGGTTATTCAGAGGCAGAAATCGCTACGCTCAAGCGTGAAGCTATCACCAGGTAGGCGATGCCGAGATCAGCCGACGACTTCCTGAATACGCCCGTCCGCGAGGATTTTCAGCCGCCGCCCGCGCCACTTCACTTCATTGCTGACCAGGCTCGCGAACCATACCCCAGTCATAAACAGATCTTTGATCGGCACCAGCCAAGCCTCGCGGGTCAGTTCCGGTAACTTGAGAACGTAGCGCAGCAGGAACGCCGCCATCGCGAGCCGCATGGCGCTCACGCCGAGAAAGATAGCGATGGACAAAGGATGCAGTCTCATCCCCAGCATCAGCAGGATCGCCCAAAACGGACCGTGCGTAACAATTGTTGCGATACTGGCTGGCCGGGTCGTGCGATAGGTCCGAGCCCAGCGCAGTTGCCGGTTCCAGAAATCCGCGAAGCTGCGCTCGTCAGGCACGAGCGTGACCAGCGAACTCGAGAGCCCTACTTTCCATCCCTTTTCGGTGGCCAGCCGGCCGAGAAAGAAATCATCCGCGAGCAGGTCTTTAATCGCGCGAAAACCGCCAATTTCTTCAAGCGCAGATCGGCGGATCGCCATCGTCGCTCCGAGCGCATAGCGAATTGGTTCGATTATCGCCGACAGCATCACCATCGGGGCGAAGTCGGTGTTGATCGATAACGCTTCAAGGCGAGACGAAATCGACTTGTGCGGACGCGCCCGATAGAGGCAGGTCACCACTCCGGTTGAATCGTCTGCGTAAAGCTCTCCAACGATCCGGCGCAGGTAGTCGCGTTCGACCGAAATATCGGCGTCACTGATCACGAAGACATCGGCCCGATCGGCCTTGGCTGCCATTCGGATCAGTTTTGCGACCTTGCGATTAGCGCATACCGGCTCTTCGCCAACGACTATCCCGACTGGGGCGAACCGATACTGTGGCTTCAGCATCGCGGCCACTTCCACCGCTGGGTCTTCGTAGTTGGCGATACCGAAAATATATTCCGTACGCGGGTAGTCGACCTCAAGAAAACTCATTAGGTTGCCCGCGAGGCCGTCAGTCACACCGCGCAGCGGCTTCATGATTGCCGCGCGTGGGGCGATTTTCGGCAGTGGCGGTACCGGCGAGGCGGCACGTAACCCGAAACGCATCGCGGCGTAAGAAGCGGCAATATAATAGCCGACCGAGATAGTGACTCCGATCGCTGCGATAATCACGAGCGCTATCATGGGCAGTACGCTCGTATAGGCGGCCTTCGTTTCGGCGCCAAGGCTAATTCGGATTGCCGCTGCATACTCATTCTTCTATCGGCGGGGCGCGCGGCTAGGTCAAGGCACAATTTACGTCAGGCAGCTTGCGCCGTATGGGCCTGACGCATCTGCGCGCGACGCTGCCGCATCGTCGACATGAACTGCATACCTTCCTTGAGTAAGCGCTTACACTCTTCGCCCGAACTAACCATTTTTCGCAACGCCTTGAAGATATAACGCGGACGGAAATAAAAGCTGCGGTAAAAGCGCTCGACAGATTGATAAATCTCTTCACCGGTCAAGCCCGGATACTCGACGCTGCACTTCTGGTAACCCGCTTCATCGAGCAGCGGATCGATCGCAAGATAGCCATTGGCGGTGACGTACTCGAATAGCTCAGTTCCAGGATACGGCGAGGCCAGCGACACTTGGATCGTCTCGCAATCCATCTCGCGCGCAAAGCGCATCGATTCTTCGATCGTGTCTTTCGATTCGCCCGGCAGTCCCAGGATAAACGTGCCGTGAATCAGGATTCCGATCTCATGGCAATCGCGCGTGAAGCGGCGGGCGCGATCGAGCCGTACGCCTTTTTTGATATTCTCGAGAATCTTCGCGTTTCCGCTCTCGTATCCAACCACGAACAGGCGCAGGCCGTTATCCTTGAGGATCTTCAGCGTTTCGTAATCGACGTTGGCGCGTGAGTTGGTCGACCAGGTAATACCTAGCGGGCCAATCAACTGCGCGATTTTGCGCGCGCGCATCGGGTCAGCGGTAAACGTGTCGTCGTCGAAGAACAGTTCCTTCATCTTTGGGAACTTGGCCTTCATCGCAGCCACTTCTTCGTAGACATTTTCAGGACTGCGGACGCGGTATTTGTGACCTTGGGTAACCTGTGGCCAGAGGCAGAAGGTGCAGCGCGCCGGACAGCCGCGTCCCGTGTACATCGAGACGTACGGATATTGGCAATAAGGGCTGTTGTAGCGCAGGTAGTCGAGATTGCGCTCGTAGACTTCAGTGACAAACGGCAGTTTATCGAGGTCTTGGTCGGTGAGGATCGGCCGATCTGGATTGTGGTTGAGGATGCCGTTGCGACGGTAACTAATCCCGCCAATTTTGGACCAATCCCACCCCTGCGCCACCTCGACCATGGTGTGGTCGAACTCTTTGCGTGCCGCGATATCGATCGCTTCGCTCAGCTTGAGGGTTTCTTCAGGGCGGGCCGTTGGATGGCCCCCGACGAAAGCAATAGTGCAATTCGGATTGGCCGCCTTGATCGCCTCCGCCGTTCGCACATCCATCCGCAACGAAGGAGTCGAGGTGTGAATCACGACCAAGTCGTATTCTTTGGCCTCAGCTACTGTTTTAGCCGGCGTGTAATTGTGTGGCGGAGCGTCCAGCAGTCGTGCGCCGGGAACCAGCCCGGCCGGGTAGGCCAGCCACGTGGGATACCAGAAAGACCAAACCTCGCGCGTCGCCTGATAGCGGGAGCCTGCTCCTCCATCGAAGTCGTCGTAAGAGGGAGGGTTCAGGAACAGGGTCTTCATAGCATCCATGCAGGCGTCGCTCCGGCAATACTGTCCGACAGGTTAGTGGGAATATACAAACGCCGTGCGAGCAACGCAACATTCGCGCCTCGCAAAGCTAAAGCCACCAGAGATTAGCGGAAGTTGCACTTCAACACTGATTTCCCAAAATTTAAGTTATCGGTTGTCAACCATTTGGCGTTACCGCGGGTCTTACGCAGCGGATGGCATTTCGGTAGTGGCGAAGGCGATAACCCCGGTTAGTCCGCCCGTCATAGTCGCGGCGAACCAGAGCAGGCCCATCGCGATCGCATCCGGATGACTGATTCCGATACCGCCAAGCAACACTAGATAGGCAGTTTCGCGCAGGCCCAGTCCGTTGAGCGTCAGCGGTAGGCTCGCAACGACGTTGGCGATTGGGACGCATACCAGAAAGGCGGTGAGCGGCACTGTCAATCCGAGTCCGAGGGCGATCAGGTATTGGCAACCGGCGAGAGAAGCTTGCAATATCAGCGATAGAGCGATGGCAGGAACGATCGCCAGCGGCCGTTCGAGGTAGGGCGAAATCGGACGGACGATAGCGGTTAACTTGGCGGGAAGGATTTCCGCCCAGCGCGTGAGAACCGCAGCAATCAGCCAGCCGGCGAAGCTCGTTGTGCCAACAATCAAGACACCCTTCCTGACTGGCTCTGGAAGTTTGATCGAACTGAAGGCAACTGCGGCAACGGCCGCGAACCAAACCAACGAAACGAGGCCGATTCCGCGATCGGCCACAACCGACGCAATGGACGCACTCAGTCGTCGGTGGCGTCGTCCGAGATAAACAGCACGGGCCGCATCGCCACCGATCAGGCCCGGCACGAACAGATTCGTGAATACACCGATAAAGTAGTAGCGAAGATACTCAGGATAGGCGCGCGGTAACGCATTGATTTGCGCCAGCCATTGCCAACGCCAGGCTGACAAAGCCTGCCCGGCGACATATAAGGCCACGGCGGCGGCGAAGAAACCGATACGCTCTCGCGCAATTGCGTAAAGGATCGGTCGAGGATCGTAGCGCCACAGCAAAAAGCCAACAGCTGCAGCACCCAATCCCGCCCGAAGCGCGAATGCTCCGTAGGATTTGCGCCGGTTGGGTACGTTCGTAACGTTCGTCGCGGTGCGCGCTGACGGCTCAGCCATTGGAGTGAGAGGCTTCTATCGAATCTGAAGAGCGAGCCGGTGCAACCGTCGATTGCGGATGAGCGAGGGCGAGCTTCTTAGTGTCCTCAGCAATTATCGCATAAGAGCCGAGCTTCGTGCGGATCGAGCCGAGCGACGACCTATCGATCACTAGGACGACATTCGGAATGGTGTTCCACAGCCGAATCGCGTCCTTGGGGTTGCTGAAAAAATATTGCGACGCGTCCGGAGTATGCCGGGAGCCGTAGTCGAGTTCGGTTTTCGCACCCACTAGGATCACGCGGCGGCGGGTGTAAAATGGAAGCGACTGGATATAGCGCGGATAGCACACAAGGGTCGCGTCCGGCGCCTCTTGTTTAATTGCCCGCGCGAGAGTCGCGTAGGATCGCGCCGGCTCGGCCTCCAATCGTCCGTAACTCAGCACGACGATCAGCGTGGCAGCACAGAAGCCGAAGGTGCCCAAGCCGACAACCGGCTGTCGAATCCAGAACGCAACCCCACTGGCAATGCCACCGGCAATGAGGATCGCTCCGGCAGCATAGAGCGCTGGACGCACCATGTTAGGATTAGGACTGGAAAGATGGGGTGCCAGCGCGGCCACGATTATCAGGGCGGTGCCGGCCAAGCCAAGAGTAAGCCCCGCGAGACCCATCGCTTTTCCGCTCAGTTCGCCCATCGCCGCCATGTCAAGCGCCCCGCCGAGACCGTCAGCGATTATCACGGCAATTGGCGGCAAGGCTGGAAGTATGTACGGGACGAGCTTCGCGCTTGCGAGCGAGAAAACCACGAAGATGGTACCGGCGGCGATCAGGCAAAAGCGGCGTGCTGGATTTGGTGATAACCTCCGCCATGGCAGTAGCGGAGCCATCAGAGTCCACGGCAGCATTCCCGCGATGATTATCGGGACATAGTAATAAATCGGCTCGCTGTGGCTGTAGGTGGAATCGAATACCCGCCGGAAATATTCGCCAAAGAAGTAGAACCCGATAAAGTCCGGTTGGCGGATACTAATCGCAATAAACCACGGGCCGGCAATTATCACTGTCAGAAGAAATCCACAAGCTGGCCGGAAGCGGACGATGGTGCCTCGCAAATCGCTCTCCCACCAGCAAAAAATCAGTAGTATCAGTAGCGGAAGAGCCACTGCGACGGGACCCTTCGCCAGCACTCCGCAGCCCATCGCAGTGTAGAACAGCCACCTCCAGTGGCCGCCTTCGCACCACTGGAGATAACCTGCGAACAGTGCCACGGTAATCGTAGCCGTTAGCAGCATATCGGTGGTCAGCACCTGCGCCATCACCGCGTAAAGTCCGCTCGTCGCCAAGACCAGTCCAGCAATCAGGGCGCGGCGCCAACCGAAGGCGCGTAGTGTGAAATAGAAAGCCGCGGCAACCCCGATCAGAGCGCTGAGCGCATTGACCAGCCGAGCGGCGAACTCGTTGATGCCGAACAGGCGCATTGCCAGCGCGCACGTCCAATAGAGCAGCGGCGGCTTTTCGATATATGGAACATAGTTGAGATGTGGGACGACGTAGGAACCGCTCGCGAGCATCTCGCGAGCGATTTCCGCATAGCGAGCCTCATCAGGCTCCCACAGTCCGTAGCGCCCCAGGTGGAAGAGGAATAGTCCCCCCGCGAGGCCGAGGACGGCGGCGGCGCTAAGCGCCGCCGCCGTCCTCGGCCTCGCCTCTTCGAGCGGTTCCCGCCTGGCGTCCATGTCTTGCACATCGGTGCGAGTTGCCGACGCCGGGCGATTGGCTGAGCGCGTCATGGCGCTCAAGTTTAGCTTGGGCGCCGTGACCCGCACAGCAGGCGGCGAACCTGACTGCTAGGGCAGGTTCGCCTTCGAGGGGAGTAGCAGGAGAGTGAGGCTCGCTTTGCGCAGCCTCACTCTCCTGCTACTCCCCCACCCTTGCGGGGGTCGAACGCCCCGCGCAAGTCGCCCGGCGCGATAGAAATCGCGTTGACCGCCCCGAGTTCTGGAACGGTTTTGAGCGGATATCCCATTTGCTTAAGTTCAGAGATTGTGGTGGTCGGCAAGGATCGTTCCGCGAATACGGTTGGTGGTTGCGCCTGCTCATGGATACGCGGCGAACTGACCGCCTGTTCTGGCGTCATGCGGAAGTCCAGGACGTTGAGCGATACCTGCGCGACGCCAGTGATTATTGTCGGACCGCCCGATCCCCCAGTCACCAGTACTGGACGATGGTCTTTGAGGACAACGGTAGGCGACATGCTGGACAGAGGCCGCTTTCCCGGCGCGATCGCATTGCTCTTTTCACCGACCAGATGGAATGCGTTGGGTACCCCAGGCGCGACGCTGAAATCGTCCATCTCATCATTGAGCACCAAGCCAAGCGAAGGCACAGTTATCTCGGCTCCGAAAACCGTGTTGATCGTTGTCGTTACGTCGACGACGTCGCCGTAGCGGTCGACCACGCAAAAGTTCGAGGTCCCGTGATCGTGCGCCGACGGCGCGTTGGGGGCGGCATTCTTGTGATGGAAAGCGCGATCCCGCGCTTCCGCGATGTGCTGTGGCGAGAGAAGCTTCGTAATCGGGACTTTAACGAACGCAGGGTCAGCGTACTGTGCCCGGTCGAGGAAACCCTGCCGCATCACTTCGATCAATCGGGCCAGATAAGGTGCAGAATCAGCTCCGAGACCTGCAGGATTACCCCCCGACAGCATCCCGAGCATTTCCAGCACGACTCCACCGGATGACGGTGGCGGCATCGTATAAACGTCGTAGCCTGCATACGGCAGATGGAGCGGCTCGCGCCAGACCGGCCGGTATGACGCAAGATCTTGAGCGCTGATGATCCCTCCGTGGCTTGCGAGAAATTGGATGACCGCCTGGCCGATCGCGCCATGATAAAAGACCTTTGCGGGATCGTTTCCGAGTGCTGCCATCGCCGAGGCGAGCTTTGGATTGCGCGTGATCGCGTTGGCTGCCAAGGGCTTGCCGTCAGCGGCAAAGTAGATGGCGCGCAAGCCAGGATCCGCCGCAATCTCTGCTGAAAACTTTTGCAGCTCCTGTGCAACATGAGGATTGATGGCGAAGCCGTCGCGCGCGGCTTTGATCGCTGGCGCTGCCAGAGCACTGAATTTCATCTTCCCGAAGCGGTGGAGAGCGGTTTCGAGCCCAGCTAATTCGCCCGGCACCGCGACGGCCAACGCGCCCTTGCGCGCGAGTTCCTCGTGCGGCACGCCGTTGCGAAAGTACATCTGCTCGGAGGCCGCCGCAGGTGCCACTTCGCGATAGTCCAGAGCGTAAAAGCGCTGAGTTTTGGCAATATAGATGAGCATGAACCCGCCACCGCCGATCCCGCACGAAGAGGCGTTCGTTACGCCAAGCATAAGCGAGGTGGCGACCGCTGCATCGATCGCGTTGCCGCCTTGCTTCATCACGCCGAGACCAGCTTCCGCCGCAACGTCGCTCTCCGCGACCACCATTTCGTGCGTTGCGGGCCCCG
Organism: Binataceae bacterium (SeqCode); assembly: GCA_035524095.1. GTDB lineage: Bacteria > Desulfobacterota > Binatia > Binatales > Binataceae > DATJUF01. The sequence continues at coordinate 18,653 of DATKPK010000175.1, read as the reverse complement.
CCGCAGCGACTGCGCGTGTGAAAGATGAGGCGAACGCGACCAGGAACGCTATAATCGCAGCGGCTACGCATACGAGCTGCAAGCATCTGTTCCGATGAAATGTTATCGGCATGACCGGACCTTAGTAACAGCCGCATCGTGGCAAGAAAAGCGGCGGTGTATTTTCGCGGACCATCGCAATTCGGTTGTTTCGCGATGCTCTGCGGGCGTCGACCGTTGGCGTTCAGCCGCGCCGGATGCTTTGATTCTCAGTACGCGCCGCCTTGGAGGGTCATCATGAATTTCACTGATATCATCTATGAGAAGTCTGATCGGGTTGCCACCGTGACGCTCAATAGGCCGGAGCGTATGAACGCTTGGCGTGGTCAACTCGAATCCGAAATGCGAACCGCGATGCAGGACGCGGACACTGACCCCGCCATCGGAGCGATTATTGTAACGGGAGCGGGCAAGGCCTTTTGCGCTGGAATGGACATGGCTGGCTTGTCGAAAATAGCTGCCACGGAGGAAGGTGCTGCCCACGAACTTTCCCCGGCTCGCCGCGAGGGCAATGCACTAAACGACAACTTCCGTGGACGGTTCGCCTGGATGGTCGCGATGCGCACGCCTATTATCGGCGCGATCAACGGGGCCTGCGTCGGCCTCGGCTTCGCCAACAGCCTGCATTACGATATTCGTATCGCCTCCGACCGCGCTCGTATGGGACTGATTTTCCCGCGTCGCGGTCTCGCGATCGAACTTGGCAGCAGTTGGTTGCTGCCGCGTATCGTTGGGCTGGCAAATGCCCTCGACCTCGCCGTCACGGGCCGTCTGATTGACGCCGAAGAAGGGCATCGTATCGGTCTCGTTACACGCGTCGTTAGGCCTGAGGAACTTCTGCCGGCCGCTCAAGCCCTCGCGAGCGAGATTGCCACGCAATGCTCACCGCTTGGCGTCGCGAACGCGAAACGGTTGGTATATTCGGGCCTCTTCACCGATTTGACAGCGGCGTGTATCGACGAGGACGAAACGGCTATCCGGATGACTCAATCCGACGACTTCAAGGAAGGGATCAAAGCGTTCATGGGAAAACGCGCGCCGCGCTTTATTGGGAGATGAGAGGCGGCGTTTACCCGGCGGTGGGCAAGGAATTCTCCGGTACCGCGAACGATATTCGGCGGTACATCAATTCCGCGCTTCGATTGATTAGGCTTTCTCCGCTTTTGCAGCCTTATCTGCTTTGTCAATCTTCTCGGGTTTATCGGCCTTTTCGGGCCGATCTAGCGGATGCTGGAACTTGCGATCAGGATGCCGCACGGTCAGTACGGGGCAAGGTGCTTTGCGTACAACCCTTTCCGCCACACTGCCCATCAGGACATGAGCGAGTCCAGTATGGCCGTGCGTCCCGAGCACGATGAGGTCGAAGCTATCCGCCTGCGCGGTATGGATAATTTCAAGAAATGGAGCCCCCACCTTGAGCACGCCTCGCGATTTCAAACCGCTCTCGCGCAGTCGGGCGCTGGTTTTTTCCAACTCCGCGAGGGCCATCATGCGCTGCTCCTCAGCAATCCGACTCATCGCACCGAAATCCAGTCCCGGACTCAGCTCGCTGACCATCACCGGCGCCAGCGGCTGATCGACATGCAGTATCGTCAGCTCCGCCCCGAACTTGTGCGCGAGCTCCTCGGCAAAGCCTAGCGCGTAGTTTGAATCGTCGGAAAAGTCAGTCGCGGCAAGGATTTTCGTAAAGGTGGGCACAAGCCGACCATACGCCGGCCTCTGAAACCGAGCAAGCCGGGTGGCCCTTGTTAACTCTTGAAGTTCGAACGGTTGAGGAGCTCCTCAGGCGCTCCCGATTACGCGATTCCTCGTGCCAGTGATAGTAGGAAAACGCTTCCGTTATTTTCGCCTGCAGCCCTCGCAATGTCAGGCAATTTCGACGATCAGGGTTAGCCGCCGAGTCATGGCTCGTTGCCAACAAAATGATCTTGCCTAGGCAAATAATCGCAACCCCTTTTACTCTTCTCGCGACCCTCGACGCGGACCGTCGCTCTGCATTAGAATCACCTCGTGGCCAGCCGCCCCCCTCCTCAATCACCCGCTTACTTTTTGCGGGATTTCAAAAATCTCTGCGACGAGATGTTCGACGAACTATTGGTTGCCCGTTGGCGCGGGCGTTCTGGTTTCAACAATGAACGTGTTGTCGCGGTTGACCAGGGTGAATCGTACCAGGTCACCCTTCCGACCGCTGATGCCGACCCGCAAAATTTAGAACTTGAGGTTAGCGATTACTCGCTTCGCCTGCGTATACCAGGCTGGAGTGGATCGGCGCAAAATACATGTCACTTTCCGCATCCGATTGATTCGGAGCGGGTTACCGCAAGCTGGCGCGACGGCATCCTGCAAGTCACCCTGCCGAAGAAGCGGGGACGGCGTATCGTTGTCGAATAGCCCCCTGCGCTTCCAGATCCCGAGGCCTGTCTGATGGCGCAGCAAAACGCTCACGACAATCCCCTAACTCCATCCGCTGAAGCATCAAAAGAAGAGCTGAAGGCCGCCGCCCCACCCTCTGAACTAAAAGCAACGGAACTAAGTGGTAAGGCGCCGATTAGCAGCGAAGAACTGCTGCAATTCGCCGCTACCGGCACAGATAGTCAGCTACTCGGTCAAGAGCGGGCGCTTGACGCGATTCGCCTCGCCACGGGTATCGACGCTCCTGGATACAATGTCTTCGCGACCGGCCTTCGCTCGCGCGCCGAACGTGATTCGATCCTGCGGCTGCTCGAAGCGAAAGCCGCCACGATGCCGACTCCAGGCGATTGGGTTTACGTAAACAACTTCCGCTCGCCTGAAAACCCCTTGGCCATCTATTTGCCCTCAGGGCAAGGCGTCGAATTGCACAATCGAATGCGCGAGCTGGTCGATTTTATCGTCGATCAACTCCCCAAGGCTTTCCGGCGCGAAGACTTTGACGCCGAACGCGGCGCGCTGCGCGACAAATACAACAAGCGCGCGCAAGAGCTGCACAGTAAATTTGAGTCACTGGCTCGTGAACGAGGCTTTGCGATCCAGAGTACGCAGGCGGGCCAGCCGATCTTCATTCCGCTAATCGAAGGAAAACCGCCGGAATCGCCCGAAGAGCTCTCACGCAAGATGAATGAGATGCCTGAGGCCGAACGCGACCGGCTGGCGAAGGTCCAGAACGAATTGCAGGTGGAGCTCGGCAAGCTGGTGATCAATCAGCAGGAGCTTATGCGCGATTTGATCGCCGATATCCGCGCGATCGAGCGCTCGTTTGCGGCCCGCCTGATCACGCCAGCGATCGAAGCGCTCAAGACTACTTTCGCCAATCCCTCCGTTTCGGCCTATTTCGACCAGGCGGCCGAGCACATGCTGAGCCATCTTGAACGCTTTCGTGAGCGCGATGAAAACGCTCCAGGCCAGGACGGAGCGCCTGAGACTCCGCGCCTGGACGGGAGCCTCCGCTTCGTCGATTACGCGGTTAACGTCGTGGTTGATAATGCTGGGCGCCGGGGCGCGCCCGTAGTCTCCGAAGACGCCCCGACCTACCGCAACCTATTCGGCACGATAGAACGAGTGATCGATCCGATGGGCCGCTCAGCGACCAACTTTATGCGGATCGTGCCGGGCTCTTTCATGAAGGCTCACGGCGGCTTCCTGGTTTTTGATTTAGAGGACGCGGCGGTTGAACCTGGCGTTTGGAAAACCCTCAAGCGCAGCCTGCGTACGGGCCGGATGACGCCGGAGACTTTCGAGCCGTTCCCCTTCTTCGCGGTTAGCGGACTAAAGCCCGAACCGATCGAGATTCGCACCAAGGTGCTGGTAGCAGGTGGTGCATATCTATACAACGTTCTCTATTTTCAGGATCCGGAGTTCCCGCCGCTATTCAAAATCAAGGCAGAATTCCGTCCGGTCATGGACGCGACGCGTGAGGCAGCCTCACATTATGCCAGTCGTGTCGGTGCGCTTGCGCGTCGCGAGCACCTGCCGGAGTTTGATGGTCCGGCCCTACAGCGCATCGTCGAATTCGGTATGCGTCAGGCTGGTGACCGTGAACGTGTTTTGGCGTCGCTCGACCGAATCGACGATCTCGCGCGCGAGTCTGCGTTTTTCGCCCGCGAAGAGGAGGCGGCCATCGTCAGCGCCGCTCACGTCGAACGTGCCCTGCGCGAACGGATGTTACGGCTCAATTTTATCGAGGAAGAGATCCGCCGCCTGATCGCGGAAGGCACTCTGATTGTTCATCTCGACGGAACTGCAGTCGGCCAAATCAATGGCCTCGCTGTGCTTGACGTAGGTGGCTACAGCTTCGGCCGCCCGTCGCGCGTCACGGCGTCCGTCGCGCTAGGGCAAGCCGGCGTGATCAATATTGAACGCGAGGCCCGGCTTTCCGGCTCGACGCACGACAAGGGCATCATGATCCTGGCCGGCTTCCTGCGCGGACGCTTCGGCCGTGATCGCCCGCTCGCGATGACCGCGAGCATCGCCTTCGAGCAATCCTATTCCGGTATCGATGGCGATAGCGCCAGCTCCACCGAGCTCTACGCGCTGCTCTCGGCCTTGAGTGGCGTGCCAATCCGCCAAGACCTCGCTGTCACCGGTTCCGTCGATCAGTATGGGACCGTTCAGGCGATTGGCGGAGTCAATGAAAAAATCGAGGGCTTTTACCGCGTATGCAAGGCGTCTGGCCTCACGGGGCGTCAGGGCGTATTAGTCCCGCGCACCAACCTGCGCAATATCATGCTCGATCGCGAAACTATCGAGGCCGTCGAACGCGGCGTCTTTCACATCTATACCGTTGAGACCATTGACCAGGGAATCGCGATCCTGACCGGGGTAAATGCTGGCACCGTTGACGAGCCGGGCACCATCAATTATCTCGCTTCCAAACGGCTTGTCGAGATGGGCGAGAAAATGCGTCAACGCCCACCCGTTGAGACCCGCGTGGTTCAGGAAGTTGCGCAGCCCGACAAGCCGCCCGCGCCGCCGGGCCCGCCTGAACCTCCAACTTAGACTCGGTCGTCACCGCATCGCGTCATTCGCTGCAAAGATCAGCTGAAACAGAACCTTCGCGAATAGCTGGATGGCCTATGCGATTTTTAGTCTGCGTGACGCTTGTGCGCGCTGCCGCTACGATAGGCCTCGAGGTTCGATACTTGATGCCGATTGATCTGCGCTTCGACCCCGGCGAGGTCGCCCTGATAACTGACCTCTACGAGCTTACGATGGCTGCGAGCTATTTTGCTCTCGGCTACAACCAGCCCGCATGCTTCGATCTTATCGTGCGGCGGATGCCGCCGCGTCGCGGATTTCTGGTGGCCGCTGGCTTGGAGCGCTTGCTCGAGGCTCTCGAAGATTTCCACTTTACGGCCGATGCGCTCGATTACCTTGCTTCACTCCAACTCTTCACTCCTGAGTTTCTCGACTTCCTTGGCAAGCTCCGCTTTACGGGTGAGATTCACGCGTTGCCCGAAGGTTCGATCTTTTTCAGCGAAGAACCGCTGCTTGAAGTCCGCGCGCCGCTGATCGAGGCTCAACTCATCGAAACGCTGGTGATCAATCAGATAGGCATGGCGTCGTTGATCGCAACCAAAGCCGCCCGCTGCGTGATTGCCGCTGGAGGCCGTCGGTTGGTCGATTTCGGTTTACGCCGAAGCCACGGCGTCGACGCCGGCTTGATCGCTGCGCGTTCGAGCTACATGACCGGCTTCATCGGCACTTCGAATGTTCTTGCCGGCCGCCGCTACGGCATTCCGGTTTACGGCACGATGGCCCATAGCTATGTCATGGTCCATGATCGCGAGCGCGAGGCCTTTGAGCATTTCGTCGCAATGTTTCCCCAACTGAGCACCCTCCTGGTCGATACTTACGATACAGCCCGAGGAGTTGAAAACGCTGCGCAAGTAGCCGGTGAGTTGAAGGATCATGGCGGACGGTTGCAAGCAGTTCGCCTCGACAGTGGCGACCTCGCCGATTTGGCATCGCGAGCACGCCGCATCCTTGACCAGCATGGGCTGCAAGATGTTCCTATTTTCGCGAGTGGGAATCTTGACGAGCTAAAAATCCAAGCGTTGCTGCGTGGCGGTGCGCCGATTGACGCTTTTGGCGTCGGCACCGAGATGGACGTTAGTGCCGACGCGCCTTCTCTCGACATCGCCTACAAGCTTTCTGAATACAACGGTATCCCGCGCATCAAGACCTCTCTCGGGAAAATGAGCCTGCCCGGCCGAAAACAAGTATTTCGTGCGATGAATCATGCAGGTGGTTTTTACGCCGACCTGATAGGGCTCGCCGACGAAGGCGCCGCCACTGCCGCGCGTGAATTCAAACCCGCGCCGTTCGAGACCGCGACGCTGCTGACTCGGCAATTCGCCAATGGCCACCGCCTGGAACCGCGTCCCACCCTCAACGAATCGCGCGAGTTATGGCAGCGCTCTCTTGGTCAACTCGAGCAACGCTACCGCGACCTCGAACGCCCGGCTGTCTATCCGGTCCGTCGGACCGCGGCGTTGAGTGCGATGCTCACCAACGAGAAACTGCGCGCCGAACGCCGCCAGGCCTGAGTGAAGAGCCAGACGATAATTATCGGCGCGGGACCCGCCGGCTTGACCGCTGCGTACGAACTCGCCCGTGCCGGACGAGATGCGATAGTCCTCGAACAGGATCCTTTACACGTCGGTGGGATCGCTCGCACCGAATCTTATAAAGGTTTCCGTTTCGACATCGGCGGCCATCGGTTCTTCTCCAAAAATGCCGCGATCGAGGACCTTTGGACCACTATCCTCGGCGATCAGCTGATCGAGCGTGAACGCCTCTCGCGCATCTATTATCGCGGCCGCTTTTTCAAATACCCGCTCGAGTCCTTGGATGTTTTGCGACAGCTCGGCGTTTATGAAGCCGCCGCCTGCATCGCAAGCTACTTTGCCGCGCGTATACGGCCCCGGCGTCCACTCGTCAGCTTTGAGGATTGGGTCACCAACGCATTCGGCCGGCGCCTCTTCGCGATTTTCTTTCGCACCTACACCGAAAAAGTTTGGGGCATCCCTTGTGATCAGATCAGCGCCGATTGGGCAGCGCAGCGAATCAAAGACCTTTCCATGGGCGCTTTGCTCGGCCGCACCTTTAGCTTGCGTTCGCGCCGCGACGGTCCCGTTATCAAAACCCTGATTGATCGCTTTCGCTATCCAACGCTCGGGCCCGGCCAGATGTGGGACACGCTCGCAACACAACTTCGTGAGCTCGGCGTCGTGATCCAGATGGACGAGCGCGTCACGGCGATTGAGCGGGACACCGGCGGGATCACATCCGTTACGACTATTGGTCCGCGCGGCCCGCGAACGCATCACGCGGAGCATTTCATATCGACCATGCCAATCCGCGAGTTGATTGGCGCGCTCGATCCGCCCGCTCCAGCCGAGACTGCGCAGGCCGCCCGCAGTCTCAGATATCGTGATTTCATCGTCGTGACTCTGATCATCGACCGTCGCCATGTTTTTCCGGACCAATGGGTTTATATCCACGAGCCGAGCGTCAAAGTTGGGCGTATCCAGAATTTCAAAAACTGGAGTAATGCGATGGTCCCGGATCCGCGCTACACGTCACTCGGCCTGGAGTACTTCTGCTTCAATCATGACCCGATGTGGCAACTGGATGATGCTGCCTTGATCGCACTCGCCAAAGACGAACTGAACCGGCTCGGCCTCGCCGATCCGTCCCTCGTCGTTGATGGCACGGTTGTGCGCCAACGCGAGGCCTACCCGGTGTATGAAGCGAATTACAGTAAAGCTATTGCCGTGGTGCGCGACTTTATCGAGCACAAAATACCCAATCTGCAACTCGTCGGCCGCAACGGGATGCATAAGTACAACAATCAGGACCACGCGATGCTCACCGGCCTGATGGCCGCGCGCAATATCATGGGCGACTCATATGATCTATGGCGGGTCAACGCCGACGCGCTCTATCTCGAAGAAGGAGAGGAGGGGGCAGACGGCGGCCGCCTTTTTCCGCAACAAGTCACGACAACCGCTGCTCCCCGTACCGCGTGACCTTTATCCGGAGTTCGCACATGAGTGAGTCACCGGAACTCATTCTGACAGCAGCCGAGCGTCATTTGCTCGATTCCGTGGCAAGCGGAGCGATCGCGAACTTCACGACACCAGACGCACCTGCTGTTAGTCACGATCGTTGGAGTGAGCAGCAAACGCTCTCGGCCTCAGTCGTCCACGAACTCGTGACCGGGGCGAGTCCCCCATCCGCGATCGCCGCTAACGGTATTCGAATCATCGGCGCGCGCATCAATGGCCTGTTCGATCTCAGTGGCGTCGAGGTCAGCTTTCCGCTCGCCTTTATCCAATGCTCTTTCGATCGCCCGCCAATCTTCCGCGGCGCCAATCTGGAATCGCTTTCACTGAGCGGAAGCGCAATTCCAGGTCTGGAGGCGCAAGACTTGCGCATCCGTTCCGATCTCCAACTATGCGACGGCTTTCGCAGCGAGGGCGCAGTTCACGTCGATCGCGCGTCAGTTGCGGGCAATCTATCGTGCAATCGCGCGATCATGAGCGCCAGTGAGTCATGCGCGTTAAGCGCTAACGATGCGGTCATCGGCGGCCATGTATTACTAAGCAACGGCTTCGAGGCTCATGGCGAAACGAGGCTCTGCCGTGCACAAATCGGCGGCATGCTCTATTGCGCTCACGGCGAGCTGGATCATTCAGGCGCGATCGCGCTGGCCGGCGAGGACCTTCGGGTCGAGGGCAACGTCGTGATGGGCATAGGCTTTCGCGCGAATGGCCAAGTGAATCTGAGTCGCGCACGCATCGGCGGCCTCTGGTATTGCGCCCACGGCACCTTCGCGAATTCCGGGGGCGTCGCGCTGATTGCCAACGAGGCTGTAATTAGCGATCGTGCCATCCTGGGCGAGTGGTTCAGCGCCAAGGGGACGGTGAGTCTTATCGGCGCGCATGTCGCAGGCGACCTGAATTGTGTCGGTGGCATTTTCCAGCATATAGGTGGCGATGCGCTCCGCGCTGACCGGATTCAGATCGGCGGCAATCTGCGGATGCATACACGCTTTCTAGCTCAAGGCGCTGTCCGATTTGAACGGGCAACGATCGTCCGCACAATCAATTGCATCGGTGCGCGCTTCGAGAATCCGTCAGGTATCGCATTGACCCTCGAAGGCGCGCGAATCGGACACGACGCCGTTCTCGGCAGTGGCTTTCGTTCGAGTGGTACTATCAGCTTTTCTGGCGCCACGATAGGCGGTGAACTCAACTACGAAGACGCGGTCTACGACGCGCTCATAACTGACGGCGCGATGATCGGTACTTCATCGGCTTGAGCCCGTCATAGAGTTTTATCGCGCTTGACGATATCCGCCTGACGGGCTACGAATCGCCCATTCCAGGACGCAAGGAGTGAACGATGAAGATTGGCGTGATGACTCCCGCGACAGTAGCGGCAGGCGATATCGCCGCGATCGCCCACGAAGCCGAGCAACTGGGCTACGAATCTCTTTTCATTCCCGAGCATCCGGTAATTCCGATTGGCTTCAAGACGGTGCCGCCCGGCGGTGGACCCCTGCCTGAGCATTATGGCCGCTGGATGGATCCCTTTATTGCACTCGCTGTCGCCGCTGCCGTCACTCAAAACATCAAACTTGGCACGGGCATCTGTCTGTTGCCAGAACGCGAGCCGTTGGTAACGGCAAAAGCGATCGCGACGCTCGATATCGTTTCGCGTGGACGCGTAATTCTCGGTGTCGGAGCGGGATGGCTCAAGGAAGAGACTGAGGCGACCGGTGCGCAATTCGGCACGCGCTGGAAACGTCTGCGCGAAACTGTCGAAGCGCTACGCCTGCTATGGACCGAGCCCGAGCCGAGCTATCAGGGCGAGCTCGTCCGCTTCGCTCCTCTTCGATGCGATCCCAAGCCGGTGCAGAAGGGCGGGCCGCCGATCCTGCTTGGCGCACATGGTCCAAAGGGCCGCGAGCGCGTCGTCCGCAGCTACGACGGTTGGTGTCCGGTGGCCGGCCAGCCCCAGGATTTCAAGCGCGAGGTTGATGAGCTTCGTGCGCTGGCCAAAGAGCGCGGGCGCAACCCAGACACGTTGCAAATCATGGCCTTCGTCGGGCCTCGCGAGGACGGTCTTTCCCTCGACGACCTTAAGTTTTATGAAGATGCGGGCGCCAACCGGCTGGTGCTGTTCTCCCAGCGCGACGCAATCAAGATGGCAAATGGCCAAGCCCTCGATGTGATCCGCCGCGTTGCTCCGACCGTTGAACGCGCGACGCGTTTGTAACGCCGCTCACTGATTGATGATCCTTAGCTCGACTCTTCGCGCCGACGACGTTCGATACTCGCCGAGGGCTCGTTTGCGAAGGTCTGGGCAAGGCACCGCCCCGCTAGTCCGCTAACGCTAGCGGATGCGTCTTCCGTGAAAGCGCCGGGGACGGTCCATGCAGGCCATCGTAGACCAACGCGCGCCCGTTGGAATGGAAGCCCATCGCGGCCATCGTGCGCACCCATTTCGATTCGAGCGCCGGGACGCCGCCGATCGCTTCAATCACCAGCTTCGGTCGCAGTTTCATCAGCGCGGAGAGCGCAGCAACGAGCGTTTCATTATTGAGCGACGGTGCCGCTTCCAACGACTTTCCGGCGAGTCCGAGGATTACAGTGCCGTTGCGGATCGCAATCAGATTCCCCGCTTCACGCGCGATTCCGCATCCCGGCAGAATCTGACCATAGGGATTCGCAGGATCGGCCGCACTCATCGCAACGATGCCGGCAGATCCTTCCCCGCGCATCGCACGCAGCATCGCGAGGGCCTCGGGCAACGCGTATTGCTCACCGGAAAGCGAGCGTACGAAGTACCCCCGTCTAATCATCCCGCCGTACTCCATGCGTCGCAGCGCAAATACCAGATCTTTCCACGCGATCGTCGCCGCTTCATCTGCAAGCATCTCGCGGGTCAGCACGCCGTGGCGCGTTAGGAGCACTTGCGCGATCGCCCGCGCATGATCGAACGCGTGAGCTTCGCCCCGCCGCGTGGTCGCTTCATTATCAGCGAATGCCTCAATCAGTGACCAGCGCCCGCTGAGACTTGACCGCAGCCGCGCTCGCACAGCCGCATCGTGACGAATAGCTCCTCGCCCACGCGAATTCCGCGACACCTTGCGAGGAGTATCGTTTAACTGGTTGATAGCGTCGGGTTCTCCGGCCAGCAGGCGTAGCGGTCCGAAACTATCGTTGGATACGCTGCCGCGCGCGGCGAGACGCCACAATGTGATCAGCGTGTCGCGCTCGGAAAGCTCAGCGCGATCGGCCACCTGATCGAGGTACTGCGCTCCACCCGTTTGCAACGCTCCGATGACGGCAAGGCTCTTCGCGTCTTCCGCCGGTGTTTCTTCGCGCGTCGTTTCCCCGCGTGAGACGAGAAACAGTGACAAAGCCGTCTTGCGTGGCACGAACGCGATCCGTTCAGGCACCGCCGGGTAGCCGGCAGCTTCGTCATCGAGGGGCAAGGCGAGCCAGCGCAATTCTCCGCCCATGCATAACAGGTCCAGATATTCCGGCCGATAGCTGGAAATCCGCGCTGGCAAAATCGCCGTTTCCCACATCGCCGGCGTGAACCCGAGGCCGGCGAGCTGTTCCACCACGGTTCGCGTGCCTTCAACGCCGGAAGGTAATTCGTTGTCGCTGAGATGGAACCAGCGCAGACGAAACGCCGTAAATTCCTCATCGCTGCACGGCTCGACTTCCGCTCGTAGCCGTCCGAGGGTCTCGCGATGGATTCGTTCGAGCACGTACCGATCACACCATTGCTCCGCGCCTTTACTCGATGCGCCATCCGAAAGAGGGGCTGGCCTAGTGAAATAGCCGCGAAAGATCGCGCCTCTCGCTTCGAGCGCCGCCAGGTTCAACAAAATATCGTTGACTGGCAGCTGCAATCGTTCAGCGAGTTGTGCCGACGTGACCGGTCCCGAGGTCGCGAGTCTGCGCCGCACGATTTCCTCGATCGCATGATCGGGTTCTTCGTAAGGTTCTGCTACATCGGCTGATTCGGCAAACAACGCTTCCGGATATACCGTCGTGAAGAGTGGGGCATCCTCGCCTGCAATCATGGCCTCAGGCGCATCAGGGCTAACCCGGATTCGGCGGAGTCGCTTAGAGCGCTCCAACTCCTGGATAATCCTCCGCCTCTCAACCGAGCCCTCATCGGCATCGCCTGGATCAACGCCGATCAAATCCTCCACGCTGATCGCCCCGTGCTTACGCACCAGTTCGTACCATTCATCGGGCGTGCGGGGTCGCGACGAGCCTTGACCGCTGAGTTGGGCGACGACCCTGCTGACCGCCTCCACCGCGAGCATCGACGAGAGATCTTCGTTGCGAAAGGCGTCCTCGGCGATCGAGCGATTCGTCGCGACAGTGCGGCTCCGGCGGTTCGCCCGCTCGCCATCGTCGAGGAACGAGTAGTCCCACGCCATCAAAATCCGCTGCGCGAATACCGACGGCGCGACGCTATCGACGTAGACCGCCCTGATTGATCGATCTTCGAGACCGCGCATCACGGCCTCGAGCCGTCGTACATCAGTCGTCTCACTGAGGCACTCATTCACCGTCTCGGCGACGACGAAATGATCTGGCACCTCGATCGCCGGTGGCCGATTCTCGAAACAGGCATTACGCTGCGGAAACAGCGACGTGATCAACTCCTGCGTGCGCAAGCGCTGAATCCACGCCGGTACCTTACGGCCCTGCATCGAGCGCATGATATACAGCGCGCGCGTTGCGACATGGCGCAGCCGCACCTCGAACATCGGCGCGTCAAGCAGCGCCTGCACGAGGCAGTCGCGCACCGTCCGCGAGTTGAGCATCGCGGGTACTTGGTCGAGCGGGAAACTATGGCGCGAGTTCAGCGCCAGCAGTATTGCATCGTCAATCGCCGAGGCTTGAATCTCGAAATCGAACGACTGGCACAGGCGCTTGCGCAACGCGAGACCGAGACCGCGATTGAAGCGCATCCCGAACGGCGCGTGGATAACGATCTGCGTCCCACCGAGGCCGTCGAAGAAACGCTCGAACACGATCGTCTTTTCGTCGGGCAAGACGCCCAGCGCTGCAAACCCGCGCCGAACGTGCGCGACGGCTTGCACCGCTGCCTCGTGGTCGAGACCACATTCATCGCCAAGCCATTGGATCGCCGCGGCTTCCCCGCCGTTGCCTTGCGCGAGCCGCGCGGCAATCTCCCGCCGCACCGCACACACCTCCGTCGACAATGCATGCGAGCGGCCGGCCGCTTCGGTTTGCCACCAAGGCAGTGTTGGTGCCATTCCGGGTGCCGCCTCGACCATCAGCCGGTTCTTCGAGATACGCAGGATTCGCCACGGCATCGATCCGAGCGCAAACACGTCATGCCGCGACGCCTCCTGGGCGAAATCTTCTTCGACGTCACCAATTTTGCGGCTCTGCGCCTCAATCACAACGTCGTAGTTGCCACTTTCCGGAATCGTTCCGCCGGAGGTCAACGCGGCCAGCCGTGCCCCGCGCCGTGGACGCACCCGCTTGGAAGCGCGATCGTGAAAAATCTTCGGCGACGCGCCCGCGATCCGTTCAGGTGTCGATGTCGCCATCTGATCGAGCAAATGAGTGAGCTGATCTGCTTCGAGTCCAGCGAAGTTATAGGCGCCGCGTAGCACTTCGAGCAGGTCGTCGTCCGCGATCTCTTCCTCTTCGGCAGCAATTGCAACAATTTGTTGCGCGAGCACGTCCATGCCCATTGCGGGCACTTCCACTTCATCCATGCGTCCGCCACGGATCGCATGCACGGCGGCAGCGCATTCGATCAGATCGTCAATATTGAGCGCGAAGAAACGACCTTTTGGCATCGCTCCCGGCCGATGCCCAGAGCGTCCGATTCGTTGGACCGCCGCCGCGATCCCTTTCGGCGAATCGATCTGGCATACGAGATCCACCGCGCCCACGTCGATCCCGAGTTCCAGCGAGGCAGTTGCGACTATTGCCTTCAGCTCTCCGCACTTGAGTCGCTGTTCAGCCTCGAGACGTTCGGCACGTGCGAGGCTCCCATGATGAGCGGCGACCGCGTCTTCACCCAGTCGCTTCTGCAATGCCAGCGTAATTCGCTCGGCCCATCGCCGGCTCAACGTAAAGACCAGGGTCGTCTGATGTTCCCGAATCAGTTGCGCGACCGCATCATACATCGCGTCCCAATGCGGATGAGTCGCCAATGTTCCAAGTTCAGGACCAGGTGCGATTACCTTGACATCGACTTCGCGCCGCACCGTATCGGCACGCACGATTTGCACCGATCGAGCCACTCGCCCGCCATCATTCGAAAGTTCAGTGCCCGCCAGAAATTCGGCCAGCGTCGTAATCGGGTTCAGTGTCGCGGACAGCCCGATTCGCACTGGCCGGGCCATCCCGTTGTGGCGGACCATCCGTTCGAGCCGTTCCAGCGTCACGGCAAGGTGAGCGCCGCGTTTGTTGCCCGCAACGGCATGCAGTTCATCGACGATTACGTAGCGAACGGCCGCAAGCTTCATGCGGAAACGCGCTGACGTCAGGAGGATGAACAGTGATTCCGGTGTCGTGACGAGAATATGCGGCGGCCGCCGCAGCATCGCGCCACGCTCAGCGACGGGCGTGTCGCCGGTGCGAAGGCCAGCGCGAATCGGGTCCAGCTTTAATCCCGCTGCCCGCGCTGCCTCACCGACGCCCGCCAGCGGTTCCTCGAGATTAAGCCGAATATCGTTCGCGAGCGCCTTGAGGGGCGAAACGTACAGAATCGAGACTTCGTCCTTCAGCGCACCTTCCTGTGCGTCCATGACCAGTTGGTTGATCGTCCACAAAAAGGCCGCGAGCGTCTTGCCGCTCCCGGTCGGTGCGCAAAGCAGCACATCGTGGCCCGGCGGTTCAGCAGCCTGCGCAATCATTGGCCATCCGAGTTCCTGCGCCAGCGTCATTGCCCCGAACCGGCCTGTGAACCAGTTGCGCACTATCGGATGGAAGCTGGTAAGAGGTTTCATTTTGATTCTATCGGCGCGATTCCTGGACGAATCGACGCAGCCATTCTCACCCAACCGCCATCGAAAATAGCACATGAGAGCAGCAGAACCGGCAGGGACTGAAAAGCTCATTGGAGTTGGCGAGCAGACGAATTCGGATGGTTGACGCTGAAACGTTTAACTTCAGGCCGCACATAGCCGCCGGACCGCGACAATGACCGCGGCAATTATTATCCGCCCCAGCTTCGACCCCAAAATAACTACTTAATCAGATCTGAGCATCGGCAACGCTCGTCACTGACTACTGAATAGCTATTTGCGACTACGTAAATGAGTGCCTATTACCTGGCTTTGACACTGATGGGGGCTTTCCCTGGCTTGTTAGGCACCAGACGGTGCGAACGCACGTGTTCTTTGGATTGACTAGCCGCTATAGCAGGCTTAATCTTCCAGTTGCATACAAATTAAGGCTGGCTTGCCGCTTTACCATTGATGGCTCAGCCGCTGCGAGGTTGAGGTAAATCCGAATGCCAGTCGACGAAACCGCCCTGAACAATCTACTGAGCAAGATGGTTGGTGATCTCGGCGTCGCGATGGGCGCGGCGCTGGTAATCATTGGCGATAAATTGGGCCTTTACAAAGCGATAGCCGGGGCCGGTCCGCTCACGTCTACTGAATTAGCTGCGAAGACCGCGACCGATGAGCGCTACGTGCGCGAATGGCTGGCTCAGCAGGCCGCCGCCGGTTATCTGCAATACGATCCCTCTGCGAGCCGTTACATAATGACGCCCGAGCAGGAATTGGTCTTTGCTGCCGAGGGCGGTCCGGCTTTTATGATGGGCGCGTTCGAGATTGTCGGCGCGATGATGCGCGATGAACCGAAAATTACCGAGGCCTTCAAGACCCAGCGTGGTGTTGGATGGCATGAACACGACGTAGCTCTATTCAGCGGCACCGAGCGGTTTTTCCGTCCCGGCTATGGCGTCCATCTGCTCGGCGAATGGCTCCCGGCGCTCGACGGCGTCACAGCCAAACTCGAGCAGGGCGTCCATGTGGCCGACGTCGGCTGCGGTCATGGCGTCACGACCATCCTGATGGCAAAGACTTTTCCACGTTCGAGTTTCATCGGCTTCGACTACCATCAGCCGTCGATTGATCACGCTACTGCATCAGCTAGTGCGGCAGGAATTGCGCATAATGTCAGCTTCCAGCGGGCGTTAGCCAAGGAGTACCTGGGCACGTTTGACCTCGTCGCGTTCTTTGATTGCCTGCACGACATGGGCGATCCGATTGGAACCGCCGCCCATGTTCTCGAAACCCTTAACCCGGACGGCACTTGGATGATCGTCGAACCGTTCGCTCACGATCGTGTTGAGGATAATCTGACGCCGGTCGGACGTGCCTTCTATGCCGCATCGACCATGATCTGCACGCCCGCTTCGCGAGCGCAGGAGGTCGGCCTTGCGCTTGGCACTCAAGCCGGTGAAAAACGTATCCGCGAAGTGGTGACGGCGGGAGGCTTCAGTCGGTTTCGGCGCGTTGCCGAGACCCCGTTTAATCTGGTCTTTGAGGCCCGCCCTTGACGTTGGGAAGTTGATTCATTTGCCTTGGACCGCAGCACCGGCGACCCTGCCGAGTCCTTTCGCTGCAGCGATCAGGCAACGCTCGGTCGTCGGCCAGTCGATACATGGATCGGTCACCGATATGCCGTATTGCAACGCGCTTCGATCACTCTTGAGTGGCTGATTACCAGGGCCGATAAAGCTCTCGATCATCATGCCCATGATCGCGTGATCGCTGCGCTGGACCTGATCGATCAACTCCGCCAGCACGATCGGCTGCCGCGTGTAATCTTTGGAGGTTTGCGCGTGCGAGCAATCGACCATCACGCGCGGTTCGAGCCCAGCCTTCGCCAAGAGCCGCTGACATTCTTCGACACTAGCCGCATCGAAGTTCGGCGTCTTGCCCCCGCGCAAGACCACATGCGTGTCTGGATTCCCGGACGTGCGTACGATCGCGGTCATGCCTTCCTGCGTAATACCCAGAAAAGAATGCGGCCGCCGTGCCGACTCAATCGCATTCACCGCGATCTGCAGATTCCCTTCGGTCGTATTTTTGAACCCGATCGGCATGGAAAGACCGCTCGCCATCTCGCGATGGGTCTGTGATTCGGTGGTGCGCGCGCCGATCGCTGCCCACGCGATCAGGTCGGCGATGTACTGCGGCGTAATCGGGTCGAGCATCTCGGTTCCTGCGGGCAGGCCCATTCGGTTGATATCGATCAAAAGCCGCCGCGCGATCCGCAAACCCGCCTGCATATCACAGCTATCGTCCATATGCGGGTCATTGATGAGCCCTTTCCAGCCTATGGTAGTGCGCGGTTTCTCGAAGTAAACGCGCATCACGATATAGAGCCGGTCCTCCAACTGCCGCCGCAGATGTACCAATCGCTCGGCGTAATCCAGCGCGGCTATCGGATCGTGGATCGAGCAGGGCCCAACCAGGCAAAGCAGGCGGCCATCTTCTCCGCGGATAATCCGCCGAATGGCCTCGCGCGCCATCGCCACAGTTTCGACGATCACCTCGTCTGTGGGCAATTCGTCCTTGAGCGCGCGCGGAGAAATCAACGGCTCAGTCGTGATTACGTGTAAATCCTGTATCTTGCGCATAAAGAAATAACATTAGCCCAACCGGACGGCGAAGCAAAAGCATCCCACGGCGCGCTCATCTCTCATTCCTCGCCGACCTTGCATCGGTGGTGCACGTCACGACTGGCCGTTTGCATCGCCGAGCGTCTCGCAGAGATTCATTGAAGTGTTGATAGTGGCGTCGCGATTTTTCTGAGACCCTCTTGCAAAGGGTTTCTACGTCAGGCAAATTCAATGGCTCCGGTTGATGTCCATGTTCGGCCGTATGCTTCGCAAGTGCGGAGCCGAGCAGCAACACCACCCAAACATAAAGTTCGCCGCCATGTCAGTCAGACGACGAATCGAAGTTTTCGAGTGGATGGCATTGACAGCGAATTACGGGAACGATAAGGTTTCCGTTTGCGCCTGAAAAAGCGCGGGTCTTTGAAAACTGAATAGTAGTGCATGCCTTTAATTGGGCGGCGGAGATCCTGAATGATCCGAAGCCGATCCGATTGTTGGGTTTTTAATTAGCGGTCAATCTACTGCATTGGGGCCTTAGCCGCCCCTGCAGACAAGATAAACTGAGCTTAAATGGAGAGTTTGATCCTGGCTCAGAACGAACGCTGGCGGCGTGCCTGAGACATGCAAGTCGCGGGAGAAAGTCGAGGCAACTCGGCGAGTAAACCGGCGCACGGGTGAGTAACACGTGGACAACCTGCCTAGAAGCCTGGGATAACCCGTCGAAAGACGGACTAATACCGGATAAGACCACGGCAAGTTCGCTTGTTGAGGTAAAAGATGGCCTCTGCTCTTGCAAGCTATTACTTCAAGAGGGGTCCGCGTCCTATCAGCTTGTTGGTGAGGTGACGGCTCACCAAGGCGAAGACGGGTAGCTGGTCTGAGAGGATGGTCAGCCACACTGGGACTGAGACACGGCCCAGAGTCCTACGGGATGCAGCAGTCAGGAATATTGCGCAATGGAGGAAACTCTGACG
>DATKPK010000174.1:0-9216 GCA_035524095.1 Binataceae bacterium (SeqCode) | reverse complement strand
GCCGCTTCTAGGACGTGCCGACATCCGCGACTACGACCTTCCAACTCACTGCACTTACCCCCGGTTCAAGACTCAAATGGCTAATGACCTGCTCCAGCAGCGAATCATTGCGATCCGCCATTATCAGGCTGGCTTGCACTTCAACCTTGTTGTTTCCCTCCAGATCCTCACTGTCGAGCGCCTGCAGCGTCATCGCGGCGTTGTTCACGCTATGCAGAAGCAAGGCGCGGACGTGCGCCTCATCCTGGCTGCGGCAAACGATTGAGCATAGATAGTGCGTCTCTATCTCGCTGTTCTCCAACGGTTGGCGGTTGATCTTCATTGCCAGCGGCCGCAACAGCACATTCGCGCCGATAATCGACAACGCGGCGATGAACGCCTCGGGAATAAAGCCCCAACCCGCCAGACACCCGACCGCCGCAGCGCACCATAGCGTAGCTGCCGTATTCAGCCCGCGCACCGTGAAGCCCTCCCGCAGGATGACGCCGCCGCCAAGAAATCCGATTCCCGAGACGACGTACGAAACGACCAGGGTCGGGCTGGATTCCCCTGGGATCATACTGCCCAGCATCACGAACAGCGCGGCGCCGGTTGCCACCAAAGCGTTGGTTCTGAGACCTGCCATACGCTGCCGCCACTGCCGCTCGCCTCCGATAGCGGCGCCCAGCAACTGAGCCACAGCCAGCCGCAGGATAAATTGTATCCACGTCATACCTATCTCCGATTCCGGCCTCGCTCTAAACGACGCCGCTCGACTCCTGGCCGCCCATGATACGCGGTCCGCGCGCACCTTCATCGACCAACTAATGAATGTCAACCCAAACCAGTTTTGCCGTGCCGGCGTATGTAGGCGTGGCTTCCGAACCGTTAGAGGGCGGGTTTGCGACTCAAGCGATGGCAAAGTGCCGCGAGCACGCGACGCGAGGCTCTTAATCCCACTTGTAAGTCTCGTAAGCGGCGCGAGGATGGTTGCCTCTGAATGCGAGCGTGTCGGCTACCACGTGATGAGCTTCTGCGCACATGGCGCACCCTCCGCGAGAGGCGCCGCCTACGTAGATGGACTGTCAGTCAATTCATGTAAACAACGAGCTAGTACCGACTCACTAATGGCACACGAATGACTGCCAAAAAACTGACGTACTTGCTGCGATAATCATTGGTGCGCCCTACTGATCAGATGGAAAAATCTACTACCCATTCGGCGGTTCATCCGTGATAACGGCTAAATGGCCTATATCATTCTGCCGGGGGTATCTATGCGGAAACTAACTATTCAATCCGTTAGTAGGAGCGTCGCGTGGCTGAAGCTTGCCGGCGCCTTTCTACTATTGATCACAGCATCGCTCGTGATCGGAGCGCTTCCGGCTTCCGCGACGATGCCTCGTGTATGCGGTTCCACGGGAATCGCTAAAGATATAGGTTGCGGCGGGACTTTTTCCGGTGGTATCGGCGGATGCAGCGCAGGGCAATACTGCTGCAACGAGAATCATACCTGCGGCGACTCGCTGGCGATGTTGTCATGTGGCAAGCCCAAGGACATCTGCCAGATGCCTGCCACGCCGAGCGATTGCACCGAAGAGGATACCAAATGTGCGGCCGACTGCTCGGACGGCCAATACTGCTGCACGCACGGAATGAAGAGTGCAAGTTGCGACGGCAATCTGATCGGCCTCGAATTCTATCCTGGATGCCGCATATCGAAGGGCAATATCTGCCTCTACACTCCGGCATCCCCGACCCCAACCGCGACGCCAACCTCTACCCCTACTGCGACTTGGACACCCACGCCAACCGCGACCGCGACTGCGACCTGGACGCCGACGGCGTCTGCCACCCCAACCGCGACGCCAACTGACACGCCAACGGCTACTGCTACCGCAACCTGGACGCCAACACCAACTGACACACCGACGCCAACTGACACACCGACGCCAACTGACACGCCGACCCTCACCCCGACCCCAACCCCAACGATTGTCGGCAATGTCGAGGGTGGAGCTACTCCGATCGTTGGCGCCAGCGTCACGCTCTACGCCGCTGGAAGTTCTGGGTATACTGCTGCCGCGACTCCTCTCGCGACCGCAACCACCGACGGTAGTGGCAACTTCACCGTCGGGTACATAGCACCAAGTCCGGGCACGACTGTGCTCTACATAACTGCGACTGGGGGCTCGCAAGGCACCAACAGCCCCAACAGCGCGATCGGCTTGAGCGGTGTTGTCGGAACGGCTGCTTCTCCCGAAGCTTCAGTCACGATCAATGAGCTGACCACCGTGGCTCACGAATGGGCCCTGGCACAATTCGCCGATTCGACTGGTGCTCAGATCAGCGCGCCGGCAAGCACCCCGGCCCTGATCGGGTTGGGCAACGCCGCAGCTCAAGCGCAAGCCAATCTCGTCGATGTAACCACCGGCGATCCGGCGGCCTTCTGGACGGCCTACAATGCGACTTCCGTAAACTGCGCAAATAATCCTGCGCCGGTGAACTGCGACGGCCTCGAGCGTATGAATACCATCGCCAACATCCTGGCGGCCTGTATCCAAAGTTCCGGCCCTTCGTCAACTGCATGCACTACTAACCTGCTGACTATCACAGGCGGCTCGACTACTCTCGCCGCGGCCCACTACATGGCCATCAACCCGACCAGTAGCGTGTCTGCGTTGTTTGCGAACCAGGGCCTCTCCGGGGAACCCTTTACGCCGGACCTCAGCGCCGCACCCGACGATGGCTATGAGATCGCACTCAACTTCAACCCGGCCGGCTCCAACTTCAACCACCCAATCGGAATTGCCATCGACGCTAGCGGCGATCCGTGGATCCCCAACTCTTCGGGTAACACCCTGACTGAGTTGACCCCTAGCGGCGCCTTGGCCAACAACTTCACTGCCTCCAGCCCAACTGGAGCCGACTTCAATGATCCCGTGGGCGTGGCGATCGACTCAAATGGCAATGTCTTTGTGACCAATAACGGCGACACCGGCACGGGTAACAACAGCGTCACTGAGTTAGTGCCAACTACACCTTCCGCAACTAACTTCGCCAGCGCAAACTTCGTTGGCCCATATGGCGTGGCTGTGGACACCTCAAATAACGTCTGGGTAACGAACATCTCCAATGACAGCGTGACTGAGTTGGTTCCCACTGGCCCAACTTATAATGTCTATAATGCGTCGAGCCCGGCTGGTGCGATCTTCTCCTATCCGTTCGGTATCGCTCTCGACGACGCCAGCCCAGCCAACGTCTGGGTGACAAACGCGCTCGACAGCAGCGTTACCGAGTTAACCACCGGTGGTACGGGCTATAACAACTATACCGCCAGCAATCCGACCGGTGCTGACTTCGAGATCCCGCTTAGCATCGCTCTCGACGGCGCCAGTCCCTACAACGTATGGGTACCTAACTCCTTTGGCGACACTGTCACTGAGCTGACCGACGCAGGAGCTCTGGTTGGTCTTTGGGACGTGGATTCCCTCTTGGAAGGTCCTTATGGCATCGCTATTGACAGCGCCAATAACGCTTGGGTAACCAATTCGGACGGCACGAACCTGACCGTAATCAGCTCCGCAGGTGCCCTGGAGAGCAATTTCGAACCCGACGGTGCCAATTTCAACTCACCGTTCGGCGTCGCCATCGACTCCTCGGGTAACGTTTGGGTAGTCAACCACGGCGGCAACACGGTCGCCGAATTCATCGGCGCAGCAGGCCCGGTCGTGACCCCACCTGTTGCTTGCCTGAATTCGAGCGGTACCGTCTGCAAACCGTAAACTCGTGGCGCGCGGAAGGAACCCCTTCCGCGCTTTAACCTTGCGACACAAAAATCCCTCCTCCGGCAACGGAGGAGGGATTTTTCTCATTCCGCCTGAACCCGACGAGCTGAAGATTCGCCGTCCGCTTTCTGGTCTGCTGGCAGAACCTCGTGGCTTTACAAATGGTCGGTAGCAAGCAACTACACAGTCAACTGCTAGCTCACCGATGGTCACGGCAACGACTTCTCCCACGAATGGACAGACGACACCAACGATGAAACCTCGCGCCAGACATTCAACCTTCGACAGTATTAGCGCCGCACTCGATGCCATCCGCTACGGCGATCCCTCCCTGGCCTTCGAGGCCTCAAAGTACCTGATTAACACACGCGTTCGAACGGATTCACTCACGGCCATTGCTCTGGACCAGAAGCGCGACAAAACGAATCGGGTTGCGGCGATCTCCACACTTGCTTTCTTGGGCCGGAAGAACAGCGTGCCCGCTTTGATTGCTATTGTTGCCGATAAGAAGGAACCGATGAAAATCCGAGGAGAAGCCGCAGAGGCCGTCGGCTATGCACGCGACAAACGGCCCATACCCCTGTTCCGCAAAATCATCATGTCAGGTGAAAAACCGGGCCTTAAGGCGGAATGTATCTTCGCTCTGGCGAGAATAGGAGGATCAGAATCCCTGGCAGTTCTCCGGGAATTCGAGCGAACAAAACCTGCCGGTGAGGTCGCCGCACAACTCAAGGAGGCGCTAGCCGACATTAAAAATGGGATCATGTGAGTCCCGGCGATTCGACTCGCTTCCGCCCTCACGCCACCAACAGGAAGTCGGGGAGAAGCGGAGCGGCAAAATGAAGAGTGCCAACCGGCATGAGCACGGGGAGGTCATCAGCGCCGCCAACCCGGTCCTATTCCCTACGGTCACCTGCTTCGATCATCCCCACATCTCTCCGCCTGGCGAATTTGAGACGCCCGCGAGTGGAGACAAGGTTTACGCATGAGCCGCCCACCCCTCCTGTTGCCTTAACTCGCTGCCGCTACCAAACTGATTCCGGCTTTAGCTGCGACGCGATGGTTGAGCGGTTCGGGCCAACGCAGGAGATTGAGCGGGAGACCACGATAGATGTCAAAATTTTTCATCGAGCGGCCGGTCCTCGCCAATGTGATGGCGGTCATCATCGTCCTGCTCGGCGTCGTATGCCTCTATACCCTGCCGGTCTCGCAATACCCGCCGATCGTCCCGCCTACGATTCAGGTCACTACCAACTACCCGGGTTCGAGCGCTGCAACCGTCGCCAATACCGTTGGTGTACCTATCGAGCAGGCGGTCAACGGCACCAAAAATGCCATCTATATGCAATCCACCAGTGGCAGCGACGGTAGTTATACGCTCACCGTATCGTTCAAGATCGGCACCGACCTCGATACCTCCCTCGCCCTCGTCCAGAACGCCGTTAACGGCTCACTCTCGCAGTTGCCTCAGCCTGTGCGCGATCAGGGCGTCAACGTCAAGGAAGTCACGACCAACATTCTCCTGATGGAGAGCCTTTATTCCGACGACAACCGCTTCAGCGCCACCTACCTGAGCAATTACGCGACGATTAACCTCGTTAATCCGCTTTCGCGCCTCGACGGCATCGGCCAGGTCAAGGTTATTGGCGCCGGCCCCTACAGCATGCGGATCTGGCTCGATCCGGCCAAACTTAAGACTTTCGGCTTGACCGTTCTCCAGGTTCAAGAGGCGATCAACAATCAAAACACCCAGGTCGCCTCTGGCCAGATCGGTGGCCCGCCTGTCGGCTCCGGTCAGATCTTCCAGTTTACTGTGAACACTCTTGGCCGCCTCTCTGACGTCTCCCAATTCGAGAACATCATTATTAAGAGCGAACCGCCCCCGCCTCCAATCAGCCAGGTTCCCGTAAACCAGACGCAAGTTAATCAGGCCACTCCGATCGTCCGTCTGAAAGACGTCGCGAAAATCCAGCTCGATCAGCAGTCGTTCACCCTGTTCTCCGGCCTCTCCGGCAGGCCCGCCGGCCATATGGCGATCTACGCGCTCCCCGGCGCGAATTCTCTCCAGGTCGCAACCGAAGTCCGCCAGCTGATGGCCACGATGAGCAAGACCTTCCCGCAAGGCCTCAAGTACAGCTCCCTCTACGACACCACCCTCTTCATCGGTGAGGCGATTTCTGCCGTCTACGAGACCCTTATCATCGCCGGCATCCTCGTCCTTATCGTCATCATGCTTTTCTTGCAGAACTTTCGCGCGATGCTCGTCCCTGCGACCACCGTCCCCGTCACGATCATCGGTGCCTTCGCCGCGATGGCCCTCCTTGGCTTCACCGTCAATCTGATGACTCTCTTCGCCCTCATTCTCGCGATCGGCATCGTCGTCGACGACGCGATTGTCATCGTCGAGAACTGCTCCCATTACATTGAGGAAGGCCTGAGCCCCAAAGACGCCGCCATCAAGGCGATGGGCGAGCTGACCGGCCCCGTCCTTGGCATCACCCTCGTTCTGACCGCCGTCTTTTTGCCCGCCTCGTTTCTGCCGGGCATCACCGGCCAGATGTTCCGACAGTTCGCCCTCGTGATCGCAGCGACTGCGATTATCAGCGCCGCTAACGCACTGACGCTCAAACCGACGCAATGCGCCCTCTACCTGCGTCCGCGCCCGAAGGATAAAAAACTCAACTGGTTCTATAGTGGCTTCAACCGTGGCTTTTCCGCAGTCGAAAATCGCTACGTCATGATCGTCGGCTGGATGACCCGGCGCCCCTTTAAAATGGTCATCCTCTTCTTCACCGTGATTCTTGCGGTCGCCTACGCCTTCTCCATCTACCCGACCGCCCTCCTTCCACTTGAAGATCAAGGCTATTGCATCATCTCCACTGAGCTTCCTGAGGGTTCGTCTCAGCCGCGCGTCCGCGAAGTATCCGATCGCATAAGCGCGATCCTCAAAACCGCGCCCGGCATCAAGGGATGGGTCACGATGGGCGGTTTCTCCGCGCTCGATTCGGCCAATCTCTCCAACTTCATCACCGTCTTCGCGATCTATGAAGATTTCGGCAAGCGTCCCGCCTCGCTGACCCAAGCAAAGATAATCGCCGGCCTTCAGGATCGCCTGAAAGCCATCCGCACCGCGACCTTCGCTGTGATGCCGCCTTCGCCCATCCCCGGCCTCGGCACTGCCTTCGGCTTTCAAATGGTCCTCGAAGATCGCGCGAGCCTCGGCTTGGCCGAATTACAAAAGGCGACTCTCGCTCTGCTTGATCGCGCTCGCAGCGATCAGGGTTTTCTTCGTCTCAGCTTTACTACGTTTAGCAACAACAGCCCGCAAATCTATCTTGATATCGATCGCACGATGGCCGAGTCGCTGGGTGTCAAAGTCAGTGACATTTCCCAAACCCTGCAGACCTATCTCGGCTCCACTTATGTAAATCTCTTCAATAAGTATAATCAGGCCTTTCAAGTTAGAGTTCAGGCCGCCGCCGATTATCGCCGCGAGCTCCAGGATATCTCTAGTCTTTACGTCGCGAATCGCGACGGCCAGATGGTCCCGCTTGGCGCCCTCGTCAGTGTCCATCGGATGCTCGGCACGGAGCTCGAAACTCGCTACAACGTCTATCCCGCCGCCATTGTCACTGGCATCCCGATGCCTAAATATAGTTCTGGCCAGGCGCTCAACATGATGGAACAGTTCGCCGATCAGACCTTGCCCGCCGGCATCGGCTACGAATGGACTGGTCTCGCCTATCAGGAAAAACAGATTGGCAGTCAGGCGGATTTCATCTTCGCGCTCTCCGTTACCCTGGTGTATCTCGTGCTCGCCGCTCAGTACGAAAGCTGGACCGATCCGATCGCTGTCATTCTAGTTGTGCCGACCGCTCTCATCGGTATCCTTACCGGTATCTTTGTCCGCAAATTCCCAGTCGACTTGTATACTCAGATCGGCCTCGTTCTGATGATCGCGCTCGCTGCCAAGAATGCCATCCTTATCATCGAATTTGCACGCGATCTCTCCGCCGAAGGGATGAGCACCGTCGAAGCCGCCGTCGAGGCGACCCGCCGCCGCTTCCGCCCAATCCTCATGACCTCGATCGCTTTTATCCTCGGTACTGTACCGCTCACCATCGCTGGCGGCGCTGGCGCGGCTAGCCAGCAGTCACTGGGTACCGTAGTCTTCAGCGGCATGCTCGCCTCGACCCTGATCGCTATCCCGTTCGTCTCAGTGTTTTTCATCGCGGTGCGTAAGGTTAGTGGTACTTTCGTCGCCAAATCCGCCTCGCGCGCCCAGCCCGCACCTTTGATCACCGCGCCGCAATCGCCCGCTTCCTAGTCAGCCATCCGAAACTCCGTCGCGCTCATCAATCCTGAAGTCTCATACCACTAGCTTAGTTCTATGCCCGATCAACCTATTGCCCAACCGGCCGAATTGACTATTGCCGCCCGCTTCGATCTCGAGCGCACGCGCATTGCCTACGAACAACTGATGATGTCATGGATTCGTACGGCGACTTCACTCATCACTTTCGGCTTCAGTATCTACAAGTTCTTTCAGCTCGATAATCCCGGGAATCCCCGCATCTATGTCTGGATCGGTCCCCGCAGCTTCGCGATGTCTCTCGTCGTCATCGGCCTCGGCGCACTCGCACTCGCCACTTGGGAATACCGTGGCAATATCCGTGTGCTTAAAGCTCAATACCCCAAGGCTCCCGGCTCTTTGGCTGGCTTGGTTGCAGCCCTGATCTCCGTTTTGGGAATCGTTGCCTTCGCCGCGATGGTTTTCCGGCAATAGCTTCCGAAATAGCCACTCTATCTCTATTAGCCAGTGCTAGCCCGGATGCAAATCCATCGAAACCAGCAAATATATTATTGCACAGGCGATCATCACGGAGCTGGCTACGTAGTATATTGAACCCGGTTGGAAAGCATCATTCATGCGGTGCCAAATGGAACCGTCGGCCAGCTTCTTGAGTAACCAACGCCGACGGATCCACATGCTCGACATCCTCGTTCATCTCCTCGAAGCGCCGGGGCTTATCTTTGCAACCACGCCCGATTTTACCTTTGCGGCTTCGCTGTCGGCGGTGCTTCACTCGATCCCTTCGCATGCGCCGGTTCGCCTTCCATGAATCGATTACATCCACTTGCTCCCGAGACTCGCAATTTGAACGATTGCAATTCCTTGTCGATACATTCCCCTAAAGTCGTATTGGATGACACCGCTTTCGGCTCCACCTGCCACCATTTACAATCCTTACAAAGTCCCCACGCATTGCTCATTTGGCTCCTCCTCAAATTGAGGCGCTTGATTGCCCTCTTTGTAGTATTAGAGGAACAGCAATGAATGTGCCGGTGTCAGATCGGCTAAATGATCTAGCCTGCTTCAGACCCGTTTCGCCAAAATGTGAGGGATTTCGGTTAACTCGCCGCGCTTGGACCATCAGAGCGAGTAAGA
>DATKPK010000173.1:0-4365 GCA_035524095.1 Binataceae bacterium (SeqCode) | reverse complement strand
GACGGTCAAAGCGAAGTGTTACGGGCATCGCTCGGTTCATTCGCGGCCAGCCCTAACGTAATCGTTATCGATGGACTGCCTGAATCATCCGGCCATTTGCCACTCGATTCTCCCTGTGTTCTCGTCCGCGGCGCCCATGTTGTCGCTCCGGGCCAAATTGCCGCTCTAATCGCGTCATTTCAACGCGATCAAGTAGTTGTTCTTGAAAGTAATGGAGCCCAACACGGCGGGATTCTTGCGGCCGGTCCACTCGGTCGCCTGCTTCAAGATGAAACCGTTTGGAGCCCAGTCTGGCTCCTGGCCAGCCGTCCTTGTTTCAACCTTGATGGTTCTCCAGAGAGCGTCCGTCACGCCGAACTCGAACTCGCGCGCGCCTTGCGCCTCGACAGCGCTGATCACGACGCTCCGTTGGCGCAGTTGCTCGATCGTCGCGTCTCATGGCGTATCAGCTACGCCCTTGCCCACACACGCGTGATGCCCAACCACGTCACGCTGCTTTCTGCCGTAGTCGGCCTTTCGAGCGCGGGACTGTTTGCCGCTCGTGGCTATTGGCCCCAGATGCTTGGAGCGCTTCTGTTTCTGCTCACTACAATCCTTGATGGCGTTGATGGCGAATTGGCGCGCCTCAAGATGGCTGAATCAAGCCTCGGAGCTCGCCTCGATACCCTCACCGACAACCTCGTCCACATCGCGCTTTTCGCCGGTATCATGATCGGCTGCTACCGCACGAGCGGCAGCATCACCTTTTGCTGGCTCCTGATTTTGCTGCTCGGCGGCTTCACCTCATGCGTTATCGCTGCCGCCCGTGCCCGCCGCCTCCACCACGATCGCTCATGGCTCTCTGCCTTGGAGCGCGCGACCGGGCGCGATTTCGCTTACCTCCTACTGCTCCTTGCCGCGATCAACCGCATCCAATACTTCGCCTGGGGCGCCGCTTTCGGTTCTTATGTCTTTGCTGGCGTCGTATGGTGGCTTACCTCCAGGCGTTCGCTGATGGCCACCCCATCACACCAATCATCTATTGGCTGTCTGCCTCCTAACCCAGAGCCTTTCTCGAATCGCGGTCTTCTCGAAGAATTGATTACGCTGTACCGCGCTGCAGCAGCCAGCCTTTCCCGCCTGAAGCGGAGGAGGGTCGACACAGAGTCACCACGGCTCACCCCCGAACTCCCTCCAGATTAGACCGCCTGGGCCTGCTCTTCACGGTTCCCCAAGCAAATCCTATAGCCGTTCGGCGATAAATCTTGATAGCCCAAGGTCGCCGATCAGTTACAATGATCCCGCCTTGCCAAAGGGGTTCCTGATGGATTTTCTGCTTTACTGGCCGACTTGGTTCCAAGTCATTTTTATTGTCATTGTCTTCTCGGGCTTGAGCATTCTCGGCCTTTATCTCGTACGCTGCACCGTACCGCTCGAACGCCTCAAGCAAAACCACGAGGTTGCTGGATTCACTTTCGGCGTGATCGGTGCCTTTTACGGCCTCCTGCTCGCCTTCGTGATCGTCGCTGCATGGGAGCGCTTCGACCGCGCCGATGCACTGGTCCAGAACGAAGCGATGGCACTCGCGTCCCTCTATCGGCTGTCAAAAGGCTATCCCCAGCCAATCCAGCATGATCTCCAGCAGGCCATCCGCCAGTACACTGACCACGCGATCAACGTCGAATGGCCCGCGATGGCCACCCACCTCCATGACGGCGTCAACGACAATCCGGTTGGAGCACTGGGGCTGTGGGCGCTCGTTGGCGGCTTCACACCGACTGACTCACGCCAATCCGTAATTGTCGGCAAGAGTTACGACGAGCTTCAGCATATCGGTGAGGATCGGGCGCTGCGCTTCATGTATGGCAACGAAGACTTTCCGTCTGTCGTATGGCTCGTGATCTACGCCGGTCTCATTATCACGATTGGCTTCAGCTACTTCTTCGGTCTCGATACTTTCCCCTCGCAGGCCTTGATGTGCGGAATCTTTTCCAGCCTTCTCGGCCTCACGATTCTCGCGATTCTCGAGTTGGCGCATCCTTATCAGGGTGCGGTAGTGGTCTCTGACGGTCCGCTCAGATTCGCCATCACACGGATGAACGAGATGGACAAAATCGCGTTCACCGGCACCGACGATTCCCAATTCGCCGCCTCCACCGGCCCGGCCAGCACCCCGTAACGCAGACCAGGCCGTCGAATGTTCTTGGGGTCTTTGTGAGTTGCGTCGCTTCCCGGGTCCGGATGGTAGAAAAAAATCGACGTCGGCTATATCTTATCGTGAGAATTCTGCAGACCGACTAGTTCTGGGGACCAACGACCGAGTGCCTAACTGCTGCTGCCGCCGCCTCGACGAATTCTCCCGACTCGACTAACCTAGTCGCGCACCGCGCTCTCGTGGCGTGGACCTAATCGCCACCATGAGTGACTCATAGCCAGAGGAGTAACCTGATGTACTCACTCAAAGACCAGTCCTGTATCGCCGGCGTCGGCGAAAGCACCTTCTCGCGCGGCTCCGGCAAGTCCGAACTGCGTCTGATGCTCGACGCTTCCATCAACGCCCTCAACGATGCCGGGTTGAAGCCTCACGAAATCGACGGAATCGTCGGCCCGCCGATCGGCGCGACCGCCGAGCATTTCGCCGCCAACCTCGGCATTGAAGATCTGCGCTACGCAACCACCGTCCACATGGGCGGCGCGAGCCCGGTCGTCGCGCTGCAAAGTGCCGCGATGGCCATAGCGTCCGGCATCGCCACCAACGTCCTTATCCCACTTGGATGGAACGGCTATTCGCTCAATCCTGTGCGCGGTGGCGGCGCCCGCGCCGAGAACATGGAGCGTCCGATGCCTGAGCCTAATCCGATGCTCAACACCATCGGCGCTTACTATCTGCCTTACGGCGCGACCGTTCCCGTCCAATGGTATGCATGGCTCGCCACACGACACCTGAAAATGTACGGCACCCCGCATGAGGCGATGGGCGCGATCGCCGTTGCGGAACGCAAGCACGCGCAGCTCAACGAAAAGGCCCTTATGCGGGGCCGCCCGCTCACTCTCGATGACTACATGTCTTCGCGATGGGTTTCCTACCCGTTTCGGCTATACGATTGCTGCCTCGAGACCGACGCTGCCTGTGCGATTGTCGTGACCTCGCCGGAACGCGCCCGCGATTTGAAGAAGCCGCCGGTTTATATTTCCGGCGTCGCCGAGGGTCATCCTTATCCCGCCGACGACATCCCGGCCCGTCCCGATCCTTTCGTGATCGGCCTTTCATTCGCCGCGCCCAAGGCCTTCGCGATGGCCGGTGTCACCCATAAAGACATCGACTTCCTCGAAGTTTATGACTGCTTCACTTACGTCGTGATGCTTCAGATCGAAGCGATGGGTTTCTGCAAGCGCGGTGAGGTCAAGGATTTCGTCACTGGCGGCCGGATCGAACTTGGCGGCGAACTTCCGCTCAACACTCACGGCGGACTCCTCTCGGAAGCTCACG
This sequence comes from Binataceae bacterium (SeqCode), assembly GCA_035524095.1. GTDB lineage: Bacteria > Desulfobacterota > Binatia > Binatales > Binataceae > DATJUF01. The sequence continues at coordinate 896 of DATKPK010000173.1, read as the reverse complement.
TGTGGGGCACCAATCACATCGTTGAGGCCACTCGCCAGCTGCGCCGCGAATGCGGTCCGCGCCAGGTCAAGGATGCCGAAATCGGTCTGGTGACGGGGTGGGGCGATTTTGGTGACGGCGGACTGGCGATTCTAAGGAGATAAGTATCATGGCCGATACCAACACATACCGTCTCCCGCTGCCTCACGGCGGCGGGCGCTCCATCGAGTTTTACGGCTTCTGCCGCGATCACGAATTGCGCTTTCAGCGTTGTACTGGATGCGGCACCTGGCGCCACATCCCGCGCGATATGTGCGCGAAATGCGGCTCCTTCGAGTGGGAATGGTCGCGCTCGTCCGGCAGAGGCAAGCTCTTTTCCTGGACCACCGCGTTGCAACCCATGATGCCACAGTTCAAAGACCTCATCCCCTACAGTCCGGTCATCGTCGAACTGGAAGAGGGTGTCCGGATGGTCACCTGGCTTACCGACGTCAAACCCGAGGACCTGAAGCTCGGGATGCCGGTCGAGGTCGCCTTCGACGATGTGACCCCCAACGTCACGCTGCCGAAATTCCGCCGCGCTAGCTAACTGCGGTTTAATCTTGCGCGCGGGCGAATGGCAAAAGTGTCCGCCCACGCGCTGTCCATCTTCACGATTCTATCTAAGGAATTTGCGATGGCCGTTTACGCTCTACGATCTTGCCGGTGCCGAGATAGGCCGAACCCGTGAGGCCGTGCGCGACTGAGTCCGCGAACGGAGCGCCTAAAAATCTGAGGTGGAAGTAGAGGAGTTTGACACCGATGTCCATCACTTTCTATGACCTTGCCGGTGCCGAGGAGAACCGGCGCTTCAGCCCCTTCTGCTGGCGGACGAAAATGGCGCTCGCTCATAAGGGCCTCGCTTTCGAGACGATTCC
>DATKPK010000172.1:0-6669 GCA_035524095.1 Binataceae bacterium (SeqCode) | reverse complement strand
GGCTTGAACTCGTGGATGCGGCTGCCGTCGACGAGACGGGCGATGACTTCGCGGACCTCGTAGGGATGGCGCGAGTCGGCGGAGATGATGCCGTAAAGCTCGGAAGGATCGTAATAGGGATCTTCGGGCGGGTCCTGCGGGAGCGAATCGAGGGCCGGGCGGACGCCGAGATTGGCGAAGACCGAACGGGCGATGGTGAGCGCGTGCTCGTCGTCGTCGGCCAGATGATCGCTGACACCGGAGAGGCGAGTATGAACGTCGCCACCACCCAGTTCCTCGGCAGTGACGACCTCGCCGGTCGCTGCGCGAACCAACGGCGGTCCGGCGAGAAAGATCGTGCCCTGGTCGCGGACGATGATGTTCTCGTCGCACATCGCGGGGACATACGCGCCACCGGCGGTGCAGGAGCCCATCACGACCGCGACCTGCGCGATGGAAGCAGCGGACATCCGGGCCATGTTGTAGAAGATGCGGCCGAAGTGATCACGGTCGGGGAAGACCTCCGATTGGAGGGGTAGAAAGGCACCGCCAGAATCGACCAGATAGACGCACGGCAGGTGGTTTTCGAGAGCGATTTCCTGCGCGCGGAGATGCTTTTTGACGGTGATCGGATAATAGGTGCCGCCCTTAACGGTGGCATCGTTGGCGACGATGACGGCCTCGCGGCCCTGGATGCGGCCGATGCCCGTGATGATGCTGGCAGCGGGAGGCGAGTCGTCGTACATCCCGTAGGCGGCAAGGGCGGAGAATTCGAGGAAGGGGCTTTGCGGATCGAGGAGTCGGCGGACCCGATCGCGCACTAAGAGCTTGCCGCGTTCGACGTGAAGTTTGCGAGCGTTCTCGCTGCCGCCAAGACGGATGCGATCGAGTTCGGCGCGGAGATGGGCGACGTGCGCGGCCATCACGTCACGGTTACGCTTGAAGTCGGGATTGTTGGGGTTGATGCGGGATTCGATCCGTTCCATGGGTACTCCGCCAGCTACAGATGCTTCAGCGAGACTGATTTGCAAGCGGACCGTTCGCAGACTCAGGTCCGTACGGGGTTGCTCGCAACCCCTATCTAGATATTAGTGAAGCGGGGAGGGCACGCGAAATGGTGACCTCATGCGATAGATGGTTGGTAAGAATCCCTCTATAGCTTCAGATTTTAAGGCGGCTGGTTCGCAGACTCACAGCCGCTCGGCCTCACAAGTGATGCCTATCGGAGAACGATGCGCGAACGGGATTTAAGAGCACTCGAATTCGACAAAGTAGTCGGGCTGGTGGCGCAACTGGCGGTATCGGAGCCGGGGCGGCGCGCCGTCGAAGCGACGCGTCCCGCAATAGAAGTCGATACGGTGCGCGAGCGCCTGCGGACGACGGCGGAGTTGGCAGATTTGCGAGCGCATTCGGGATCGATACCGATCGACGAATTCGACGATCAACGGATTCATCTGATGGGCGCAGCGCCGGAAGATGCGGTGCTCAACGGGCCGTCGCTGGTGCGGATTCGGGATTTCGTGGTGGCAGCACGGACTGCCGAGGCATTTTTGCGATCGCGAGTGGAGATGCGGCCGCATGTCGCGGCAATAGTGCGGAATCTGGTCGCACCGAGAGAATTGGCCGACGCGCTGTTGCGATCGCTTGGCGATGACGGTGGGCTGGTCGACGACGCAAGTCCCGAGCTGAAGCGGATTCGCACGTCGATGCGCAATGAGCGGCAGGAGCTGGAGGCGCGGCTGGCGCGCTCGATGAACACGCAGGGGATGGAGCCGATCGTCTCGGACCATATCGTGACAGTGCGGAATCGGCGATTCGTGCTGCCACTCAAACTGAATTACTCAGAGCGGCTCGAAGGAATCGTGCAGGACCGGTCGGTTTCGGGGGAGACGCTGTTTGTAGAACCGATGTGGGCGGTCGAACTGAACAACCGTTTGATGATGCTCGAGCGCGAGGCGGAGGCCGAGGAATACCGTTTGTTGATGCGGCTGACGGCGATCGTGCGCGGCTATCTGACGGAACTGCGCATGACGTTCGACGCGATGGTGGCGCTGGATGCGCTGAATGCGCGGGCGATTTTCGCAGAGAAGTTTGGGTGCGTCGAGCCTGAGATCGCAGAGGAAGGGGGTATCGATATTGTAGCCGCGCGCCATCCGCTGCTGGCTGTAACAGTGCCGGAGGTGGTGCCGGTCGATGTGCGAATCGGTGCGGGGCAGCGGGGGCTAGTGATTTCGGGGCCGAACACGGGCGGCAAGACGGTCGCGCTCAAGACGATCGGGCTATTCGCACTGATGGCGCAAGCCGGGATATTGATCCCGGCGGCGGTTGGAAGCCGGTTACGGGTATTTCGCAGCGTGTTCGCGGACATCGGCGACGAACAATCGATTGAGGCAAGCTTGTCGAGTTTCGCGGGCCATATCGCGAATCTGACGGACATTATCAAGCGGCTGGAAGAGCCAGCGCTGGTGATTCTGGATGAGCCGGGCGGGGGAACAGATCCGGTGGAGGGAGCGGCGCTGGCGATAGGGCTCATGGACTATTTGGGCGAGCGGGATTGCCTAGTGGCGGTCGCAACTCATTCGACGGCCGTTAAGCTCCATGCGTATTCGCGGGCGGGATTCGACGCTGCGGCGGTGGATTTTGATCCGGAACGGCTGACGCCACTGTATCGGATTAAGCCGCATACGATTGGCCAGAGTTATGGCCTCGCAGTGGCGCGGCGGCTGGGGTTGCCCGCGCAAATCGTCGATGCGGCAGAGGCGGCATTGCCGGCAGGCAGCGCGGAATTGGCAGAGGCGCTGCGGCGGCTGGAGGAAGAGCGGGCGCAGTTGATGATGCAATTGGAGGGGTTGCATCAGCGCGAGGTGGGATTGGCGGAGCGCGAGCGGGAATTCGCCGACAGAAGCCAACGGGAGCATGAGAGAGCGGTCGGTGAGCGCGAGCGGGTGCGGCGCGAAGGGGCGCATGCGATTGAAGAATTGAGGCGGGAAGGCTCGGCAGTAATCGCGGAAATCAAGGCAGGATCAAAGGGGCGGCGTGAGCTGGGGCGTACGCTGAGTGAGGCGGCGGCGGTGATCGATCGGGTCGCACCGGCGACACGTCCGGAAGCCGATCCGCTCATGGATCAGCCGCTCAAGGTGGGCGATCAGGTCGAACTGGGGGAGATTCGCGGGGAAATACTGGAACTGGAAGGCGACCGCGCGACGATCGGGCGCGGCGGGTTACGAATCGAAGTCTCGGCGGGACGACTACGTCGAGTGCGCGGCACGGCACCGCCCGCGCGTCCAGCGCAAGTGAAGGTCGAGGCGGCGGTGAGTGATCGGCCAGAATTGAATTTGGTCGGGATGCGGACGGGCGAGGCGTTGCGGCGGCTCGAAGAATTCCTCGATCAGGCATACCTGACGAATCGGACGGAAGTACGTGTGATCCACGGGATTGGGTCGGGGGCGCTGAAAAAGGCGGTGCAGGATTATCTTGGGACGTCGCCATATTGCGTGTCGTTCAGGCAGGCGGAACCGCATCATGGGGGGGCGGGCGCGACAATCGTTCAGTTGGGGGGTTAAAGGAATTTCTCGATCGCGAAGCGCGATCGAGGCGGGTAACAATCGGCGGTATGGAAGATTTTCAGAGGCGACTGCCCAAAGGATCAGGAATGCGGCGGTGGGGCGAGCAAGATGTTAACGAACGGCACTGACGTACAGTTCGCCAGTTCGTGCTGCTGTTCACGCGTTTGCTCATCGCAATGTGTCGAATAGTAACTGCTTGTTTCCTGGTAGGGCAGCGGGCCGAGTGCAACGAATTGCTGAATCTGGTCCTGGTGCGCGGTCGCAGTAGGCCGATCACTTTGCGCTATGGCCGAACATCCAGAAGCTAGAGACAGGCATCCGCCGATGAGCATCAAATGCCAAATTCCAAATGATCTTTTAGATTCACGATGCGTCTCTCGATAGGAATTAGGTGCAGCTCGCGGGCATGCGCGGGCGGCGAAGATACGGGGTCGTCTGTGAATCTCTGCGGCTCTGAGTAGCGGGTCGACCGCCCCAAAAGGCGCAGCCGGAAGCATCCGCTCAAGAGTCTTAGAGACTGCTGATTTTAATCGAGCGAAATCCGTGCCATCGGTGCCTTGAAGCATCGAAATGCTTTTCATGCTCACAGTTTTCATCGACTTCACTTTGGCTGGCGTCAACCAGCCAGTGTCGTCGGTACGCAGAAGCCATTAAAAGGGAGTAAAGACGCTTTGAAGTTGGCCGTCGCAGTGTCATGACAAGGGTTCGATACCCTTGCAGGGCTGGCCAACTAGAGAGCGGCGATGAGTTCAGCGGCGTAATCGGCGCCGTCCGGAGCAGAGGCGATTTTAGCCGCGGTGTCGCGCGCGGCGGCAGCCATCGGAGCATCGTGGAGAATGGAATCGAGGGCGGCGGCAAGTGCGGCGGCGTCATCGGGCTTGTGGCGATACCAGCGGCCGAGACCGGCGTCTTCCAAGCGAGCGGCGGTATCGAATTGATCGAAGGCAAAGGGCGTCACGAGACTCGGGCGGCCCGCACGGAGGGCCTCGGCGCAGGTGCCGAATCCTCCGTGGTGGATGATTGCGGCGGCGGCCGGAAAAACCGATGCGTAGGGAGCAGACGCAACCGCGAGAAGATTCGAGGCGGGCGCGACGTTCGCGGAAGATCCGATAAGCAAGCATCGACGACCTAGCTGCGCACAAGCGTTCGCGATGGCCCGATAGCGGTCGACGGCATGGAGGCTCGCGGCTGAGCCGAAGGCGGCGACAATCGGCGCGTCGCTGTCGGCTAGAAACGCAGCGACTTCGGAAGAAAGAGGCGGTGACGTAGCGGGGTCGGCGTAGACGAACCCGCATAGCTGCGTGCGTGGCGGATCGTCGGAAGCGGGAGCGCGAAACCATTCGGGCCATACGCCGAGATTGAGATTGGCGGTGCGCAAGGTGTCGATTAGGGGAGCATCCATGGAGATCGCCAGGCGGCGAAGTTTCGGGCCGAGCGAAGCGCCGATGAAGGTGCGCATCGCAACGGTGAGCATACTTTGCAGGGGGCGTGGCGCGCGCCAATTGGCAAATACGATCGGGTGATAGCGGGAAAGCCATCCAGCCGATGCGGTCGTAATGGTGACGCTGCGAACTCCGGCCGCAGCCGCTGCCCATGCGCCCCCAAAGGAAGCGAGGTGCGCAACGACCACAGTGGCGCCGGTTGCGTGAACAGCATCGCGCACGACGGGGAAAGTCTCACGAATGCTCGGGACTATGAGATCGCGCCAGATGGCCATAAAGCCGGAGGCCGCGCTGAAGTAACCGGGGTTGGCGGCGAGGGCGGCGAAGACGTCGAGGAATTGGCCGGCGGGAACGAAGCGCGATCCAGTAGCGAGGACGCGGCATTCGTAGAAGGGGTTGGCGACGAAGGTGACGCTGAGGTTGCGACGGACGAGGGCGGCGGCAATAGCGAGCAGCGGATTGAGGTCACCGTCGGAACCGAAGCTGGTTACTACGACGGCGGGCTGGCCGGTCAAGTTTCCCTCACTCCGTAAGTCGGAATTGGTTCTTCGTAATGTCGCCAGTTACGCTTATGTTGCAGCTCCGATGTGCAACTGCCCAACCGGTAACAGGCCGCGCGAAGCGGTGTGACAAGGCCGGCAGGGGCACTAAGTTGTGCCCCCAACCCGGCCTTGTCGTGAACCGAATCCTCGTCAATCGGTTCTGATCGTCGCGCCGACTTAATTCCCTTTGGCTTCGCTGACTCCAAGAGATCGTAAGAAGAGCGAGGACCTGTGGTCAGCTATCCTGATTTGGCCATTCGTGGTCACGGCAAAGCGGGCGTCAACTGGCCCGTGACGGAGTAATCATAAGCGGGATTTCCGTAGCTATCGATGAAGGCGTTCGGGTAGCTTCCAGGGGGGAGAGATCCGCCACCAGTGGTTATATGGGTGTAGTTGCTTACGATTAGGCCTCCTGTGGTCGGCAACGAATAGGGGTAAAAATTGAAGGGGATGACTTTGCCCACCTCGCTATTCACGCCTTCGCCGCTAGGTTGCCCGCATGTATCATTCCCGCCCACCGACGTGACGGTCAGCATCGCCGGCGTCGTGCCCGAACCGGGAGTGTAAACCAGATCGCCGGGTGTTGTGAGATAGCAAATTACGTCATTTCCGGATTGAGACCAGAAACTGGACGTGCCCTCATAGACGGAGGCACCGCCGAGGTTGAGCGTCAGATTCACAGCAGTATTGTTGCCGTTCATGAAGCTCGCCGATCCTGCCATCGAGAAATGTTGCGCCTGCTGAGTGTTTGCTGACACTCCTTGGGGAGCGTCGCCAATATATGGGTAATAGACGGTACCACTCGCTTGCACCAGATAGTTGCCGTTAAAGCTAGCGGGCGCACTCGGCCCTGCCTGGGCGAGTCCGAAACCGATCAGGACAGCCGCCAAACCACCGACTGCCACTCCCAACATTTTCTTTAACATCAGATATTCCTCCAGTTCCATCACTACAACGTTTTTTCAGCCAGAGATATGCGACATCGACTTATCTCTACAGCTTGTTAGCATGCTGATGAGCTACGGGGCAACGATAGAAACCATTAAAGGTTAATGATCTGCTTAGGCGACCGGATTGCGCGAACGAAGATTCGATTGCTGCTGGTTTGTATTAGTTGATTCGCTAGGGATAAAAAGGGAG
>DATKPK010000171.1:0-11084 GCA_035524095.1 Binataceae bacterium (SeqCode) | reverse complement strand
GCCTGAAAGGCGATCACTTTCCGATCGGGACAGGCGACGGCAGCGCCAGTCGCACATGGGAGCCCTTGGCCGATCGCACCCCCGGTCAGCGCGAGATAGGTATGGGCGGTCGCTCCTGCAGAGGCGGCAAAGAACGGCATACCGGTCGTCGCCGCCTCGTCCATCAGGATGCAGCCTTCAGGCATCAACTCGGCGATGACCGGACCGATGGTCGCGGGAGTGAGCGCGCCCGTCGGCATCGGTGGGCGCTTGAGCGTAGGTTCCGGGGACGCGGCATTACGAGGCGCGTCCAACGCGTCGGCAAGTGCTTCGAGTGCGGCGGGGACATCTTCAAGGGGTGTCGCCAGAGTCGTACTGGCCACACCTTCGGGAATCAATGAACTAGGAACATTGGGATAGCCGAAGAACGCGACCGGCGAGGGTGCGCCGGCAATTACGGCGGCACTGACCTTGCCAAGCGCTTCCAGGGCCTGTTCAGGAAAATACGGCAGCTTTTCGACGAGCGGGAGGCCGCCGCCACGTTCGAGGCGCGAAGGAAAGGTCTCGCAGATCAGGCGGCATCCGGTTTTTGCCGCGATGCGGCCGGCGGCTTTGAGTCCACGTGCGCGTAGCGCCATCCCGCCGATGAAGAGCGCGGCTTTACCCTGATACTTGCGCATCAGATCGGCGGAACGGCCGATGGCGTCGGCGCTAACTGCTGGCGGAACGGCGGGCTTGATCAGTGGCGCGGGACCTTCTGCCGGATTCCACTGGCAGTCGGACGGGACGATTAGCGTAGCGACTTGGCCGGGCTCATGGCCAGCGGCTGCGACCGCTTCAGCGGTATCGCGACCGACATCAGTGGCCGAGACGGATTTGCGCACCCAATGTGAGACTGGCCGGGCAAGCGAAGCAATATCGGCAGTCAGCGGCGCATCGGACGCGAGATGCCAAGTCGCGTGGTCGCCGATTACGTTGACGATCGGGGAGCGCGCGCGGCGGGCATTGTGAAGGTTCGCAATACCGTTAGCGAAGCCGGGGCCGAGATGGGTCAGGGTCAGGGCGGGCCGGCCGGTCATCCGGCCATAACCGTCAGCGGCGCCGGTGCATACGCCCTCAAAGAGTCCCAATACGGCACGCATGCCGGGCACGGCGTCGAGAGCCGCCACAAGCGGCATCTCGGTGGTGCCGGGATTCGCGAAACATACGTCGATACCGGCGGCTAGCGCGGTACGAATCAGGCTTTCGGCTCCATTGGTCGGCATTGATCAAACCTTAGTGCAGAAAATTATTCGAAGGCGGGTTGCGGCCTGCCCCGTGCATTTATCAGTGCGCCACCGCGATACCAAAAAAATCGGGCTGTGACTTCAAGATTCTTTGACAGCTTTTTCGACAGCGCTCCATTCGACCAGCGGGCTAAGCCGCCGTTTGGAAACGATGCCCGAGGCGACAGCGCCGCTGAACGGTCCGAAGGTCAGTGCATGGTCCTGAATGTCGAGAATCAGAACGATTTTAGCTTCCTCGTTGGAGGCCCACGGTCCGGCTTTGAGCGTAACGCCAGGAGGAAAGCCCTTGGTGAGCGCGCCGTTGATCAGATCGAAACCGCGCTTGAAATCTTCCTTGCTGGAGACGTTGAAATAGATCTCGTCGAGATAAAGCGGCATGACTCGTTCCTCCCGATTAAATTTTGGAGGGATGCATACTCCCTCATTTTCAAGTGTAGCGATTTGCTCTTATACACTTTATCGCGGATGGTCGGTTAACGCGTATCGGACTCCGTAAGATCAAGCGAAAGCGGGAATCACCTCACGTCCGAACAGTTCAAGCGTCGCGGGCGGTCCGAAATCGCCAAAAAGAATAGTGAAGAAGGTGATGCCCATTTTCACGCGCTCACGTAACTGATCGACGATTTGGTCTGGTGTGCCCTTAATGCCGGTAGTCGAGAAGGGACGCATCCGCGAGGCGACCTTCCATTTCTCTTCAACTTCGGCCTCATTAGCGCCGATACAGACGAGAAGCTGCTCTGAGACGTTGATCGAGTTGAGGTCGCGCCCGACGGTCTTGCAGTGATCTTTCAGCACATTGAACTTGTGGTTGAAGTCCTTGTAGCCCGCTGGAATGTTCCAGCGGTCGGCATATTTGGCGACGATTTTGAGCATCACCTGTTCGCCGCTGCCGCCAATCGTGATCGGTGGATGGGGCTGCTGGATCGGCTTGGGCGAATTGAGCGCCTCGTTGAGCTGATAATAGCGGCCTTTGAAGTTCGCTCGCTTTTCCGTGAACATCAGTTTCATGATTTGCAATCCCTCTTCGAGTTGGCGCAAACGCGTGCCGGTCGAGGGGAATTCGTAACCGTAGCCGCGATATTCTTCTTCCATCCAGCCTGCGCCAAGACCGATTTCGAGCCGGCCGTTGCTGATGTGATCGATCGTCGTAAGCGATTTGGTCAGCAGCGCAGGATTGCGAAACGAGTTGCAGAGCACCAATGCGCCGATGCGGATTTTATCGGTGGCGGCGGCGAGGCCGCTGAGCAGCGCGAGACATTCGTGATGATCAACTTCGGGCGCGCGCATCGTCCAGAAGTGGTCGACCAACCATAGCGAATGATAGCCCAGCCGCTCGATATGATTAGCGCGGTCGAGCAACGCTTTGAAAGACATTCCGGCCTGGGGTGAGAAGACACCAAATTCGACTTTCGCGCTCATGGGGATAAAGCTCCGTCAGCCTGCGATCATGATGATCTTACTAGGTCCCTAATCGGACAGGATGTGTTTCGCATGGGTTCGGCGCACGGGTCAATCTCACCACAACAAAAAGAGAGCGCCTCAAAGCAGTGCGGAATAGCTCAAGCGGCTTGCTGCGGAGGACCACTATCGGGAGTGGGCGTGCGACGGCGCAAGGGAAAAATAAGGACCCAAGCTAATGCCCAGGCACCAAATGCGAGGCCGAGCAGTATCCACAGACCGGGCGAACGGCCGCGCCGGTGGGCAATGATGACAGTGATAGGGGCGAGCGAAAGATCGACGATGAGCGAGGTCATCGCGGTCGTCAGCGGCGGCAACCGGTAGCGCATCAGGACGAAGCCTGAAGTGACACTTAAGATGAGCGCGACGAGCGGCATCGGTTTGCGTCCGCTATGACCCTATATATAGTTGAGTGAAATGGCACGACGTGAAGCCGAAAATCTGATTGGCCGATTACGGCAAATGAGTGAAGAAGGGGCAGCAAGCTTCTTCAGTGAACTGATGGCAAACGAAACCTTGCGCAAACGGCTGGGAAAAGCTGGCGAACAATTTTTCAACAACAAGCAGAGTTTCGACCGCAATGTCGAGACCGTGCTGGATTTCGTCAATATCCCCTCGAAACGCGACGTGCGTGAGTTAAAAGCGCGCCTCGACCATCTTAACAGTCAAATCGTGAATCTGAGCATGAAGATCGACCGTATGCTGGCGGCAGAATCGTCAGAAGTAGCGACGGTCAAGCCGAAGCGTCAGCGCAAGCCAAAGACGATTGTACCTGAATAGCCGCCCTGCCCTGTTCCATCAGTTGTTTCCGCTCATCATCTATCCGCTCACGACCTAGAGAGCTCTGCGGGCGCCCGGAGATGGCGGGCGATCGTGGCAAGGTCAGCGAGAGTGCGCGGCTCAAAGCCGAGATCAGGCGCGAAGAGAATCGGCGAGTGCTTCGCCAGGCTCATACGGAGATTATCGAGGGCAGTAGCCTCCCGCCGTTTCAGCGCAGCGAAATCTGCCAGATTGCGCCTGAGCTTGCGCAGAAGTGGTGGCGGCAGGTCCGCGCCATCGAGATCCGATTCGTGCGGAAGCGCGGTGGTGATGCGATTGACGACGATCGCAGCCGGATGCAAATCGAGGGCGGTAAGCGAGGCAATGAACTCTTGAGTGTGTGCGACTCGTTCAGGCTCAGCGACCGTGACCACGACGATCGCACTGGTCTCGGCGCGTATAAGGGCCTGCGCGGCCGCGGCACGTTCGGCGAAACCCGCATACATGCCATCAAAGTTGCGCACGAAGCTTTGCACGTCGGTCAACAGGTTCAAGCCGGTGATGCGATCGAAAGCGCCGAGAACCATCCGGGCCGCGAGATCAAGCACCGAGAAGGCAGTGCGAAAAGGGCTCCTTTCAGAATCTGAGGAATGCGCCCGGCCTCGCGGCCTGAGCAAAGTCACAGCGCGTGATCCAAGCAACTCGAGCATTCGGCGTGGCGCGTCGAGGAAATCCAGCGCCTGAAGGGCCGGTGGAGTGTCAATAACGACGACACGCGATGACGGCTGCGAAGGATCGGCAGGATCGCGTGTCAATTCAAGGAGCTGTTCCATCGCCATATAGTCGGCGACTCCTGACAGTGCACCAGCCAGGCTCCGATAGATACGGTCGGTGAGAATCGCGCTGCGGGCCGCCGGACTGGGGGCGTAGCGTTCGATGAGCCGGTCGAAGACCTGACGTGGATCGACGCGCATCGCACGTAGGCGGCCGCCACGGCGTGCGCCAAGACCATGCAGATCGACGGATTGCAGCGACGGGCTGGCAGTGTCGAGGCCGAGGGCATCAAGTAGACGCGGCGCCGGATCAACGGTCATGAGCGAGGTCGCGTGGCCGTCGAGGGCGGCGCGCAGGCCGAGCGCCGCGCTGATGGTGGTCTTGCCAACACCACCCGGGCCGAGGCAGAGGAGCAGCCGGTGATGGTCGAGCGCGAACGCGGGCTTCAATGATCGAGTCCCAGCGCTGGGGCGATTGTAAGGCTCAAGCGTTCAAGCGCGACAGAGTTCAGCCCTTCGGCGAAGATCAGCGGGAGCTCGATTATGGGGACGCCAGCGCGGTCGAGTTCGCGCCGGGCGCGTGAAGCGCCATGCGCGAGGTCGCGGCGGCGACGGGCTAATGTCGCGTGCTCAGGTATGGCCTCGACCTTCATCATCTCAGCGACGGTAAAAAGCGCGGCAGGAACGCAGTTGATCGCGGCGGTGACCGCCGTAATCCCGCCTTCGGATCGCATCGTGGAGACGGCAGCGAGCGCCTCTCGCAGGGCCAATTCGGCGGGCGTGAGCATGAGGAGAACACCGAAGCGGTTGCCGTCGCAGATAAATTGATCGACCGCGTGCGCTAAGCGATTCAAGGTCCCGGTCGGCGCCAATTGCTTGAGTGAGCGGGCAACCGCGAGCAATTCGAGGGCATGGCCGGTAGCGGGCGCGTCGATGACGACGAAGCGATCTTCGAGGGCGGCCTGACCAGCGAGGAGACGCAATCGCTCGAGCATCAGGAAGGCTTCGAGGCCGGGCAACGCAGCGGTGACGTAGCCGAAGGTGCGACTTTTGAGCATCCGGCGCGAGATCGCCGCGAGTGGCACGGTTCGGGTTATAAAAGCCTCAAGCTCCGCGCGCGGGCTGAGGGTCATGGCGGTCAAATCAGCGGATAGTTCGTCCCGTGGCGGCGTTGTCTCGGCGCCGTCAGAAGCCAGACCGAGCAATCGTGCCGCCGACTGGCGTTGTTCGAGATCCACCAGCAGAACCGGCCGATGGCGGACGAGTGCCAAGGCCGTAGCGGCGGCCACGGTACTCTTGCCCGTCCCACCCTTGCCGGTGATGAAGATTAAGCGTGGTGGCGGCATCGCATTCGTGCGGTATTGTAGCCACCTAACGTGGTGGCATCATGCGCAAGAGCTGATACGAGATTTGAATCAAGTGATCAATCACGATTCGCCAGGGAATGAGGACATTGCACCGCCGCCGGCGATGGCGACGATCACGCTCATGATCCCGCCGGCGCGAATTGCGCTATTCAAGGCAATAATCGAATCCTACGATAATTTGGCGACGCTCCGCACCGACGACCCGCAGACGCATCGGCTGAAACTGTACTTCGCACCTGAGTCTACGACAGAAGTCGAGGCCTTGATTGACGCGTTAGAGACGACGTTCGAGTTGCGCCACATCATTTGAATCATTTGGTGACCGAATCTTATCGACGCTACTTGTTCTTTACGTTTATGACATGATCCTTGCCTTCCCAGGAGCCATCGGGATGGCGGAAGGTAAAACGCAGAGGGGCGCGGGCGTCTTCGGGAACACGCACATCAACAAAATAGAGATTGCCGGCTATCAGCTCTGCGCGGGTGTCGTTCACAGTACGCCATTCGTCCAGCGTCCAATGCAGGAAAAAAGGCTGGAGACTCTGAATCCTTACGCATGAGCCGGGCTTGGCCATGTCGATCTGCCGATTTCTCTTCCAGACCTCAAGGTCTGTGCGGCCGCGGCCGTTGAAGTAGCGATCCGAGACTTCAGGGATCTGGTCGAAGATTTGGCCATCGTTGATCGAGCGGAGCAGGCGGACATACTCGGCATGGGCCCACATCAGCGGCATCGCGGCGCCGGTCGGCTTTCCATAATAGAGGCGCAGATGGGGAATATCAGGGGCGTCCCAAACCTGCTCAGGGAGCAGCTTGGTGGGCGTGGCGAAATTCTCCATCGCACGGAGATAGTCCTGGGCGTTGCGGCCAACGGCGAGTTCATAATGGCCGCGTTCACCAATCAATAACGGCCACGGGCGCCCGGTGCCCCAGCTAACGAAGGGACCACCATCGTCGCGCTGGCCATAGCCATCGTGATTGTAACGCTTCCAGCACGGTCCAGCCGGGAACTCGGTCTTGAGCACCTGATCGATGACGTGCACGGTATCTTCGATAATCGGATCGCCGGGGCGCCGGATACCGTGACGCACCAACTCAAGGAAGCCGCCGTCGACAACGGTGTTTGCAGGATATTGCCATTGGGCGCCCGGCTGAGAATTACGAATCGGAAGCAGCTTATGCTCGAGTTCTTCGTCCGGAACCGGGTTAGTAAGGTCTTCCGGATTAATCCGAATGTAATGGCGGCTGATGCCGGGAACGAGCGTACCTTGCGTAGTGACTGTCCAGGCTTCGATGTGAGATTCCAGAAAATCGGCGTAGTCGGTCAGGTAACGCGAGGCCGATTCGTCGCCGCGCTGATGGGCGAAGGCGGCCGCACAAATCAGCGCAGCGATATTGCTCGCGAGCGTAGAGGGCGAGTATCCACTGTTTTCCTCCCAGCGCTCCTGAGGGGTGGCCGGTCCGTGCGCTATGATATAGCGCGCGGCTCCACGCACCATCGGATAAGGATCGAAATCAGCGAGAGCGCCAGCCTGGGCTAAACGCCATGCGAGCATGATCGGGAAGGCAACCTCGTCAAGCTGGATGCCCTGCCAATAAGGCTCTCCGTTGACCCAGAAATTCTGGGCGAAGCCGCCGTCTGAGCGTTGGGAACAGGCGAGATAGATTAGCGCGCGCAGGGGTGTGACGGTGTCGCCGACTGCGAGCAGACCGGTTGCGCTGTTGACCATGTCGCGGGTCCAGACCAGATGATAGCCGCCGACGTCATCGTCACTGCGCACCTCACCCCAGGGGATGCTTAGCGAGGCGATCAAAGCGCCAGGATAGCTCTTGTCTTCGTGGGCCATCAGCAGTTCGCGGCTGCGCCTATAAAGCTTGCCGCCGTCGCCTGTCAGATGTTCGAGCGGATGGAGGCGGCGGCAGGCGCGCGACCATTGATCAAGGAAGCGGTCGCGATGCTCGACGAACGGGAGGCCGATTGACTGAAAGAGCGTGGTGACCGCGCGATGGAGGGTGCGTCCAAAGCCGAGGCCGAGGGTAAAATGGAAATCCTCCTTGAGATCGATTTCGCCCATCATCGCAACGTTGCCGTCTTCAGCCGAGGCAAACTGGAAATCCATCTTGAAGTCGGCGGCCAGATCCTGCCATCCGTCGGTCGTGCCGACATAGCCGCACGAACGTTTGAGGAAGGGAACAGTGGCGGCCATTGCTAGCCAAACGTCGTCCTTATGGGCGACAAGGAACTCTCGCCCTTCCATATCCGCGACATACGCGTTGTTGTGCCATCCGCCGATCTCCAGATGCGGTGCGATTAGCGCATAGACGTGAAGCCGCTTGAGGAAATCGGGGTCGCCCTCAAGCCAAGTGTCTATCAAGAGGCAGGCCAGGTGAGGATCGGTAATGACTTCGGCGATCAGCTTGTAGCGACCCTCGGGATCGTAGTTGGTGATGCGCACGCCGAGGCCGTGTTCACCAAGGTATTCAATTGAGGTGTTCAGATGGCGATGAGCGTCATGAAAAAAGGTCTCGCCGTCACTGACGAGGAACTGGAGGTCGCGCACCTGTGGACGATCAAGCGTCGGGAAATAGATTTCGCTGAGGACGCCGCGCGAGACCGTAAACCAGACGTGGCTCGGGGTGGAATAGGAAGTGCCGATGATGTCCTTGGCGCTGTGGGTCCAACGCGGCTCGATGCCGGGACCGCCGAACGCTTTGGGCGAATCGAGAAGCTTGGCCATGGATGAAGCCTTCCGCCGCGGGCCTAGTGGACAGCTACGCGGGCGTTACAGTGTTGGAGTGTCCTCGGCCATATCAGTAGCCGTTGCGGGGGGCTGGCGGAAGAAGTACGAGACCGCGATGCTTAAGCCGTAGAGCAAGAGCAAAGGAATCGCGAGCAGGAAAGGCGAAATCATATCCGGCGGCGTAAGAGCGACAGCAACTACAAAAATCGCGAGAAAAGCATACCGAAAATAGGCCAGCATCATCCGGTAGTCGAGCACGCCGAGCCGCGTCAGGAAGAAGGCGAAGATCGGCATCTCGAAAGTAATGGCGAAGGCCAATAATAGTTTGGCGGAAAAGGCGAGGTATTCGCTGATGCGCAGGGTCGGCGTCACGCCGATATTGACGTACTGCCGGAGAAAGAAGGCATAGCCGATTTTGAAAACAACTGCCCAGCAAAAATAGCCGCCGCTAATGAAGAAGATCGTCGCGAAGATCACGAAAGGCCCCGCCAGCCGGCGTTCGGATTCGTAGAGGCCAGGCGCGATGAACTTCCAGATTTCGAGAAAGACCACCGGGCTGGCGATGAACAGCCCAGCCATGAGTGCGACCTTCATCTTGGTAAAGAAAGCTTCGCCCACACCGGTCCCGATGAGCATCGCCTTGCCTTCGAGTCCCGCTGATCGAAAAGCCTCGTGCAGGGGCCATGTGAGCAGATGAAATAGGTGATCGGCAGCGAAAAAGGCGATGATGAAGCCGACGAAGATCGCGATTACACAACGAATCAGCCTTGTGCGGAGTTCGCGCAGATGGTCCAGCAGCGGCATCGCGGCTGCCGAGCCGGTATCTGAAGCTTCGCCTGAAAGGTTAGGGTCGCTGCTGGCCAAATCGGTTGATAGGGCCTACTTTTGCGTTTCGCGGCCAGCGAGCGCCGCAGCACCATTGCCAGAAGCGGCTGGGTTTTCGGGAGCATCGGCTGTGGCTGAGGTTGTTGGATCGGCTATGGCAGGCAAGACCGTCATGGCAGGCCGAGCAATCGGCGTGCGGACTGGCGGTACGTACGGTTCGTCGAGCGCGGAAGTGAGTTCGCGCACGACCGTGTTGCTGGCAAGGCGTAATTCACGCAGCACTTTACCGGCTGTCCGCATTGCCTCGGGCAGTTTTTCGGGCGGTATTACGATGACCGCGATCAGCACAACTAGGAGAAGCTCGAAAATGACCAGATCCTCCGCAGATTATGATGGCAAACCGATGCCATCTACACCGCCGAACCGACTATGATGATCCTTACATTTATCACAGACGCTCTCCAAGGTGTGGCAACATGAACCGGACTGCGCTCATCGCCGATCGCCGATATTTAAAACATTTTGCCGGCCGGTATCATCCGGAGCGTCCAGAGCGCGTTGAGGCGCTCATCGAGATGGCCGAGGGGCTGACGCGCGACCGCTTCAAACTCTACGCTCCCCGCGCCGCTACGCTAGAGGAACTCGCGCTGTGCCATCGGCCGGAATATGTCGAGACGGTCGAACGGACAGCTGCCATGGAGCGTTACGACTTCGATCCTGACACGCATACCTGCAGCGATACGTGGATGACGGCCGCACTCGCTTCTGGCGGCGTGCTGACGGCAACGGAGGCGGTTATCGACGGCGAGGCGGACAATGCCTTCGCAGTAGTGCGCCCGCCCGGTCATCACGCGCTGCCCGGCCGGGCGATGGGTTTCTGCTTTTTCAATAACGTCGCGATAGGGGCCAAGTGGCTGATCGAACGCCGCGGGCTAAGCCGAGTGCTGATTCTTGATTGGGACGTACATCACGGCAACGGCACACAGGAGATGTTCTATTCCTCGCCCAATGTTCTCTACATGTCGACGCACCAGTCGCCCTTCTATCCTGGTACGGGCCACCTCGAAGAAACGGGGACCGGCGCGGGGCATGGTCACACGGTCAACCTGCCGCTACCGGCAATGTTCGGCGACGCCGAATATCTCTATGGCTTCGACCATCTGCTGATACCCATCGCACGCGAGTTCAACCCCGAATTCGTGCTGATCTCTGCTGGTTTCGACAGCCATTACCGGGATCCGCTGGGCTCAATGCGGGTGACCGAAGCCGGGTTCGCGGCAATGACCCAACGGCTCAAGCGGCTGGCCAACGAATGCTGCGGAGGTAAATTGGTCGCCGTTCTCGAAGGCGGCTATGACCTGAAAGCGCTCGCCGATTCGGGACGGGCGGTGATCGAGGAGCTTGGCCGCGACGCCGACGAGCGTATCATCAAGCAAGAAGGTCCGAATCGGGTCGCACCGATTATTCAACGCGCACTCTATTTCCGCGATCAGTTTTGCCACAACCTCTAAGCAATTCGCGCAAAGCCTCTGAGACAATCCCGCGTTACCGGTTGGTTGCGCGGCAGCTCCTGCCGGAAGCCGAAGATAGCAATTTTGCGCTTAGCGCTGATCGCGTTTCCGTCGGAAGTGCTCCCGACAATGATCTGCGCATAGCCGACTCAAGCGTATCGCGACGGCATGCGCTGCTTGAGCGCACCACGGACGGGTACCGCCTAAGCGATCGCACTTCGACTAATGGAACCTACGTCAACGGACGTCGGATAAGTGCGGCGGTCATCCTTCGCGAGGGCGACGAAGTACGATTTGGCGGGCGGAGTTACCAGCTGGTGCGCGACGCGCACCAGCCGGTAACTCCGCCGGGGCGGCGGGTGGTCAAGGCGGCAGTTGTGATAGCGGC
>DATKPK010000170.1:0-8247 GCA_035524095.1 Binataceae bacterium (SeqCode) | reverse complement strand
ATCTAGAAGTGTTGCGACGACCGTTTGATTCCGCCGGGCTCGATCCGCCGCCACTGTTCGTCGCTCAGCCAAAACGGGTTCTTGCGCACGATCCTCTCGCGATGCAGTCAGAGGCGGCCACAGGCAATGACAGTGACGTCGCGATCGTGGAACGGATGGTGAGCAAGAGCGGCAAAGCGACGTGCTCAGGATGCCGACGTGCCCCGGCAATCTATTAGCAGCAGACAGCGTAGCTTTGGTGATGCTGCGCTTCTGATCTGGACGGCATGCTGCACGAAGACGACCTTCTTGTCCGAGGGGCAAGGTTTCCGCTGTGCGGATCGGCTGGGCCACACTCGGAGGTAAAGGTGGGCACGATGGCAAGGTCTTCTCGGCGTAAATCACCGCCGTGTCATCGGTCACCTCCACCCCTACCCCAACTGGGCAGCAGGCACTCTGCGGAAATAATCCTGCATGGGCTCCTCGAACCACCGATAAACGATCAGGGAGCAGGCAACTACAAATGCGAGATAGAGCAGTAGTGCCGGTACGTTCATCATCAAGTGACGGCTAATTCCTGCGGCATCGATGGCGACAACCATCGCAAGCTGCATCGGAAAATGTATCAGGTAAGAGGAATAGGTTGCGTTCCCAAGGAACGCAACGCGATCAAGGAGAGCGTGTTCGGTTCTGGCGAAGACCACGATGCAAGATAGTGCGAGCGCCAAAGCGGGCTTGGTGCCCATGGGGATGATGCCATACAGGAGAGAAACTATGGCGAGGACCATAGCAGCTCCCGCGATCGGCAATGCCGGTCGCGCCTTGTGATACAATGACACAAGACCGCCAAAGAAGAAGTAGATCCCACATTCAAATACTGAATGATTAAACGGTTTGGGAGCCAGCTCGAGCAAGAGCCAGCTAATCATCGCTGCAATGATCGCCACCGCTGGACCAAAGCCAAGGTTTCTAACGATCAGGAAAAAGGCGATATAGACGAGGATTTCGACCGAGATGCTCCATATCTGTACGTTGAAAGACAGCTCGGATGTGAACCAGTTCGATGCAAAGAAAAGCTGGCTGACGAAAGTTTTCGCGTTATTGTCCGGGGTAACAAACGCTGTGCCGTGGCCGATAAAATAGACGTATTGTCCAATTGCGACCGCCACGAGGGTTGCAAAATGCAGAGGATAAAGGCGCGAAAACCGCCTGACAGCAAACTCCCGCGCTCCTGTCTTGCCCTCGCTGACGGATCGCCCGTACCGATAGTAAAAGATAAAACCGGAGATTGCCCAGAAAAACTGAACGGCCCAATCGCCTCTCTCATATGCTGGCGCGAGAACTGCATATAGCGGATAACCCGAGCGATCAACTTGATGCCACGCGCCGGTGGCGAAGAACACCTGGTAATGCGCGATAAGGACTGTCATGGCGCAAAGAAAGCGCAGCAACTCGATGCCACTCAACTCGCGCTTCATAATATGCCCCTATGCCTACGCCGGGAGGCGACGAAATCAGCGGCACCAAATCGATTTTTTTCGACCATATCGTCTCAAAACGGAAAAAAGTTGCAGCGGCAGCGCCGGGCGATAACTTGGACTTTTATCTTATATTTGACGCGAGCCAGATTTCCTTAACCTAAGTTGCAGCGCCGCCTCGACGAAGTGTTCGCGGCTGAGCCCATGTGCTTCATGGTCGGCGACGTAGCCACTACTGACCCGTTGTTCACAAGGTCGGTCATACGCACCCTCGTGCCGAAAGGCAGAATGCGGTCAGCGGTTGGCGCATCTCTGTCGAACAGCTGTCCGATCTGAACAGAACAAAGTCTTTCCAGGGAAGCTGCTTGAAAGATCGTGAACCGTGATGTGTCAGCCGTGCCGCGATCGGAGATTGGATTTGGGGATCCGGCCTCTCGGTCGGAGTTCGCGGTTGCGAAGGCGGGTCAATCTGTTTGTTGATCTGCGGACGCTGCTCAGCCTGTACGTTCGGGATGATGGACCCACGATCTTCGAAGCTCTGCGCCGAAGCCGAGCTCGCATGTATCGCAACATAGGCCGCTAATATCATCGTAACCGCAATAACGCGCATGATCGCCTCGGTCGCGGAGCGGTTGGCCTCAACCTTCGATAAAGCCATCGCGGTTGGCACCGCGTCTGCATTAACCCAGAATGCTATTTACATTGGCGATTTAATTGTATAATAATAATATCGCCATATTTAATTCCCGTCGAACCCGAAACTGAAGGCGATTATTCACGGACGCGTTACACGGGAACCCTGCAATAGGAAATGTAAGTGCTTACCATCGCGAGGAAATGAGCTTCTCAAAACCGCCTTGCCATTCCCCTCTAGCCCTAATTATCTCCAAGTGGTTCTTCAGATTCTTGTATTTAATATTTCGGAGAAATAAACCGTGGCTGGTAATGCAGGTGTCGCGCTGATCGGAGCCGGCCCTTATGGCCGCTCTCTTCCCCTCCCCTGATTTCGAGAGGCTTCCCCACCGAACTGTCGGCGTTGTGGAGTTGCTCCCATAAGGGGGAGGAGTTGAGTGGATTGGCTAACGGATCGGAGTTCCCTCAAGGAGAAAAGCGCATATCCGATCCGGCGCACAGATCGTTTTCGCGCAATCGTTGGCTGGCCGGGGAAGCGGACGAAGGGCATCCTGGTTGTACTGGCCCTCGCTAGTGTCGCCTTGCTAGGAGTTATCGTCGGTATGTGGCTCCAGCGCAAAGACTTGCCCTCCCGAGCTATCTCCGCGGTGCACCGCAAATTGATCCAAACTATCCCCTTAACGCAAGTCGTTCCGTGGCGGGACGTGAACACAAATCTTCACGTCATACAAGTTGCTATCGCCAGAATCTCAGGGGTCACAATCGATGGCGGTAGTCTTGCCGAAGTGGGCGGCAACATCCTGATCGCATCACCCCACGGACAACTGAGCTACCTGGACGCACGCTACCAATTGCATTCGCTAGACCTGCGCGTGCCCATGAACATCGAAGGCTTGCGCAAGGATCCGCTTTACAAGCAGCCGCTGTTCAATGTCGCATTCTTCCGCACACATGCTCTCCTGGCGATCCGGACTGGTGCTAACAGCTATGACCTGTATGCGAGTTTCAATCGATTTGCCGGGACCTGCTTTGAATTCGTGGTCGGTAAGGTTTCGCTCGAAGTCAACGACGAAATCGTCCGGCCGACGAGTAGCTGGAGTGATGTGTGGACCGCCAACCCGTGCGTGCCGCTCAAGGACCGTGGCTACCTCTTTGTCGGCATTCAGTCCGGAGGTCGCATGGTGCGGCGGACCGACGATACGATCCTGGTCGCGGTCGGCGATCATCAAATGGACGGCTTTTACGACAGCCGAGCCGTGTCGATGGATCCCACGAATGACCTCGGCAAATTAATCGAACTCAACATCAAGACGGGAGCATCCCGCCATTTCGCTGTTGGGCTACGCAATCCCTTGGGTTTGACAATCGCGCCCGACGGTCGCATCTGGGAAACCGAAAACGGCCCCCAGGGTGGCGACGAAGTCAATCTAATGATCGAGGGCCGCAATTATGGCTGGCCGATCGTGACGTACGGCATGGTCTATGGATATCCGCCGAAGAATTGGCCCTTCAACCCACGACCTGGCAGGCACGACGGATACACGCGGCCGCGCTTTGCGTTCGTACCGTCAGTGGCCCCAACAAGCATCATCGCGCCCGACCCCAGGGAGTTCCCGAACTGGTCGGATAGTCTTCTCATGTGTTCCCTGAGAGGGAATACGCTCTACGTCTTGAAGACGGATGGCGACGACATTGTTTACGCCGAACCGATCCACTTCGACGGATATCGTCTGCGTGACATCATTTCCATGCCAGACGGGCGTTTGGCGATTCTCGCGGATGATGGCTCACTCCTGCTGGTGCGCAACGCAGAAATGCATCGTAAAGACGCACAGCATATCGAAGTCAGGGGCTTGTCTTCACTGCCGCCCCCGTCACCGGAGGAAGCGCCTTCGCCGTCGGCAATGACGACCGAGGAACGTGGCCACGCATATTTCCTTGGTGCTTGCGCGAACTGTCACGGACTAGCGGGAGAAATCGGCATCGGCCCTCCCCTAAACGGTGTCATTGGACGCCGCGTCGCTGCTGTTCCGGATTTCGGCTATTCTGCCGCGCTTGCGAGTCGCCACGATGCCTGGACGGAATCGCTGATGAAGAGATTCATCACCAATCCCCAGAGTGTCGCACACGGGACACGTATGCCCGAGACGGGTCTTGGCGAGGTGCATGCCGAAGCCATTGCTGCATATCTCAAGACAACGCGTGGGCCCAAGTAATCGTAGGACCTTGGTTTGATTCCATGATGGGTGCTTCAAAGAGGTAAGACATGCCTCCGATCATGACATGGCTGCCAACTGCCTCCAATTTTCGCGCAGAGCTGGCGGCGGCTATGGACTATTCGAATTTAGCGGACTGTCTTGGAGCGCTTGCTTCGCTTGCTCAACACCAACTCGGCTATCTTGAAACCCTTCAGCTTGACCGGGCGCTGGATCGGGCCCTGGCGCGATCCAGCCCGGATACCGTGTCTTCATTCACGACCATACGGCTCGCCATACTTGCCTCGTCGACCGTGAACCATTTATCGTCGGCGATCCGAATTGCGGGTCTACGACGACGACTCCTGATCGAAGTCGAGACAGGACAATATGGGCAATATCGGCACGACTTGCTCCATTCAAGCTCCGCGCTTTATCGATTCTCACCCCACCTGATCCTGCTGTCGATTTCGGCAAGGCCGACCATCAACGAATTGCCGCTCGCGGCAACAGCTTCAGAAGTTGACGAGACGACAGCGCGGTCAATCGAAGAACTTCGGTTACTGTGGCGCAGGGCGCGCGAGGATTTCAACGCCAGCATCATACAGCAAACCTTTCTCAATGTCGCCGAACCGATATTCGGAAACTACGACCGGCTCGTTCCAGCAGCTCCGGCGCACGTAATTTCACAACTAAACGATCAGCTGGTTAAGGCAGCGGCCGAAGAAAACGTGTTACTCTTGGATGTTGCACGTGCCAGCGAACGTGATGGGATCGATACGTGGTTTAACATGTCAAGCTGGCTTCAGGGCAAGTTCGAAATCGCTCCAGAAGCGTCATTGCTATATGGCGAGATGGTCGCACGCATCGTAGCTGCCCAACGCGGCCTCTCAAGAAAATGTCTCGTCTTCGATCTTGACAATACGCTATGGGGCGGCGTCGTCGGCGATGATGGCGTTGAGGGCCTCGTTCTCGGAGAAGGCAGCGCAGTTGGCGAAGCTCACTTGGCTCTGCAGCGCTACGCAAAGAGGCTCAAGGAGCGAGGGGTCATCCTGGCGGTTTGTTCGAAGAATGATTCCGCGATCGCCGAGTCCGCATTCTCCGATCATCCCGAAATGCTGCTTCGACGGTCGGACATTTCCGCCTTTGTCGCGAACTGGCAAGACAAAGCCGAGAACATCAAAGCCATCGCGGCTCAGTTGAACATAGGGCTCGATAGTCTGGTCTTTGTGGACGACAATCCAGTTGAGCGAGCTCGTATTCGACAGAGCTTGCCCATGGTCGCCGTTCCAGAGCTACCAAAGGATATCGCATACTACGTACGACGCCTGGCCGACGCGGGATATTTTGAGACGGTTGCCTTCACTGCCGAGGATCGGCGGCGGACCGAGCAATATGCCGCCAATCTCGAACGCCAAGCGCATATCAAATTGTCAGGGAGCTTGGACGACTTCCTACGAGACCTCAAAATGTCGGTTGCATATGGCAGGTTTATGCCTGCCGACCTTATTCGTGTTACGCAGCTCTATAACAAAACCAACCAGTTCAACACGACAACGCGACGGTACTCTCAGGAAGAGGTCGCGGGTGTCGCGTCAGAGCCCTATTCGATGACGTTGCAATTTCGGCTCGTGGACAGGTATGGCGACAATGGCCTGGTCAGCGCGATGATTCTTCGGCCAGATCCACAGCAGTTGGAGATATTTGAGATCGAAAATTGGGTTATGAGCTGCCGCGTTTTCGGCCGGCAGCTCGAATTTGAAGCCATGAATATCGCGGTGGATGAAGCTCGACACCGAGGAGTCAGGGTGTTTCGTGCCAACTACATCCCAACGCCCAAAAACGGAATAGTTGGCGAGCTTTATGCGACTCTCGGATTCTCTCCTTTGCATCAGAGAAACGGCACCAATGGCGTCACCCGCTGGGCTCTGGACTTAGACGACTATAAAGTCCGGTCGACGTTTATTTCCCGGTCGGAGCCTGCGAAATGACCGACGCAGAAGTTCTCAGCAAGTTGAGCAGGATCCTTCGCGATCTCTTGCTTGATGAATCAATCGTACTGTCGATGACGACGAGACGAGAAGACGTTCAAAATTGGGATTCGTTTAATTACATCAACTTTATCGTCGCCGTCGAAATCGAATTCGGCGTGAAATTCAAAGTGGCGGACATAGAGGCCTTCGAAAATGTCGGTGAAATTGTCAGCCAACTCAAAGAGACGATGAGCTAACCTCATGTTTCCTCGTACTTTGGCATCGCGAACATTTGACGAAGCCGACCAGCTCTCTTTCGCCCGCCTATCGGGCGACGTCAATCCAATACACTTGGATCCCCTGACTGCACGCCGGACCAACGCGAGCTCAACTGTGGCGCACGGAGTGCATGCCGTTCTGTGGGCGCTAGATAAGCTCGTCGAATTGAACTTAGTGAGAGATTGCATTAATTCCCTGAAGATCCAATTCATCAAGTTCATCTTTGTTGGAAGCGCGGTCCAGCTGGTACTCCGGGAGGTCGGCGATACATCGATCAGGGCGGAACTTATATGCGATGAGCTAGTATCCGTAACCTTGATTGTCGGAGTCGGCTCCCGACGGGCGGCCCACGGTAGGGCGATTGATGGAGAGCTCGATGCAATAGCAATAGAAAGACCTACCGAGTTTCTCCGCCTCGAAGATCTGGCAGAGCGCTCGGGCTGGATTGATAACTACGCCTCGCCCCAGCTAATCGAGGAACAGTTTCGCTACGCCACAGCTTACATCGGCGCTCAGCGAACCAGCGCGGTCGCGCTCTTGTCCACACTGGTCGGTATGGTTTGCCCCGGCCTACATTCGCTATTTGCCGCATTTTCAATCGAGTTCTTGGAGGACAGGGCCGAACGACCCGGAATTGGCTTTCGTGTCAGAGAGACCGATGAGCGATTCCGCATGATGCGGATGGAAGTCTTCGGTTCCGGGGTGTCAGGATCGGTACAGGCCTTTTTGCGATGGCCGCCTGTCGCCCAAGCGTCAGCCGAGAATATTGCGAAGCTTGTAGCGCCGACGGAATTTTCAGGTAGCACAGCGCTTATAATAGGTGGATCCCGTGGATTGGGCGCCCTGACCGCAAAGATCATCGCGGCCGGTGGCGGCAGGGTCATCATAACCTACGCAACTGGACGGGATGACGCGTCAACGCTTGCTCGGGAAATCAATGTTCAAGTTGAAAACGATGTGTGCAAGGTACTACGTTACGACGTCCGAGAAGACGTATTCAGCCAATTGGCAAAGCTAAACGCGGACGTTACTCATCTCTATTACTTCGCGACCCCTCAGATCACACGACAGAAGACGCAATTTTTTATCGCGAGCCTATTGGATGAATTCATCCAGGTCTACGTCAAGGCATTTTATGATTGTTACCGTTTCTTCGACCAGCTTAAACTGCCCTTGACCGTATATTATCCGTCCACCGTATTCGTTGAGAGCAAACCGCCTGGCATGGCCGAATACAGCATGGCCAAGATGATGGGCGAGATTCTATGCAGCTATATGAATGGCAGAACCGGCCACATTCACGTGATTGCGGACAGGCTGCCCCGTCTTTTAACTGATCAGACCGCAACGTTGCCGCCGCTGAAAAGTGCTGACCCGTTGGAGATCATGCTGCCGGTCGTTCGAAGAGTTCAATCGGCGCCTGCACCTGCTTTGAGTGCCGAGCGCACCCCTGCGATCTAGATACGTTTCACGGCTGCTGGCTTGCATCGACCTACGCTCGGAGTACCGGCGACCTTGATGAGGTAGACTCGAATGCTTTTCAATTCCCACGAGTTTATCTTCGCCTTCGTGCCGGTCACGGTTATCGTCTTCTTTGGAATTGGCCGCCTGTCCCGCGTTTTGGCACTCCGCTGGCTGATCCTCGCATCACTGTTCTTCTATGCCTGGTGGAGACCGCTCAACGTTTTTCTCATCGCGCCTTCGATCTTG
>DATKPK010000169.1:0-8122 GCA_035524095.1 Binataceae bacterium (SeqCode) | reverse complement strand
CTTGAAGTCGTCTGGAAGATAACGGTATGGCATTAAATGGAACCAGGTAAATTTCATAGCCCGATGCTCCCTTGGCGCGGGGATGACAAAATGCGCTTATCGTAGCAAGTTAGCCTAGAATCAGTCCCAACTGAAAGTCCCGACGTTGGCGACATTTGTCTGATCTCACCAGCGAGTCGCTAATTACTGCTCCAACATCGTATCGTAGTTTATTAGCGTCGGCAGACCAGCGCGAAAGTACGATGGTGCACCGTCATCGGATCCTCGGGAAAACGTTCAGCGAGTAGTTCTGCAAGTTCTCGATCAAAAGCCACGACTCTTTCAGGTGGCAATCGAGCAGCTATGCCGGCGCTGGCCCGAATCCGGCCTCGCCAACCCTCGTGCGTATAGGGTGCCATCACGTCGAACGAAAAGGTCTCTATCTCGTGAAACCCGGCGATCGCGACGTCACGCGGCCAATATGGATAAATTCCGGGCGTGCCACCGCCCAGCTTCCATTCCGGATTGTGCTTGACGATCAAAGCTTCCGTCGCTTCGACTACGTTTCCCGGCAGTCCCACCCAATCAAAATGAGCTATGAGCAAAGCTCCTCCCGGCCGCAACACTCGATAAGCCTCGGCGGCGGCGCGTTTGCGCTCGAACCAATGCCAGGCTTGACCGGCCGTCACGAGATCGAAGACGTCCTCGTGAAATGGCAGTTCCTCAACACGGCCACGGAGGTAGTTCGACGCGACCTGCGCCTCTCCGTCGAGCCGCCGGGACTCAATCATCAGCGGCATGGATAGATCAAGGCCGGCGACGAGGCATCCGCGCCGCGCGAATTCACGGCTGAGAAAGCCGGTCCCCGTCGCGAGGTCGAGCACACGTTGGCCTGCCAAGCCGAGGCCGAAAGCTTCAAGCCGCCGGTAAAGCTCCGCCGGATAACCAGCACGGAAGCGGCCGTAATCGGCTGCGGTCTTGCCGAAATCGATCTGCTTGCCGTATTCGCGAACTGTGCGGCCATCGAGGTCCGTGGTCGGTGCGCTCGGGTTTCGGTTGGAATTCGTCGCCATTGCACTGAGCTGACGGTCTGAAGGTGTTCTTTCAGGCCGCAGCCAATACCGATAAAGTAGTCAAAGCAAGCGATCTGAATCAACATAAATCAAGTTGTCCGATTCGTTGCGGTGCAGGCGTTTGGGGCAACCGTTTAGGAAATCAGGTGAAGCAAAAACTCCAGGATGATCTCAAGGCCGCGATGAAATCCGGTGACAAGCTGCGGCTGATGACCCTGCGCGGCATCATCAGCGAAATCACGCGTGTCGAAAAGGATGTGCGGCGTCCGGCAAACGAGGCTGAGATCGTCCAGGTTATCAAGCGCGAGCGAGCACGCCGTGAAGAGGCGCTCGAGTTCGCCCGCAAAGCCGGCCGCGACGACCTGATTGCACAGAATTCCACCGAGGCCACAATCCTCGACGAATACCTGCCAGCCGCAGCCGATATCGACGACGTCAAGGCCGCAATCGCCGAGCGCGTCGCGGCTGGCGTCAATCAAATCGGTCCGCTGATGAAAGCTTTACGTGACCAGTTCGGTGCTCAACTCGACGGTAAAGTCGCCAGCGAATTAGTGAAGCAGGCAGTCACGCCAAAACCCTGAAGTTGGTTCGATTCCTTCTGCCGACCGTAGTCGATGAGCGTTTCGCGTTGTGAATAGCCAGCATAAGCTGGAGTGTTTTCACTGGATGCTTCTGATAAAACTGGGCGGAGAACGGTTCGGAGGGAACTGACTTTCGTTATGAGACGCAACGTTGATCGGCGCGTGGTGGTTACGGGAGTAGGGCTCGTCACGCCCTTGGGAACCGGTGTCGAAAAAAATTGGGAGGCCCTGATTGCTGGACGGTCGGGAATCGGCCCGCTAACACGCTTTGATGTCGCGGACTTCCCGACTCGCTTCGCCGGCGAGGTTACCGACTTCAACGCGACCGACTGGATCGAGAAGAAAGAGGTGCGCAAAATGGACCTCTTTATCCAGTATGCGATGGGCGCCGCCGAGCAGGCCATGCAGGGCTCTCGCCTTCCGATCAATGACGACAATGCTGATTCAATCGGCGTTTTGATTGGCGTGGGGATCGGCGGACTCTACACGATCGAAGAAAACCATCAGATTTTCCTCGACAGCCGCTTGCGCCGGCTGACACCGTTTTTCATCCCCAAGGTGATCTCTAATCTGGCGCCAGGCCATATCTCGATCAAATACGGTGCGCGGGGCGTCAACCTTACGACCACCAGCGCCTGCGCGTCCGGCAGCCACGCGGTGGGCGAAGCTTATCGAATGATTCGTGGTGGCTACCTTGATGCTGCAATCACTGGCGGCGCAGAAGCGCCGATCACCCCGCTCGGTGTCGGCGGCTTCGCAGCGATGCGCGCGCTCTCGACCCGCAACGAAAATCCGCAGGCGGCCAGCCGTCCCTTCGATCTGAATCGTGATGGCTTCGTTATCGCGGAAGGCGCAGCCGTGCTTATTCTCGAGGAGCGCGAAGCTGCGATCGCTCGCGGGGCCCAGATTCTTGCCGAAATCGTCGGCTATGCAACCAACTCGGATTCCTATCACATCACATCACCTTCGCCGGAAGGGCAGGGCGCGGCAAAATGCATGCAGCGCTGTCTTGAGGATGGTGATTTAGATACTGCCGAAGTTGACTACATCAACGCTCACGGAACCTCGACACCACCCGGCGATCTGGCCGAAACTCAGGCGATCAAGCGGGTTTTCGGCGAATACGCAGCCCGCATCGCCGTAAGTTCGACGAAATCGATGACAGGCCACACGCTAGGCGCGGCGGGAGCGATAGAGTCAGTCTATACGGTTCTCGCTATCAAACATGGCCTGATTCCACCGACGATCAACTACGAAACTGCCGACCCGGAGTGCGACCTCGATTATGTGCCCAATACGGCACGGCCTGCGCGTATCCGGCTTGCGCTCAATAATTCGTTCGGCTTTGGCGGAACCAATACCACGCTGGCTTTTCGGCCGGCGATGGCAAATTAACGGACTAAGCATGGGTTCTCGAATTGTCTCCACTGGGCGTGCGACTCCTCGCACGCTTTTGACTAACCATGAGCTCGAGCACCGGATGGACACCTCAGACGAGTGGATTCGCACCCGTACCGGCATCGCTCAGCGCTACGTGTTGAGCACCGGGGAATCATTGGTCGAGATTGCGGCGCAGGCCAGTGAGATTGCGCTTGGCCGCGCGGGAATCACGGCCGACAAGCTCGACGCGATTATTGTTGGTACGGTCTCGTCAGATTTCGGATTTCCGTCCTTCGCCTGTCAACTTCAGCATCGCCTTGGAATCGATGCGATTCCCGCATTTGACGTCGCTGCAGCCTGTTCGGGCTTTGTCTATGCACTGAGCGTCGCTGACTCTGCAATGCGCGCCGGGGACTATACACGCGTGCTGGTGGTCGGCGCCGACGCGCTTTCGACGATGGTGGATTGGGACGATCGCTCGACCGCGGTCCTCTTCGGTGACGGCGCGGGAGCCGTTGTCTTGGTATATGAGCACGGTCAGCGGGGCGTGCTCGGCAGCTTGTTGCGTTCGTCCGGAGCATGTTGGGACATGCTCTCCGTGCGTAATCGTGGAGTCCAAAATACTGCCGACGCCGAAGCGCGGCGTCTCAGCGAGGACGCGATTCGCATGAAAGGCCCGGAACTTTTCAAAATTGCAGTGAAAAGCCTCGAGGAGATTACGCGCAAAGTCGCCGATCGCGCCGGAGTTAACTTCAACGACATCTCGCTGGTCGTACCCCATCAGGCTAACTTGCGCATCATCAACGCGGTAGCACAGCGATTAGGGCTCGGTGCTGACAAGGTTTTCACCAATGTCGATCGCTACGGCAACACCTCGGCGGCGTCGGTGCCGATCGCGCTCGATGAGGCGATCGAGGCCGGGCGCATCCGTTCCAATGACTTAGTGATGTTGAATGCCTGCGGCGGTGGACTTACGTGGGGCGCCAATCTGGTCCGCTGGTGAACCCGTGTCAGCCGACTCGACCCGCTAGCTGATCTAGGAGTTCGGGCGGCCGATTCATCACGTTGAGCGCCGCGGGTCCTGTCGCAAAACTCTTGAAGCACCGGCTCTTGGTCGTGATTGGCAAGGGCGGGGTAGGGCGCAGCAGTGTTAGTGCCGCCATGGCTATTCTGGCCAATCGGCACGGCGCGCGCGTCCTTGTTGTCGAGGTCGACCTGCGCACGCCTATCGCCCAGAGTTATGGCAAGATAGCAGGATTCGATCCGATCGAGTTGCAGCCGGGTCTCCACGCGATGGCTCTGCTTGGGCAGGAATCGCTAGAGGAATACCTCAGCTTCGTAGTGCCGAAACCAGTTCTTGGGACCGTCTTCAGGACCTCGCTCTATCGGTATTTCGTTCAGGCAGCGCCCGCCGTGCGCGAGCTCACGATGATGGGCAAGGTCTTTCACGAAATCGAGAGGCGGGCGCCGTCCTTACCACCGTGGGATCTCGTGATCTTCGACATGCCAGCAAGCGGTCAGGCATTGAGCATGATCCGGATGCCATTCGCCGCTCGCGAGACCTTTGGCGAAGGGATGGTTGGCCGCGAAGCTACCGCAATCGGTCAGCTTCTCCGTGACCAGGCCAAGTCTGCGATCGTCGCGGTCACCACCGCCGAGCCCCTTGCCCTCAAAGAGACCCTCGAATGCTATCGCTCGCTGCGTGAACTCGATTTGGCCACCGCGGCGATTTTCTTTAACCGTGTCAGTGGCGCAGTCTTCGATACCTCTGATATCGGCCGCATGATGCGCCACTACGGCGATGCCATTGCCGAAGGTGTCGAGGACCTCGCACATATCGCCCGTGCTGAATTGAAACGGCGGACGCGTGAACGCCGGGCGCTGGCTCTTCTGCGGCGTGGTGTCGTTTGCCCGGTGATTACGATTGCCGAAGATGGCGGACGTCGCGGCAAAGCGCGGTTCGAGGCGCTTTCAGTGCAACTGGACGGTTCTGGCTAGGTAAAGGCGGAATTGGTCTAGCGGAACCGCAGGACCAGTAGCTACCACTTACGCCGCGTATCCGTAGCTGGAATAAACATAGGCCGACCATTACTCTCTAATGACGGTACCGAAATGACGGTTCCGATCGGCGAGGAATCCGATCCGCCGGGTCCGGAGGAATGAATGGGCGCTCCGCAACCAAAGCCCGCTTCGCCCGCAAAAGCGCCGCGCGAACCGTGGATTATACGCACTTATGCCGGTTTCGGTGACGCCCGGCAGGCGAATCGCCGCTTTCACAATAATCTGACCGAGGGCCAGCGCGGTCTCTCAATCGCCTTCGATCTTCCGACCCAGAATGGCTACGATCCTGACGCCCCGGTTGCGGCAGGTGAAGTCGGCAAGGCCGGTGTCTCGATCAGCCATTGGCGCGACATGGAACAACTGCTGGAGGGGATTCCGCTCGGCCAGATCAATACGTCGATGACGATTAACGCGACGGCGCCCTTCATCCTGGCGCTCTATCTAGTCGTCGCCGAAAAACAAGGTACGCCCTGGACGGAGCTGCGTGGGACTACGCAGAACGATTTACTCAAGGAATTCGTCGCGCGCGGTACTTCTATCTTTCAGCCCGAAATTTCCTTCCGGCTTTCGACTGAGCTGATCAAGTTTGCGGTCGAGCGGGTTCCTAATTGGAACCCGATTAACTGTTGCGGCTATCACTACATGGAAAGCGGCGCCGGTCCGGCTGAGGAGATCGGTTACGCCTTCGGCAATGCGCTGATGATTCTCGATGCCTTGCGCCCGCAACTCAGCACCGCCGATTTCGCGCAAACCGTCAAACGCATCTCGTTCTTCGTCAACAGCGGAATCGAGCTAGTTCCCGAAATCTGTAAGGTTCGGGCCTACTTTAGCCTCTGGCGTGACCTGTGCCACGAGCAATACGGTCTCGAGGGCGTCGCCTTCCGCGCCGGATGCCAAGTCCGCTCGCTAACTCTGACCGAGCAACAGCCCGAGGTGAACATCATACGCATCGCGTATGAGGCGCTGCCCGTTGTGCTCTCCGCCAATGCACGGGTGAACGCCCTGCAATTACCAGGCTTCCGCGAAGCGATGGCACTACCTGACCAGGCCGAACAGTTGATCGGTCTGCGCACTCAGCAAGTTCTGATGCACGAGACCGGTATCGCACGCTACGGCGACATCTTTGAAGGTAGTAAAGTTATTGAAAAGCTTACCGCCGAGATCAGCGAACGGGCGCGGGCGATCGCTCTAAGGATGCGTGAAGCCGGGTATGCGCGCGCGATTTCACTCGTCAGTGCGGAACTGACTTGGCTTCTGACCCAACGGCAGCAGATGATCGAAGCCGGTGAAATCGTTCAAGTCGGCGTCAACGCTTTCATTGGCGAGATTGGATTGACTGAGCCGGCCGGTGACGTCGACGCGCCCGACTACTCGGTGCTGGAGCGCGATCGCGTGGAAGCGCTTCGCGCATGGCGCGCATCACGCGATCGGGCATCGATTGCAGCTGCGCGAGAACGGCTCGAGCGCGCTGTGACCCAGGGTCTCGATACGATGGAGCCGACCCTCGAGCTTGCTCGCGCGGGTGGAACCGTCGGGGAATGGACCGCTACGATTGAGCGAGCCACACATGGACGCTACACACCACCGATTCTCGATCGTGCGAGCTCAGTCGGAACCCTCAACGTACCGAAGGTGTCGCGTAAAATTCGCGTCGCCTTGGGCAAGGCCGGACTCGATGGGCACGTCAACGCCGTTAAACTGCTTGCGCATGCGTGTATGCAAGCTGGTATGGAAGTAATCCTCGCAGGGTTCAAACAGACTCCAGCCCAACTCGTTGAAACGGCGATGCAGGAGGACGCGGACGTGCTGGCGATCAGCAGTCTGGCTGGCGCTCATCTGACAATCGCGCGGGAGGTCATTGCGATGCTGGACGAGCGAGGCGCCAGCGAGATGCGAGTCGTAATCGGTGGAATTATCCCAGAAATTGATCGCCTCGCATTGCTCGATCTTGGAGTCAAGGCGGTCTTTACACCAAAAGATTCCAACTTGGCCGTTATCGTGGGCCAGATCGCAGCCCTCGGTGATGATGATGCAGCCTTATACTAGACCCGTTTCAATTAAGCGGTGGTTGTGATGGAGGGATTGAGTGAGTCGAACCCCTATTATCTTATTCAGAGTTGCCTTGGTTTCCATCTTGTTCGCTTTGGCGCCGCGCGCCGATGCGTCCGAGCCACGTCCTTGGCTATGCCGCGACAAGCCGACTATTTCTGATAACCAACCGATGACCTATGTTGCTGAAAATCGCGGCAGCGGTGCATGGGTGATGACCTTTATGCGCTTTGACCCTGACAGCGGCCACGACGGCTTTACGGTCGTTTCGAGTCAGGACGTTGCAGGTCGTGTGCAGGGAACCCTCGACGCCGGCCAGTGGTACGCAGTCGGCCTCTATCGCGACGGCAGCCCTTGGATATGTGCGGCGCCAGCAACGGAAAACTCACAGTACGTTCACGGTGTGGTTCGCGATTTGTGCTATGGCGAAGACCCAGGCTCATGCGACGTCAAACTAACTGTCAGCGAGGGTTCGGCGAATCACTAACTGAACCATTGATCAACACTTTGCTTTGTTGCGTGGAGCATCTCTCTCAACGCTCGCAGCCCAGACTAGAATTGATGACCCTCGGCGTGCGTGATAGCGTGGCGAACGTTCACTGAGACAGCTTGGCGGCGTACCCAAGTGGTTAAGGGAGAGGTCTGCAAAACCTCCATTCAGCGGTTCGAATCCGCTCGCCGCCTCCACTTCATTTCAAGCTCGAATTTGCCCAAATTAGCGCTCTAGCCTCACAGTTTGAAGGCGGCTAGCGTCGCTGTTAGCTTAATTTGCGACCTTTCTTACCTTCGCTCGTCTTATAAGCTGAAACTCGCAAGTTTAGGAGTCTTTCTCCATCCGAACGACTGTGATCCATACCAGTCAAAAGATGCCTCTCAATTCGAGGCGTCGCCGAGTAATTCCGACCTAATCCACAATATTCTCATCATTTCTCGTCTTTAACCATCTGTTGAAATGTTATTCTAGCTTCACTGACTCATATCTGTTAATTTTTACCTCAC
>DATKPK010000168.1:0-20521 GCA_035524095.1 Binataceae bacterium (SeqCode) | reverse complement strand
GAGCTTTGAGTATTCATCAAACCGGCGAACCAATAGCTCCATTGCATCAGGCGAAAATGGCTCACATTGGCAGCCTTGGGCAGGCCTGTCGTGCCGGAGGTATAAATGTAGAGGGCGCGATCAGAGATGGTCGGCAAGGGAAAATCGAGATCGGCGAGGCTGCTTCCAGCCTCGCATGCGATCGCCTGATCGATTCTGGGTAACCCGAGAACATCGTCGCCATAAACCCAGCTTGCGACTCTGGGAGTGAGTAGCGGTAGAACCTCAGTAAGAGCATCAGCAAACTCGGCGCCAACGATGACGAGGTTGGGAGAGACTATATTGATGGCGTGCGCGAGCGAGTCACCAGTGAGATTAGCATTGAGTAATGAAACGATTCCACCGATGTGAGTTATTCCCAGCCAGATGGCAAGATACTGAGGACAATTGGGCATCAATAGGCATACGACATCGCCGCGCATAATGCCCTGCCCTAGCGCCCAACGTGCATAGCGATTCGATTGTTCGGCTAGTTCGCGGAAGGTCATCCGTTCGTCGTCGCCGGCAAGGGCCAGAGCGGAGCCAAACCGATCAGCCAGGTTTTGCACGACAACCGGGAGGATAGTCGGGGGATCTCGTTCAATCGGTGCGGTTAACTCAAGCGCCCGCACCCACGCTTTGAGAGGCGACGGATTATTTGTGGTTGAAAGGGCTTTCATCTTACGGATGAAATAATGGAGTTTTCGGTCGACCAGAGTGCGGGAGAATGAAAGGAGAACATCTGAAAGACAAATACTGCAGTACAGTTCTGAAACTTACCTCTTCAAGCGACTGTTTGCTACCGTTTTAAGCTTTGAACGTCTTTAGAGAATGCGACGCAAGTAGGCTAATCACACCTTCCAGTGCTTGACACCTCCACGTCAGCAATTTAGGCTAAATAAAGCTAAATTCTGCTTAATCCTATCCGGCCGCCGAAATAAACTGGCGGAGGAGAACCTTCCAAGGTGCGGAGAGAAACGATCGCCGTCCACGGCGGATATGAAGTTGATCCTACCACGAAGGCGGTCGCGGTGCCGATCTATCAGACAGCCGCGTACGCGTTCGACAGTGCCGAATACGGCGCAGCCTTGTTCAATTTGGAAATCCCGGGCCATCGCTATGGCCGGATAAGCAACCCCACTAATGATGTTTTGGAGGCGCGCGTCGCCGCGCTCGAAGGCGGAGTTGGCGCACTTACCGTGAGCTCGGGCCAAGCCGCGCTGCACTTTGCGGTACTGAATCTGGTCCAGAATGGAAAGAACATTATTTCGGTGCCGCAGCTTTATGGCACTACCCACACGCTATTTGCTCATATTCTCCCGCAACTCGGTATCAATGTGCGATTCGCAGAAAGTGATAGTCCGGCGGCAATCGAAAAGCTAATTGACGAAGATACGCGAGGCGTATTTTGCGAAAGCGTCGGCAATCCAGCTGGGAATATCTGCGATCTTGAGGCGTTCGCTCAAGTGGCCCATAGGCACGAAGTTCCACTGTTGGTAGACAATACAGTGGCAACCCCGGTACTGCTCCGGCCGTTCGAACACGGGGCGGACGTCATCATACATTCTTTGACGAAATTCATGGGCGGTCACGGCACGACACTCGGCGGCGCGATTGTCGATAGCGGCAAGTTCCCGTGGGCTGAACATGCCCGGCGCTTTCCAGCATTCAGTGAACCGGACGCGTCGTATCATGGCCTCGTTTATAATGACCATTTTGGCCCGGCAGCTTATATCGGGCGATGCCGGAGTGTGTATCAGCGAACGATGGGTTCGGTGCTGTCACCGCTCAGCGCCTTCCTGCTGCTTCAAGGGATCGAGACGGTAGCTCTCCGAGTCGAACGCCATGTAGAGAACGGGCGGCGCGTAGCCGAGTTTCTGCGCGATGACTCGCGCGTAAGCTGGGTTAACTATGTAGGTTTTGCCGACAATCGCTATTATCCACTCGCGCTAAAATATCTGAATGGCCAGGCATGTTCGCTAATCACTTTTGGTGTGCGCGGCGGCTTCGACGGGGGATGTAGATTCTACAATGCATTGCGGCTGGTGAAGCGGCTGGTGAACCTCGGAGACGCCAAATCTCTAGCTTGTCATCCGGCGTCAACAACGCATCGACAAATGTCGGCCGAAGAACAGGCGATAGCAGGAGTCACACCTGAGACTATACGAATCAGCGTCGGTATTGAGCATGTTGATGACATCATCGAAGACCTCGATCAGGCGTTGAACGCGGCAGGACGAGAATTTCGCTAAAGGAAATCACGATTCCCGAGACGGCGATGATACTCAGTGAACAATCTGGCGGGTCTCTCGCGCGTGGCGAACCGATTGTCATAGGAATCGTCAACAACATGCCAGACGCGGCCTTGCGCACGACGGAGCGGCAGTTTCAGGATCTACTGGAGGCCTCGTCAGTTGGACAGACAGTTCAACTGCGCTATTTCGCATTGCCCGAGGTTCCGCGCGGAGAAGTAGCGCAAGCGCATCTCTATCAGAATTACGAAAGGCCGAGCGAACTATGGGAAAGCCGCCTCGATGGACTAATCGTTACGGGGACCGAGCCGCGTGCATTCAAGCTTGAGGAAGAGCCTTATTGGATTTCGTTGACGAAGCTTATCGACTGGGCGGAGGACCATACGACTTCGACGGTCTGGTCGTGCCTTGCGGCGCATGCCGCAGTGCTCCATTTAGACAGCATCGAGCGCCAGCCGCTGCCGCAAAAACTATCCGGGGTATTTGAGTGCGTAAAGTCATCGGAGCACGGGATCGTCGCAGATGTTCCAGAACGATGGAGCGTGCCGCATTCGCGGTACAATGGTGTTCCCGAAGAGTTACTGGTTCAGCGTGATTATCAAATTCTGGCGCGATCGGCAGGCACGGGTGCCGATCTGTTCATCAAGCATCGGAATAGTCTATTTGTCTTCTTCCAAGGCCATCCGGAATATCAACCAGATACACTGCTTCGCGAGTATCGCCGCGACGTGGCAAGGTTTCTGACAGGAGAGAGAGACGACTATCCTGAGATGCCATTCGGCTATTTCGATTTGGACGCCGCGGTTACGTTGTCGGCATTTCGGAAACAGGCGTTGAGTAATCGCAATGCCGATCTAGTCTCACGTTTCCCAACTGCCAGCGTAGAGAACAAGCGTTCGTATACATGGCGGGAGCCGGCAGTTTGCATATACTCAAATTGGATTGAGTATTTAGCGACGCACAAATGTCGCGGCGCGAACAATGGTTTCGGGATGCATCCCCAAGAATAGAAATGGAATCCGGGCAATGGAAGCCGAGTCCGACATTTTTTCCGCCGTCCGACGAGCGCCAACGTAGCGACGATTCCCTGACGCGTAAACTGATCGAGGCGGGCCGGCGAGTGGCCGTCGGATCAGTGATGCCGACGTTCGATCTCGCAGGTTTCAGAGACGAACTCGCGGGCTTTGATTTTCGGTCGCCACGCTCAATCGACGAAATATTGTCGTGGACGATTAAGCAGATGGAACATGGCTTAGTTCACGTGACGCATCCGCGATATTTCGGACTATTCAATCCGGCACCTACGTTTCCGGCGCAGTGTGCCGATCGCGTCGCAGCATCGTTCAATCCACAACTCGCCACAGCGACAACCTCACCGGCAGCGGTGGAGATCGAAGCGCATGTTATTCGCGCCGTCGCCGAACGGATGAGTTTTCCATCAAGCGCGAGCGGTCATTTTACCAGCGGAGGATCTGAAGCGAACTATACTGGGTTGATCTGCGCTTTGACCAAGGCAAATGAAAACTTCGCATCCGAGGGAGCACGCGCCTTCAAAGGCCCTCCGGTATTTTATGTATCCCGCGAAAGTCACCTGGCATGGTTAAAGATCGCTCATCAGGCCGGAATAGGCCGGTCAGCGGTTCGGTTGGTCGCCACCGATGGATGCGGCCGGATGGACTCGGACGCGTTGAATGCGGCCGTTCGAGAAGATCGTCAAAATGATTGCGTACCAGTCATGATTGCGGCCACAGCCGGGACCACCAATGCCGGCATGATCGATCCTCTTATAGCTTGTGCCGAGCTTCCACAGAGAGACGATATTTGGCTGCACATTGATGCGGCATGGGGGGGCGCGCTGATCGCATCTCCGAAATTTCGGAAGGTCCTTAGCGGTATTGAGCTTGCTGATTCAGTTACGATCGACGCTCATAAGTGGTTCGCGACAACGATGGGCTGCGGCATGTTCATCACCAGGCATGCGCCGGTGCTTTCGTCAGCATTTCAGGCTGCGACCAGTTTCATGCCATCGAATACCGCAGGGATCGATCCTTACGTGACATCGGTCCAATGGTCGCGGCGATTTCTCGGCCTGCGCCTTTTTCTTTCGCTCGCCGCCGCTGGATGGGATGGTTACGCGCAACACGTCGAGCGGTCGATCGAACTAGCTAAGATGCTCGAGCGAGAGCTACTCGCGCGAAAATGGCTCATAGCCAATCAATCGGCACTAGCGGTACTATGTATCGAGCCGCCGAACCGAGAGCATGCAGTGAAAACTATAGTGCGGCGAGTCCTCGCCAGTGGCCGAGCCTGGATCGCTTCTGCGGCATATGAGGGGCGCGACGTCATTCGCGCGTGCATTACCAGTGGTGAGACAACAGAGAAGGATATTGACGAGCTTGTGGGCGCCCTTGAGTCCGCGAGAGAGGCAACTGATCAGTGAGCGCGAAGTTGATCGGCTCGATATTGTATCGGTCAGTGGCATGGATTAGCGCGGAACAAAAAATTCGACGAAGGACGCTATGCGTCCACTGTCGACTTCAACAATATCGATAAATTCAGTTGGTACGGTTACCCCAGTGATTCGAGAATAGACACTGGCACGCCATCGCACCGCCGCATTGGAACCGTCAATAATCAAAGAGAGAATCGAATGATCGCTGAGGCGGAAAGCCCTGATCAAGAGCGTCAACAATGGGCGAAGTTCATCAGTTCCCTGCGAGTTGACCGCGGTCGGGTTCCCATGGCTTGCGGACGCGAT
This sequence comes from Binataceae bacterium (SeqCode), assembly GCA_035524095.1. Classification (GTDB taxonomy): domain Bacteria; phylum Desulfobacterota; class Binatia; order Binatales; family Binataceae; genus DATJUF01. The sequence continues at coordinate 15,493 of DATKPK010000168.1, read as the reverse complement.
TTCGAATTTTGCAGTTACCGAAAAGAGCTGCAAGACTCCTGCGAGATCGCCACGCACTCGAGCGGTATAAAGCCCTCGCAGCAGTGCCTCAATCTCGGAGCGGGACGTCATATTCGATTGTTTCAAAGCAGAGCGGCTTATCAACGCAGTTTCGACGCTCTATTCTGATAGTTTGAAGAACCGCATCACTTCAGATTGCGCGTGACCCGTCGGGAGAAAAACCGGATTGATTTTCATCGACGGCCGAGAACTTGCAACCAATGATGCTTATGAAGCGTTTAATAATCTACTGACCAATCTACTGATGGTTGAAATCGAACGGAAGTTAGCTGGCGTAATATCAGTGATGGATAACATCAGGTCGAATTCAGTTTCAACCAGTAAGACAAGCCTGACAATGTCCAATGAAGTCAACCCGACGTCGATCAGAACGTCATCCGCAGCGACTGGTCGGTTGATCAGTCGCTCTTCAAAGACCTGTTGGACCACCGTTATAACGCGGGTTTCAGGGGAAAGGCTGTGCGCTGTAGCTCCCACTCTGGCGATAATAGCGCACTTATGATTGAATATCCAGTACACAGACTGAGATGGACAAAAATACGCCTATAAAATTCGGCTTGATCGCACCGGGACTCAGAGCGCGAGCTGAAGTGGTAGCAAAGACGGCTGCGGATAACGCCGATTCGGTCGATAGCGAAGGACGGTTTCCGGCCGAAGCATTCACTGCAGCGCGCGCCCAGAGACTCTTAGGGATGATGGTTCCTCCTGATCTGGGAGGGGAAGGTGCGAGCATCTCAGATGTAGCAGACGTGTGCTACATGCTTGGCTGCGCATGCGCCTCCACCGGTATGATCTTTGCGATGCACCAGATTATGGTCGCGATTCTGGTTCGTCATGCGCAAGACAGCTCATGGCATCGTGGCCTTCTGCAGAGACTGCTAACCGAGCAATTACTGATCGCATCGTCCACGACCGAGGGGCAGACCGGAGGTGATCTTAGATCGAGCGAATGCGCGGTCGAGCAGACTGGGTCTGCTTTTTCATTTACAAAAAGCGCAACGGTCATGTCCTATGGGGCCCAAGCCGACGCTATCCTCACGACGGCCAGGCGTTCGGTGGACGCACCCGCAACTGATCAAGTACTCCTCGGCTTAACCAAAGAAGATTATCAACTTGAACCGATCTTGGGCTGGCAAACGCTTGGGATGCGCGGTACTTGCAGCGCCGGTTTTCAGCTCAAAGCGACCGGGAAAGAAGAGCAGGTTCTGCCGGATTCCTACGCCATTATACAGTCTCATACGATGATGCCCGTCGCTCACCTGACCTGGGGGTCGGTGTGGTGTGGGATCGCGGCTGGCGCAACCGAGCGCGCGCGGCGGTTTGTACGTATCGCTGCGCGGCGTGCGGGCGGCCAGTTGCCGCCTGGCGCGGCCCATCTCACGCGCGCGACAATGTCACTGCGTGCTCTGCGAGGGATGCTCGCATCCGCGCTGGAGCGATTTGAAGCAATTAGCGAGGCAAAGAATCAACTTGATCTACTCGATTTCCAGAACGAGATGAACCTGCTCAAGGTGAACGCGTCGGAGATGGCAACCGCGGCAGTCATGAGCTGCATGCAGACATGTGGACTTTCCGGTTATCGCAACGATGGCGAGTTCAGCGTGTCACGCCATCTTCGTGATGTCCTCTCGGCGTCAATTATGATTAATAACGATCGCATACTTGCCAGCGCAGCAATCGCGTCGCCGCTGATCGAGGTTCCGTCTTCGGTAAGAGGCTAGCATTCCAGCTTTTCCCATTTCCCTATGGGTTACGATCACAGTTTTGATTCGCCGAACCAGAAGGATGCGGTAAACATGGTCCAGGCCGGGAAAAACCACTTCGAGTCAATTACATCTGAGGTCTTGAAGTCGACAGGTGTAGCGGGTGTTTACGCCCGGTCAGGACTCTTCGAGCAAGTGATTGAAGGGCTCGCCAGGCTTATCAGCCGGTATCGCGAGCCTAGCACTGAGGTTTTGCGCTTTCCGCCCGTGATGAACCGTCGCATGCTCGAGAAATCCGGCTATCTTCAAAGCTTTCCGCATCTCCTTGGATGTGTCAGCTGCCTTGAGGGCACTGAGTCTGAGATCCGAGCCTCGGTCGATAAAGGCGATTGGATCAGAGAGCTGTCCGAGACTGAACTGGTTCTTGCACCGGCGGCGTGTTATCCGACCTATCCGCTGCAAGCAGCTCGAGGCGTCTTACCTGTCGAGGGGAAGCTCTTCGATGTGGCGGCTGAATGTTTTCGGCATGAGGCAACGCATGAACTCGGCCGGCTGCAGTCCTTTCGCATGAGGGAATACGTATGCCTCGGGAACCCTGAACAAGCGCTCGACTTCCGCAAACGGTGGGTTCCCCGAGCCGAAGAGATCGCACAACTGCTCGCGCTGCCTTATTCGATAGCTCCCGCAAGTGATCCTTTTTTCGGAAGAGCCGGAAGGCTCGCTGCGCTGAGCCAACTCGAGCAATCTTTGAAGTTCGAACTCCTCATACCGGTGATTTCGGAAGCGGAGCCGACTGCGTGCATGAGTTTCAACTATCATCTTGATCACTTCGGTTCGACGTGGGACCTTCGCACATCGGCCGGTGAGATCGGACATACAGCGTGTGCGGCCTTTGGCATGGACCGGCTGGCGCTGGCGATTTTCGCTACACACGGCATCGATTCTTCGGCTTGGCCAGCATCGGTTCGGGAACAACTCTCAATCTAAACAAGGCGGGAAGCGGCGGCTGCGCTTCTGGAAGTTAGCCGCGAGCTGCGAGGGCTTCGGCTACCCCCTCCTCACCGTAATCATCTCATAGCTTCACCCTCAGAAGATATCCGACCACGATGTTAGCGTTTCTCGTGGAGAAGAACGTCAGACGGCCGCCACATGAAGCGAGAACGATTCAGTAAAGAATGGTATCGTGCCGATCCCGAAGAAAGCCTGCGGCGGTGGCAAAGTGGCCGAGCTCTGCCGATCGCATGCGATCTAAAATGCCAAGTACAGATGCAATAGAGCAACGCAGCAGCGCCTCCGGGTCAAGCTATGGCACCAGAGATCGCGGTGAGTGGTAGCGCTCTTCGACCTGCCAGACCCTTCATCTCAAGACTAAAATTCGTCGCCGATTCAATCGTTATGAGTAGAGTTTGATATTCTCGGTGGACACACTAGAAAGCGATGGTCCTGAAGGCTGTGTAGCCACTAGTTTGCCATCTTCAGGAGGTTCCCGGCGGGCGTCTGTTTCGAAATCTTTATCGTGACCGTCTTGGAGAACTATCCCCACTACGGGCGGCGATAACTTATTAAGTTCTTGCACTGAGGCGACGATATCGTCCACGCGGTCACGGCCCTCTCGCACGACCAAGATCACCCCGGCCGGATTTTGGACGAGCATAGTGGTGTCAGCTGAGCTCAATACCGGAGGCGCATCGATCAATACCAAATCATGACTCGCCAAGGCGATGTCGAGCACTTCACGCAGACATGATATTGCTAAGCGCTGATGCTTCTGTCGCTGACAAATTGAGACTCTATCGGGAAGTGAATCTGAAGCCGGAGTAATCGTGTGAACACAAGCTTCAAGTGAGTTTCTGTGTACGAGCGTGAGTTCGGTTGAACTATCTAGAATCTTCCCGTTAGTGTGGACTGAGCCATTAGTTGACCCATTGTGTCCGATTCTAACAAGAGTGTTGGAACCTTTCGCTACTCGTCTGAGGTACCGAGGATCAGGGCTAACTGCGTTTGCCTCGACCGCAACGGTGGCTGCGCCTAGTTCAGTAAGTTCATTTGACAGCGCCAGGGTGAGCGATGAAACTCCTGCTTTGCCGTCGACACCTGTAACGGCAAAGACTCGGGTACCGGACTGCCGCCGCTCTCGTAAAATAGCTAAGGCAATGCGACGCAAGGTCTCGCGAGAAGGTAGCAGAGCGCGCCTGAGGCTGCTTCCCAATACCGGCATCTGCAGGATGGTCTCAAGTTCACGCGATGATTTGACGCGCGAGTCGGCTAGATCCAGGACTGTCGGGACTCCGATGCCAAATGCGATAGCCATGAGAATCGAAAGACCGAAGATCACTCGGCGCTTCCCACCCTGCGGTTGATCTGGCAATTCGGCAGGAAGTTCCACACTCGCCTCCCCGGGCGACTGGCTTTGCAAGCGCACAAGATCTATGCGGTCGTCGAGGTCGCTGAGCTCCTTCGCATGCGTCTCAAATTGTTCATGCAAGGCAAGCGCTTGGTTATATTTTGCTCCGAAGGTTGAAATGCTTGCTTTGAGTGTAGCGACTTCTTTCTCTATTCCGTCACAGGCCAGTTGGGATTCATTGACGCGCGCCTGAGCCTCGGCAATTTTGTCACGCCATTCCGCGGTGCGCGTACCGAGTAGAATAGACCGGGCGCGCTCCATTGCTTTTCCGTCAATATTGGCGATTTCACGATTGATATCATTGATTTGTTGCTCCAATGCCGGGCGACCGGGATGGCTGGGACCAAGACCTTGGAGTTGAAGGAAAGCTTCGACGCGTTGCTTTTCAAGCTCTGATTTTTGCCCGACCAGATCAGGGTCGCTGGCAACTGTTTTTTCCGCGAAGGAATTCAGATCTGCATCCTGCGGTTGTTTTTGTTCCGCTTGCAGAGATGCGAGATGTGCTTGTTGCACAATCAAGTTCCGGCGCTCCCGGTCCAGTGCTTCGGTCGCACTAGCCAACATGCGGTCATAGGGGTCGCTTAAACCGCTGGCAAAGGTCGAAACGCCGAGTTGCTGCGCCAACTGCGTCAACTGGCTGCGCTCTTCGTCCGTTTGCTGAGCAAGATTGGCCCTTCGCTGATTAAGCAAACTGACTCTCGTGTCCGCGCCATTCATTTCCTGCTTTTCTTGACGGTCCAGGTAGGCCGTAACGACGGCATTGACGATGTCGTTCAGACCTTGAGGTTTGGATCCTGTCAAACTAATGGAGATAAGAAATGTATTAGGCAGCCATTCTACTTTGAGAGCATTGAGTAATCGCTCGGCCGCGTGTTGGTCGCTCTCGTTGGGTAGCCGCCAAATCGAGGATTTCGTCCCGAGCAACTGCAGGGCGTCCCCGACGGTCTGAATATTGGCAATTTCAAAGACTTGCTGCTGCACGAAACTGCTGTAGTCCACATTGGCCATCATCGAAGGGTCTATGCCAGTCGCGAGACTGGGATCGAATGTCGGAGTCACCCGGACGGAAGCCGTGGCAATGTATTTGGCGTGGCCGAACTTGAACGCCGCCGCCAAGCCAATTACTCCGATTATCAGTACAGCCACGAGGGAGAGTGTTCGATGGCCTTTGACACTCGCAATGGGATCCGGCTTCCGTCCTGGCACCAATAGAGAACCGAAACCTTGTTGCGCCGCCGGGATAAATTGATCAGTCGTTGCATTCATCGGATTCTCCAGACTCGGTTTCGGTACGGAGGGGGGACTTCGAGCCGGATAAGGAAATAGTGACTAGCGATGATCGAACAACCAAACATCCATATGGGTCCCTATTGATTACAGCGCGGTGGGTTGGATGCCTATATACCGAGCAATTAAGCCACGGTTCTATGGCAGTAGTTCGCAGCAATGGGGAGTTCATTAGAACAACGCCGCTCCGAAGAAGACTGTGCTTGTGATAGGATTAATCTGCTGCAACACGTAGCCGAGTTTGGCTATCCCGCTTTTCGGAACATAGATGATATCGCCTTCTTCGAGCGAGTAGTTCGCCTCGCCATTGCCACCCAGGAAAGTCTTGAGATCGACGACTTGTTGCAGGTGATCACTGGGACGGGCCAATATTATCTGGCTTGGTTTGGAACCATCACTTGGCCCCCCAGCCTGTCCCAACGCGTCGAGGAACGACATGTTAGGAGTCAGCGGATAGGCCCCGGGCTTGTTGACTTGGCCCATCACATAAATGAGTTGGTCCGAAGGATCCGGTACATAGACGTAGTCACCCCGCTGCATTCTCAGGTTCAAGCCCAGGTCATGGCCGCGGTAGAGCGGGCGCAGGTCAATCCAGATAGCCCTATCCTTACCCCGAAAGATTGCGCAGCGGGTGATATCGGTTGACGCTTTGTTATCAGTCTGTGGCGTTCCAGCTCTTGCCAGGACTTCAAGTAGAGTGGGGTTGTCATTGAACGTAAGCTGTCCCGGATGCGCTACATGTCCCAGAACGGTAATGCTATTCCCGCTGTAACTCGACATCGTTACTGTCGCATAAGCGCCCAAATAGTATTCGGAAAGTGCACTGCTCAACCTGGATCCCGCCTGATCGGGAGTGAGGTCAGCAATACGGACCGAGCCAAGAAACGGAACTTGAATATCACCGTCCGGTCCTACCACGTGCGGGCCGGAAAGTTCAGGACGCGCCCAGACAGTTACGTTGACTCTATCTCCGGGACCTATCGTGTAGCGGGCTTGAGGAGCGTCATTAAATTCGCTGATCACCTCGGCCGTCGCGACTGACAAGTGATCGTCATGGTAAGCGTTTTGCAGCCCCGAGTTGGCCGGAGGAGTTGACGGTACCTTCTGGGTGGCGCAGCCAACAAACAGCAGCGTCGCGAGCAGCAAGAGCAAATGACCCGAGAAGCCACTGGCCTTGCAGCCAAGCTTGTAGAGGAGACGGCTTTTCACGATTCGAAAAATGACGGTGAGCGGCTGCACTTTTGACAATTGAGACATTCTATCTGATGGCGCCGAACAGTTCACTTGAGAAAACCCTATATGTTTTCAATCAGTTGATTCTGCAACGATTGACTCAATTCGTCGCTGGCAACCTAAAATTGTCAAATGACGAATGACTATTGATTCTCCACCGAGGGCAGCGTCTGGTTAATCACCACCTTTCACCACCAATACTTCCGCAATTCTAGAGAACTCTCGCGTGCCAATTAGTCGGTTGGGCTCACACTGTTGTCTGTCAGTCCAATCGATAGTTACCAACCTCATCAGTAAAGCACATTAGGAGCGCTTTAGGTACCTAATTAATGTAATGTGATTCGCCTTCCCTTTGCGTTCATACTTAATTTCATCCATTAACGATCTAATTATTCCCAGACCGCGCCCACGCTCGACCTCCGGAACATTTTCCATTATCGCCGCTGTGCGCATAGCTGCCTCGAAGTCAAATGGAGCTCCCTGGTCAATGACGGTGAAGCTGACCAGATCAGATTCAAGGGAGACCCGCACTTTCACGCGTTTTGCCCGTTGAAGATGGTGAGCATGCTCAACAGCGTTATTTAATGCTTCGACCACTGCTAGTTCCATTTCGAATGCCGTTTTTTCACTCACTGGAATCGACGAAACAATCTTGTTAATCGCCTGTCCAACCAGAAAGATGTTTTCAAATTGGCTTTCGATTGAGAGAGTTATTCCTCCAGTGGGCAAGTCCGCGCCCTAGCCAGACCGACTCAGTCGCTGAGCGCAGCGACGGCCATTCCTGTATTTGGGAAAAGGCGGAAAACCTTATCCAATCTCGTCAGCCTCAGAACGCTCATCACAGAGCCTCGCGCTCCACTTATGACCAGTTTCCCGTCATCGCCGAGACGTTTAAGCGCCCAGACGGCTGCGCTGAGTCCACTCGAGTCGATGAATTCGACTTCGGAAATATCGAATGCGATACGGTGATGCCCTTCACCGATCAACGCAGCAAAGCGCTCTCTGACAACGGGGGCGGAAACCGCATCGAATCGCGAGTCGAGTAGCTTGACAATGAGCGCATTGCCTTCAAATTGCTCTTCGAGTCTTGGACTAGCTTTCATCATTCGAGCGATTCAATTCGCTGGCCATATGCGAAGTGCCCTCCCTACTTTGCTCATTCCAGGCCCGCTTCGTAAGTGAGCGCCAGGATAGTTACATCGTCTTGCATCACCGCACCGGAGTTAAAACGAGCGAGATCCACCACGATCTCATCGCATAGAACCTCGGCCGAGCACCCGGAAGATCGGTGCAGGACACTAGAAAGCCGATCGAGCCCGTAAGTCTCTGATTCATTGCGGCATTCTGTCACACCGTCACTGTATAGAAGGATAGAATCGCCGTGACTGAGTTTCCCGGCGCCTTCATCGAACGGCAACATCTGGTCCAGACCAATCATCGTACCGCCCGCATCAATTGATTCGATCTGGCCTTCACGCCGGACTATTATCGGCATCGGATGGCCCGCGCGGCTGCACCGGAACTCGCCGGTCTTGCGATTCAGCACGAAGTAAGAAATCGTAAAAGGACGGTCGAATCGCTCAATAGGGTATTCTCGATCGAGTTTCTCGAGCATCTCTTTAGGAGAGTAAGCGGTGCGCTGCTTCACTTGCAGACCATCGCCAGCATCGATGGAGGGCGCGAGACTTATGGAAATGGCTGCCGTCATCATTGCCGCTGGAAGTCCATGGCCACAAACATCGACAACGTACGCGGCCAGATGATCTTCGTCCAACCAGGAGTAGCCGAGAAGATCGCCACCCACGTGATCGAGTGGTGAAAATCTCCAGGATATACTGAGGTTTGAGTAGGTCTCCGTTGTTTGCCGCGGTAGCAGTGACTTTTGAACGGATGCGGCAGCTTTCAATTCCGCTTGATGCTGCGCCTGCACCGCCATTAGATCGACGTTTGCCAGGGCCAGCTCGTTACGCACACGCGCCAAATCCAGCTGGCTACAGACTTGAGCCGCCACTTCTGCCCAGTCGCATGGTTTGGTGATGCAGTCTACTGCTCCCAGTCTAAGTCCTCGCATTTTTTCTTCAGGTGCAAGCGTGGCCGAGAATAATATAATCGGAACATGCCGCGTGCGTTGCTCGAGTTTTAACTCTGCACAAACCTCAAAACCATCCGAGCCGGGTGATGCAGTATCAAGAACGATCAAGCCTGGTTGCTCGGATATGGCCAATTGCAACGCTGCCCTGGAGTCGGCAGTAACCAATACTTCACAACCTGAATTGGCCAATGTCTTAGCCAAGTGACGGCGCTCGGTGCTGTCTGCGATAGCCAACAGGACTAAGTCAGCGCCGTGCGCGGAATCCCGTAGAGTTGACTCTTTAGACGACTCGCCAGGGCGATCAACTGAACCTCTCCCAGGGTTTGCGGCTTTATTCGCTCGAAGCGAGATCGAGCTGTGGTCCGAAACCTTAGTTTGCAAATGATTACTCATTCTTGGAAAGAAGATCCGGCGATTTGTTTCGACGGAAAAATCGACGTAAACGTCGGATTCCGATTCTTCATACCACTTTATCAGGTTTATCCTATCTATACTAGCCTTTATTGAGCGATACTAATTCCTGTGATTGCTCACGTAGGACCATCATGTCGCTACCTGGATGCAGTCAGCGTCTGTTTCATGCGAGGGCAACGATCACACCATCGAGACGGCCTTGACTGGCGCTTATTTCGCTCATCGACACCATCAGACCGACGTTTAGTTCGAGTCGTTTCGTGTCCTGGCGCTACCTTCGCGCGGGAGTTAGACGTCTGGTCATGATGGGATCAAGTTCCGATTAGCACCGATTATCGACCAAAACTTCGCCAGATTTCGGGCAAGCAGAGCGTCTCGCACGGTTCATTCGGCCAGCGGTCTTCGCAGATTGGTTCGAGGAACCTGGGACTGGCTTTTGACCACGTCCACATTCCTCGCGGACTTCATCAGTGCCGATAGACCGACATGGACCTTCTTCCGAACCGCCAAAGATCCTTCGGCGGGCCGTGTGGTAGCCGGTTCAGGCGGTTCCTCGCCGATAAGTCTCAAATGACCAGCCACTACAGCGAGCAAGCAAGGCAAATAACGCAAAGCAAGGGATGAGGCCGCGAATTCGTAGGCCCTGAACTCCGCAGCCTTCGAGTCCCTGCGATTCCCCAGCAGAAGTCTGCTTCTAACTGGCTGGCGGGGATTTTCGGCCAAAGCTGCAATTAACGCTATGGGCCACAGCCAGATCGTCGCCGCCAACAGAACCGCTCCGGCGACCCGATTGGCGAGGTTGCCGATACGCGCAGTAAAGTCTCCGAGGTGGAGAGTGGCAAGCAAAAAGCTATCAGTAACACTCGCGACGACGCCTGTATCAACGTGAACCAGGCGGTCACCAGCTACGATTGCGTTTTCAACCTCTACCATTTCGCCTACGTAGGTATGAGGCATAATGACCGCAGACCGCAGTACCGCCCCCGAATCAATCACAACGTCGTCGGAGATTACGCTACTGCTCAGAACGGCATCGCTGGCAATCTTGCAGCGCGTACCAATCAGGAGAGGTGCATCCTTGATGGTGTCCGCCGGAAGATTGCTTTTGCACCCTACTTTGACTCCTTCGGCAAAATCCCGACCTGGCGCGATCAGCCCGCCGAAGCATCCAGCCAAGAGTTCCATATGGGCTTGGTGAAAGACTGCAAAGGAATCAAGCCGGGAGAGATGAGCCTCAGGAAATTCGACCCAGCTTGTGATGGTTTCGCCTTCTGTCAGATCCGAATCATTTTCGGATTGATTTTCCTCCAAACTTGCGCCGCGTTTGATCAACGCTAAGCCCGCTTTGACATGGCCGATCGTGGCGGTAACGGATTTCGCTTGCAGCTGTTTTGCGCGATCAACAAATTCGGTGATAATCGGAGTACGTAGAACTTCCCCTCGCACCACCAAATATTCTTCGTCGAATCTGCGGCAGATGCGCTGCAATATCGCCTCATCGGACTCTCCGATGACAGCATGCACATATTCAAATCGCATTCCCCAGCGGGCACCGTCACCCAAAGCGGCGACAACCGCATCGGCGTCCGGTAACACAACCACGATTACATCCGTCAATCCGGCCGTCGCGAGCGCTTCGATAGAATGAACGATCAGCGGCTTGCAGGCGACGCTCAATAGAGCGAGGCAGGAAAACTCACTGATCGGAGCTAATGCCCCAATCTCGCGGCTGGCGAAAAGGACGACCTTCATTGGAGCGCCTCGCCTGTTGCTAGTCCCAGACGCTCACCCGCGTACCGGCCTTGCTGCACACCCTGGCACCATTCCAGATTTTTTAGATACCAAGCCACCGTTAACTGAATTCCATCGGCGAAACTAACTTTCGGAGACCAGCCCAAGTCACGTTTGATAAGCGAGCAGTCGATCGCATAGCGATGGTCGTGCCCGGGACGATCGGCCACGAAAGTGATCAGATCGGCGTAACTATTCAGTCCGCGAACTGCAACAACTGGATTAGAATAGACCGGTAGCAATCTATCCAACGCCCGGCAGACCTCCCCCGCTACCTCGAGATTGGTCAGCTCGCTATTGCCGCCAAGATTGTATTTCGACCCAGGTTGCCCACGCTGCAGGACGGCCAGTATTCCCTCACAGTGTTCATCGACGAATAGCCAATCACGAATGTTACTACCGTCCCCGTAAATCGGGAGTGGCCTTCCATTAATCGCATTGAGAATCGTTAGCGGAATCAGCTTTTCGGGAAACTGGAAAGGCCCATAATTATTTGAGCAGTTGGTGATCAGCGCCGGCAGAGCGTAGGTTTGGTGGTAGGCACGCACGAAATGGTCGGCTGCTGCCTTCGATGCTGCATACGGCGAATTAGGTGCGTACGGGGTAGATTCCTCGAATTTGCCTATCGCACCCAGCGAGCCATAGACTTCGTCCGTTGATACATGGAGAAATCGGAAGGACCTCCGCTGATCGGTAGTGAGGCCATTGTAATACCGCCGCGCCATTTCGAGCATCTCGAAAGTTCCAACGACGTTCGTTTGCAGGAAATTCCGCGGTCCATCGATTGACCGGTCGACATGGCTTTCAGCGGCGAAATTAACTATCGCTTCAGGCTGCCAGTGCTTGAATAGTAATTCCAGTTGGTCAGACTGGGTAATATCGCCGCGGATGAATTCGAAACGTTCGGCGCCATTTAGATCGCGTAGATTGAGCATTGAACCTGCGTAAGTCAAGAGATCGTACACAACGATCCGCAACGAGGTCTGCTTCAATACGGTCCGTACGAAGTTGGAACCGATAAAGCCAGCGCCGCCTGCGACTATGATTGTCCGCATGGTCAAAATCCTAATAGGCGCCGTGGCCCATCAAAACCGCCGGGACCGTCTTGAACAGCAATTTGACATCGCCCCACATGGTCTGCGATTCGATATACTCAACGTCGAGCTCAACTTGCCGTTCAAAAGGTAGGTGTGAGCGGCCTGAGACCTGCCATATACAGGTTATCCCAGGTTTGACCTCCAGCCTGCGCCTCTCTCCGAGTGTATAACAGCTCACCTCGGCCGGCACCGGTGGGCGCGGCCCAACCAATGACATTTCGCCTTTCAACACATTCCAAAGCTGGGGCAATTCGTCGAGCGAGCAACGGCGAATAATTTTGCCGACCCTTGTGACACGAGGGTCGTACTTCATCTTGAAGATCACGCCGCCATCCATTTCGTTTTGGTCAAGCAATTGACTTTTTCGGTGTTCAGCGTCGGTACACATGGAACGGAACTTATACATTTGAAAGACTTGCCCCCATTTTCCAACGCGAGGTTGACGGAAAATCACGGGCCCCCGCGAATCTGCTTTGATGAACGCAGTGATCGCGGCGAACAAGGGCGAAAGTAAGATCAACAGAATGAGAGAAACGATGATATCCACCAGCCGCTTCGCAGCTGCGGTGCTACCCGTCAGTAGCTGCCAGCTGAGGCGCCGAAACCCAGAGCGCCACGTCTGTCGCTTGCGGCGCCACGTGCTCGCACCGATAGATTCGTAGCGATCAATCAAGCACCGCGAAGTTTCATCTTGGAGACGCCGACCGCCGGCTGCGAAGATCGAAGCGTCGGCAATTGCGGAAGACAACTCAGAGAAAGGCCGCTTCGTCAGAACGATTTGCGATTTTCGGCGGTTAGACGACCACCGGGAGTACAAAGCGTTGCAGAAGAGTCGCATCGCGAAAGGTGCATCCTGTATTAAATAACGGCGAAAGAGCCGCTGCGGCTCAAGCGCCAACCGATGGATCCACTCGAGACCCGCACGCTGCATCCATTTCGGCGCCCGCGGAAGCTCTCCCGCCACCATGCTTAGACTGCCACCCACGCCCAGAAACCATGTCCTCGGAAGACGACGGCGTAGTTGACCGATCATCCATTCCTGCTTTGGGAAGCCAAAGCACGAGTATACGATGTCCGGCTCAGTCTTCGCGACGGCCTCACAGACGCCTTCAACTATTGCGGGATCGCGTTCAAAACCCATTGCAGGGCAAAGCGTTCCCGCGATCCTCAGGTTTGGGTTCTGTCTCGCCAAAATGGCGGCGGCGCTTTCTGCAGAGCCCGGGCTGCCACCCAGCAGGAAAACCGATGCCCCAACACGAGCTGCTGCCGCCGTGAGGCTCCATACCAAGTCCGAGCCTGCAACACGTGCTGGCAGGGGCGTTCCCTGCAAGCGGCTTGCCCACACTACCGGCATTCCGTCGGCAATAATCAAACTCGCCTCGCCAGCTATATCGAGTAGGTTTGGCCTTTGGTTTAATACTCGCATCTGATCGAGGTTAGGTGTCACCACCCAGCCCCCGCATCCCTTATTCAAATCTCCAATTATGCGGGAAAGCACCTCATCTTCTGTCACTGGATCTATAGGAATGCCCATTAGCGAAATTCGCCGACAAGAAGATTCCTCAACAAGCTGTAGCATCAGTAACGAACCAATTCTTCACTAAATCTCACCAATTCTGATGATGTGGCAGATTCGCCTAGTGCATTAGCTCAAGTGATGCTGAGGGCGGCGCAACCGGCCGGCGCGGCATAATCCGAGCCGGAATGCCGGCTGCCACGCAGTGGGAGGGAACGTCATGTATGACGACTGAATTGGCCCCGATTGCAACGTCGTCACCTACCGTGATTGCGCCCAGGATTTTAGCTCCAGCCCCTATATCCACGCGGTTACCAATAGTCGGCGAACCGCGCAGGCCCGTCTGCCGGAGTCCGACCGTCACACCATTGCGGATGGTTACGTCGTCGCCGAAGATCGCGTCTCCGCTGATTATGATCCCGCCGAAATGTTCGATCTTGAATCGCCGCCCTATCTTTGTCTCGCAGGGCAATTCGACTCCGGCAAGAATTTGGATCAATTTGAAAAGCACTTTATATAGGAACGAAAAAGGCATTCGGACCATTTTCGGCTTGAGCCGGTACCGCCATTGTCCAAAGCGATAAACCACCATGACCCACAAACCCTGACGCCACGCGTTGCGCTCGTGGGTTAGCCAATCTTCGCGCAGGTTTTCGAACATTATTGGGTCTCAGCGATGCCTCGGTTCGCGGCTTTTAGGATCTCGCTCGAGTTAGGCCGAACTCAGCCCGGCAAACCTGCTGATCTCCCCTTCCGACCGGCGTCAGCCAGGAGACGCACTCACTTGGCCGATTCGCCTATTCTTCTCTCTCGACTCATGCCGGTAACCTTAAAGTGGTCACAGCGACTTGATGTAATAATTTAATGCCGAAGACTGACGTGATTCAAGAGGTAAAGATAAGCAATGATAAGCATGGCCTAAAAAAAATGAGCTAGATTGCAGTGGCGTAAGTGAATTTTTCGCGAATTACCGACCTTCGCAGAAAAGGCATCCGCGATGGTGCCGCGGCTTTACCTTAAATGAGAGCCCGCGACTGCAAGTGATGGGCAAATTCTTCGACGCCCTCTTGCCACGCCGGGAGTTCAATACGCGGGTCCTGGATAGTTGAGAGTACCGAGTAGGCAGGACGGGCCGCCGGCGCCGGAAATTCCAGGCTGGACACGGGCAGTATTGGAGTAGTGATACTGAGACGATGAAAGAGATCATTTACTAATTCCCAGCGTGAGGCTCCGCCGTATCCCGCGAAATGATATGTCCCGTAAGCCTCAGTCCCAGTTAATTTACATATGGCCTGCGCCAGATGAGGCACGTAGGTTGGGGAACCATATTGATCGCTTGCCACCTTGAGTTGATTCTGGGCAGCCAGGCGGTACATCGAAAGAAGAAAATTCTTGCCGTCTTCCCAGAATAACCATGCCGTCCGCACAACATAATGACGCGGGTTCAATGACCTGACTTCTTCTTCGCCGGCTAGTTTGCTCGCCGCGTAGACAGATTGAGGATTAGTCTGATCGAATTCGTGGTACGGGCGGCGGCTGGTGCCGCTGAATACATAATCGGTTGAAACATGCACTAGCGGTATTTCGCGAGCGGCAGTGGCAACCGCAAGGTTGCGCGGTCCCAAGGCATTGATGGCATACGCTTCGGCGCTACGTGATTCGGCCCCGTCCACGTCGTTGAAAGCGGCCGCGTTGATCACCAAGCCGGGCCGATGGCAACTGAGAGCCTCGCGAACCTTGTCTAACTGGGTGATATCGAGGGAGGGGTGGGTGAATGGCAATAGTTCGTGGCGGGCGCAGGCGGTCAGCAGGCATCGGCCTAACTGGCCGTCCGCTCCTGTGATCAGAATTTTCAAGCTGTTCCTTCGCTGATCGTCGGCAGGCTGAGTTGTTCCT